>NZ_JASJOU010000001.1:0-325304 GCF_030068605.1 Xanthocytophaga agilis
TAGGCAGATCGGTAGGGTATCAGACTAGTTGGGATGCAGATGGCACAATGAAAGTAACCTTTAGTGAAAGACTGGCTGCCGGTACGTATGTGGCTATTCTGGTAGCAAAAGATGGATCTTCTTCTTCGCGATTTAAATTTGTGGTGCAGTAAGCTTTTGCTTAATCTTGTAAATAAAATTTCAAAAGGGGGCAGCAAAAAATGTTGCCCCCTTTTGTATTATGATAGTTATGAAATAGCTTTACAAATTATTGTTTTTTAAATCTATTTCTTAAGGTAGCTGGATGGTGCTTGAATTAATGATTCCTTAACTCAGTAATAGAATAAGGCAGCTTTATCTGCAATCAGTAATATAAAGATCTATTTCTTCTCTGATAAGCTTGATGAAATTAGATAATATTGATTCCGAGTTTATTGAATGAAAAAAATCTAAAAAAAATATCTTTAGAATAGAAGAAAAGTATATTCATTTACGTTTGCTCGTATAGAATACTACATGTATTTCTGAGTCAGATTACGCAATTGTTTCACAATGCACTAATCTAGTGTTTAATTACTTGATTTAAAGAATGACCAGCTTTTGTAGAAAAAAAGAATCCTATGGTAATGGTATAGGAGTAAAAATTTTTGTCCTGTGTTGGATGATTGTAAGTGTGATTGCCTTTGCTGCTTGTGAGTCACATTCACAAGAGAAACAAGCCCGACAGGATGCCTTACTAGTGGATAGCGTTTCTTTGTTGTTTAGCCCTGAAGATTCAGCTATAAAAGCCGCACAATTAGATACTTTCTTTCATAATCTGAATCAGAAACATGGATTCAATGGGACTGTTCTGGTCGCTCAATATGGGAAACCCATCTATAAAGGAGCTTTTGGATACAAAAATTTCTCTTCGCATGACACCCTTGCTCTGAATACTCCTTTCCAGTTAGCATCGGTTTCAAAGCAGTTTACTGCTGTTGCCATCATGCAGTTACAGGAAAAGGGCTTGTTGAGTTATGAAGACTCTATACAAAAGTTCTTTCCTGATTTTCCTTATCATGAGATTACCGTTCGATCTATGTTGACTCATCGTTCCGGACTTCCCAATTATATGTACGCCTTTGAAAAGATTATCCGGGATAAAAATAAACCTCTTACCAATGCAGAAGTAATTGACTTATTTATCAAGCATAAGCCTGGAATCTATTATTTGCCTAATAAGAAGTTTAACTACAGTAATACCGGGTATTTTTTACTGGCAGCTATTGTTGAGAAAATCACAGGTGAACGTTTCAAAGAGTATGTAGCAAAACATATTTTTGGACCAGCTGGAATGACTCATAGCTTTATCTTTGATGGTACAGACTCTGCAAAAGTAGCGAAGGCAGCTATCGGATATGTGGGAGGAAGATATATTCGACCTGTTACAGATAATTATTATTTAGAGGGTGTAACAGGTGACAAAGGAGTATATTCGACTGTAGAAGATATGTTTAAATGGGATCAGGCTCTGTATACTGGCAAAATACTTAAAACATGTACCCTTGAAGAAGCCTTTACTCCCAAACACTTTGATGTTAAAACGTATGCAAACTATGGCTTTGGATGGCGTACGTATTATGCGCCAGGTGGAGAACCACTAGTATTTCATGCTGGATGGTGGCATGGTTTTAAATCTTATTTTATGCGTAATCAGCGGGATCACAGCACCATTGTGATTCTGAGTAATAGAGCCTCTAATCATAGCTTGAGCCGGGTAAATGTAGTGCAGGCAATTTTATGGCCTAAAAGAGCCAACTTCTATCTGCATCGGGCTGACACAACCCAGCATACGACCGAATAATATTTTAGAGTGAGATTGAATCTTCTCATCTCACTCTACTTTTCTGCAAAGATTATCCGGCAGCACACATTGTTCCTCCAGCCAGGAAACATCCCAAACCAATCAGACAAAATATTTTTCCAACCTTTCTGCTGGGTTTGGGTATCAATAATATCAAGCCTATAAACAAGATAAAAGCTGCCAGTAGCAGAAAGAAGAAGCCCATACCAGCCATTTCACTGATATGAACCTCGGCAAAAATAAAGGCAGGTAGAATGCTTTTCATATGTGTGAAAAATATATATCGAATCGAAAATACAATCTTTTTTGGCATAGAGAATAATTTATCAAAACAATTTAGTGCTTTTTGGATTTGTATAGAATCTGATTGATGTCCGAACGATTGACTCACTCTATCAGGGACATTGATAACAATTTTATTCTATCACATGAAAATTGCAATTTTTTGGTTTCGGCGCGATCTGCGCCTGGAAGATAATGCCGGTTTCTCTGCTGCGCTGCAAAGTAAATATCCTGTATTGCCATTATTCATTTTTGATCAAACAATTCTCTCACAGCTTGAGGATCAGGATGATCCCCGTGTAACATTTATTTATGAGACAATTCAAAAAATGAGATCAGAGCTGGAAGCTGCTGGGAGTACATTGTTGGCTTACTATGGCAAACCTACTGACATATGGAAAAAGTTAATAACTGATTATGAGGTTGCAGAGGTTTATACCAATCATGATTATGAAACCTATGCGATACAACGGGATGATGAAATACAGACCATACTCAAAACACACAATATTCCGTTGAGGACATATAAAGATCAGGTGATCTTTGAAAAAAGAGAGGTTTTGAATGGAAGAAATGAACCCTATACAGTATTTACACCTTACAGCAAAAAGTGGAAAAGCCAGTTAACAGATAAAGATCTGGCTGCATATAACTGCAATCAGTATTTTACAAACTTATATGCTGGAAAGGTAGATGTATTACCCACTCTAGCAGATATGGGTTTTGTACGATCTCCACTGCATATTCCTTCTTCTGAAGTTGATGAAAATACAGTGGTTTCCTACGCAAAAAAAAGGGATTATCCAGCTTTGGACGCAACCACACATCTTGGAATACATTTACGATTTGGAACAGCAAGCATTCGGCAGTTGGTAACAAAAGCCAGACAGTGGAATGAAGTCTGGTTGAATGAATTAATATGGAGGGAGTTTTTTATGATGATACTGGCAAACTTTCCACAGGTGGAGAAACACGCTTTTAAGCCTGCCTATGATCGTATCCAATGGCGCAATAATCCTGACGAATTTCAAAAATGGTGTGATGGACAAACAGGTTATCCTATTGTAGATGCAGGTATGAGACAATTGAATGAAACAGGCTTTATGCACAACCGGGTACGAATGATCACAGCCAGCTTTTTAATAAAACATCTGTTGATTGACTGGCGTTGGGGAGAGGCTTACTTTGCCCGTAAGTTATTGGATTATGAATTAGCAAGTAATAATGGCAACTGGCAATGGGCTGCAGGTAGTGGATGTGATGCTGCTCCATATTTTCGGGTTTTTAATCCAGCATTACAAACACAAAAATTTGATAAGTCTCAGGCATATATCAAAAAGTGGGTGCCAGAGGTAGGAACTAAAGACTATCCTGATCCTATAGTAGAACATGAATCTGCCAGAGAGAGAGTTTTAAAAGCTTACAAAAAGGCTCTTCAAAGTTAAGTGTATGTTTCTCTGAAATGGACTATCTATTTCAGAGAAACAGCTACAATCTATAGTGTTTTCAATACTCGCTCTAGGTCTTCGGGCGTTTCTATACAGACACTTTCCATTTCTGTAAAAGCAACCTTGATACGATATCCATTTTCAATCCAGCGCAACTGTTCCAGCGATTCTGCCTTTTCTAAAGAAGATACAGGTAATTGAGTAATAGCCTTCAGAATATCAGTACGATAGGCATATAACCCTACATGTTTGTAAAATGTATGCTTATGAAGCCAGTTTTCAGTAGCTTCACCCCGAACAAAAGGAATAATGCTACGACTAAAATAAATAGCCTCCTGACGTGTGTTAATTACAACATGCGCTTCTCCAATATCTGTTAAGGTATGATAGTCTTCAATGGTCTTTATCAACGTAGATAACTCAGCTTCAGGAGATAATACAGATGTAAGTGTGTCAATTTGTGCGGGTTGAATAAATGGTTCATCCCCCTGAATATTTACGACAAAATCGTAGTGTCCACCAGTTTTCTGAAATGCTTCATAACAGCGATCCGTACCACTGGGATGCTCTTCAGCTGTCATCACAACCTCACCTCCAAAGTTTTGTACATGATTAAAAATCAATTCATTGTCTGTTGCCACAATTACTTTGGCTAACGATTCTGCTTTTTTAGCTTGTTCGTACACTCGTTGTACCATGGATTTACCAGCAATATCTGCCAGCATTTTTCCAGGAAAACGTGTAGATGCATAACGAGCCGGAATAATTCCAAGTATATTCATAACGTTTGGATAGAAATATGAGGCAGCAAAGATAGAAGGTTTTGTTTTTGGAAAAGATGTTTTTTGAACAGACTTGGTATATATTTGAACATTTGTAAGAATTTCTATTACTTTGGGGAGATAGATATCTACATTTACATGTATACCTACTTTATCCATGATACATCTTTCCCGATTATTCCATCTTAGTTTATTATTTCTTTTATTTAATTCCTGCACTCAACAAAAAGACTCCTTATCTGGGCAATCTGGTAATGACTGGCCTGAATATCTTGGAAATGCGGCCAGAAGCCACTACTCAACGCTTGAGCAGATTAATTTACAAAATGTAAACCAGTTGCAGGTTGCCTGGACATACCAGTCTGGAGGAAGGGATACAACCAATAACCAAACACAAATACAATGTAATCCGATAATCATAGATGGAATACTCTATGCTACTTCGCCTCGAATTGAGGTGTTTGCGTTGAATGCCGCTACAGGAAAGGAAATCTGGAAGTTTAGTGCGGCTGATTTTTGGGGTGGAAAAAATGCAAGTGCAGGAACAAACAGAGGCGTAACATACTGGAAGTCTGATTCGGATGATGATCAGCGAATCCTCTTTACCGCAGGTTCGTTTTTATTTGCCTTGGATGCCAGAACTGGGAAACCTATTGAAAGTTTCGGAGATAGTGGACGAGTGGATATGCGCGAAGAACTGGATTATGCTAAGAAAGATTTTTTCATTGTTTCCAATACACCCGGGGTAGTATACAAAGACTTTTTGATTATGGGTATGCGTTTGTCTGAAACAGCTGATGCTGCTCCAGGGCATGTACGAGCCTATAATATTCGGACTGGTAAACGGGAATGGATTTTTCATACGATTCCCCAACCCGGAGAATATGGATATGATACATGGGAGGATAAGGACTCCTGGACAAAGATAGGAGGCGCCAATTGCTGGACTGGTATGGCTGTAGATCAACAGCGAGGAATTGTGTTTGTTCCTACAGGGTCAGCAGCTTTTGATTTTTATGGCGGAAATAGGAAAGGACAAAATTTATTTGCCAACTGTTTGATTGCCTTGGATGCCAGAACTGGTAAACGAATATGGCATTTTCAGACTGTACATCATGATATATGGGATCGGGATTTGCCATCACCACCCAACCTGATTACAGTAACACAAAATGGTAAAAAGATCGATGCTGTAGCACAGACTACCAAATCCGGTTTTGTATTTTTGTTTGAACGGGAAACCGGACGACCTCTCTTTCCAATAGAAGAAAAGCCTGTACAGGAATCTACTATGTCCGGAGAAAAAGCCTGGCCTACACAACCCAGACCTGTAAAACCTCAACCATTTGCCAGACAATCATTTGAGGTCGCAGATGCAAACTCTTTCTCTACACAAAAAGATTCGTTGATTGCCAAGCTTAAAACTGTTAAAACAGGCGAGAATTTTATTCCACCCAGTCGTGAGGGTACTGTAATCTTGCCTGGATTTGATGGTGGTGCAGAATGGGGTGGGGCTGCGGCTGATCCTGATGGGATCTTATACATCAATTCCAATGAGATGCCCTGGATATTGCAAATGATAGATATTCCGACTGTTAATGCCAGTGACCCACATAGTGAGGCCAAGCAGTTATTTGCAACCAATTGTACCAGTTGTCATGGTGCAAACCGACAAGGAAATGGTGTATATCCATCCCTTATAGATGTAAAGAAACGACGTACAGAGACTTATGCACTTAATCTTCTGAAAACAGGAAAAGGATTTATGCCCGCATTTGCAGCTTTAAAGGATTCAGAACGTGAGGCATTAGTGAATTTTTTATTTGACAAGGTTCCTCAGCAGAAAGAACCGGGCTCATTAGCTGATATGCGTACATTAGGGGTACCTTATACTATTACCGGATACAATCGGTTTGTAGACAAGGATGGTTATCCTGCAATCAAGCCACCTTGGGGTACTTTGAATGCTATTGATATGAATACAGGTGAATACTTATGGAAAGTACCTTTGGGAGAATATACGAATTTGACAGCAAAAGGCATTGCTGTTACAGGTACAGAGAATTATGGCGGTCCTGTCGTAACCGCTGGCGGATTACTTTTTATCGCAGCAACGAAAGATGAAAAATTCAGGGCTTTTGATAAGAAAACAGGCAAGATAGTATGGGAGACTCAACTTCCTGCTGGTGGATATGCTACCCCCAGTACCTATGCCGTAAACGGAAAGCAATATGTGGTAATTGCTTGTGGTGGTGGAAAGATGAACACAAAGTCAGGAGATAGCTATGTAGCCTTTGCTTTACCTGAAAAATGAGAAGAAAATACTAAGGAATTAACTGTATACATAAAATATACACAGTTTAATGGAATTACAATTGCCACCTTATAAAGAGTATCCTATTGTAAGTAATGAAAGAATTTTGCTGAGACAGATTAAATCAGAAGAGATCAAAGATATTCTGGAGATTTCATTTTACGATGGTAAAAGGGCTTCAACTATAGAAGAAGCGTCTGCTATGCTACAAAAAATTGACGTTGATTATCAGGATGGTACTTCTATCCATTGGGGAATTTTTGATAAACTTACTACTATACTGGTAGGAACTTGTGGTTATTATCGTGGTTTTGCAGATGCAACAGGAGAACTGGGATGTATTTTAAGACCAGCATATTATGGAAAAGGGTATATGACTTCTGCACTTCAGTTGGCTATTGGGTTTGGAAAAGAACAGATGGGACTAAAGAAAATAATCGCTATTACAACCAAACATAATAATCCAGCATTGCACCTTTTGAATCGCCTAAGTTTTGTTAAGACACAAGACCTTATGGGTGATGACGTAGAATATGAGTTTATAATCCGGAAGTCTGATTAAAAGTTGTTCAATGAACCACAAAACTTGTTTCTGTTATTTTATGAGGGTATTTAAATTACTACTTGTATTTATAATCATTTTTTTACAAACACTCGGCGGATTTGCTCAGAACTTCTATCTCTTTATAGGAACATTTACAGGTCCTGCAGGAGGAGATGGAATACATGTATATCGTTTTGATAGCAAAGCAGGTACATTAACCAAAGTTAGTAATACGCAGAAACTTGTTAATCCATCCTATCTGACTGTCTCACCTGATGGTAAATTTGTGTATTCCTGTACTGAAAGCCGACTACCAGGATCAGGCAATGTGAGTTGTTTCGCCTTTAGTAAACAGACTGGTGTACTTACATTTGTGAATAAACAACCTTGCGGTGGCGATAATCCTGTGTATGTAGCTGAGCACAGTAGCCGGAAATGGTTAATTAGTGGTAGTTATACAGGAACCAGTATTACCGTATTTCCACTGGCAAACGATGGAAGTATTCTTCCTGCTGGCCAGATAATTCGTTATACTGACAGCACCATTGTAAATCAAAGAGACAATAAGTCTCATATTCATGCTACCGTTTTTGCTCCTGATGAAAAGTTTGTTTTTGTGCCTGATTTGGGTGCAGATAAGATCCGGTGTTTTTCTTTTGATGCTTTAGTTACTAAACCTTTACAGTTTGCATCAACACCTGCCACGTATGTTGTTCCAGGAAGTGGCCCAAGACATTTTGTTTTCCATCCCAATAAAAAGTTTGCCTATTGTGCTGAGGAATTGAGTGGAACGGTTGCTGCTTATACCTATACCAATGGAAAGCTTGATTCTATTCAACGCATCCTTGCTCATGAGGCAGCTACACCAAGCCCTTATGCCAGTGCAGACATTCATATTTCTCCAGATGGTCGTTTCCTATATGTTTCCAATCGGGCAAAAGAAAATACTATTGCTATTTTCAAAATTGATCAGAAGAGTGGTAAGCTTACAAGTATAGGATATGAGTCTACTTATGGAGAGCATCCCAGAAACTTTATGATTGATCCTACTGGAAGATACCTGTTAGTTGCGAATGAAATATCTAATTCGGTAGTTGTTCTAAAGAGAGATCGTAAAACAGGATTGTTAACTAAGACAAATACCACAATCAATATACCTGGGCCGTCCTGCCTGAAAATGTTGGCAGTCAATTAAGAAATTCTATAACAATAACAATAGAAGAAGCATTATATACTTTTGCTTTCCAGATTGTTTACAATATTTTCGCAAATAGTTCGTCTGTGTGGGAGTACTCTAACTAATCACTATAACTTCTTCACCTATTCTATACAATATTTGTTATAGCTGTATTGTTATCTTTTAGGAAAGGTTTACAAAAAGCAGAATTTTGCTATAAATGTTATAATTTTTTAGGAAGGGGATGGTTGTGTAAATGGTTGATAAGTAGATGGTTGTATTTGTTTGTTGAGTGTTAGAGAATAATGTGTGTATGCTGTTTTTGATTTTTATAGGGTTACCAATTATAGGAGTTTCCCATCAAGAGTTGTTCTATTGAAAAAACAGTTTTGCTATATATAATTTGAATAATTATGTGGTCATCCTTACTACAAAGACTCTTTAATATTGGTAAAGCCAAAGCCAATGATGCCCTGGATCATATAGAAGATCCTGTACAGATGATCAAGCTTGCTACTGTAGAGTTAGAGCAAGCTATTGGGAAAGCTACAAAGGCATTGGCAGTAGCTATGGCAAACCAGAAAAAGCTGGAGAAAGATCATGATCAGTTTAAGCTGGAAAGTATGAACTGGTATCAGAAAGCGGCCGCAGCTCTACAGTCCGGCAAAGAAGATCTGGCTCAAAAAGCGTTGACGCAAAAAGCGCTGGCAGATAAGAAAGAGGTTGAATACAAACTTTTGGCTGAGAATGCTGCTAAAATAGTGGGACAGTTACAAGAACAACTGGACGATTACAAACTTAAACTGGAAGAGTTAAAGACTCGTCAGTCTATCTATACAGCGAAAGCTGAAAGTGCCAAAGCTCAAAAACAGATCGCGGAATCTCTTAGTGGAGTAAATGGTTCTGCTTTGGCGAACATTGAGAAATACGAGAATACTATTAATCAGATGGAGGCTGAGGCCGAAAGCTTAACCCAACTGAATAGTGATAAAAATAAGTTGGAAAAAGAGTTTAAAGCACTGGAAAATACTATCAGTGTACAATCTGATCTGGATAAGCTGAAAGAAGAACTAGCGTTGAAGAGCAAACAAAAAGAAGAACAGAAAATTGTGGACATTCAGCAAAAGTTTGATGAGCTAAACCGGAGTACCAACACCAACCAGTTGAAGATCCAACCTACTCCTAAGGAAGACATCAACAAAAAAATCGACGACTTCTTTAATAAAAAGTAATCAGATTTCTGATAAAGAGATTGTTTACTTTTCGATCCTGACAAATTGTTCTGAATCATTTCAGATATAATTTGTCAGGAGTAGGAATACTATTTTCATTACAAACATCAAAATAAAAACTTTACATATCCAAACACACACTTAACTCACACACTTATGTCAATCAATCTGAAAAAAGGCGGTTCTATTAATCTGACCAAGCAAATGCCCAAACTGAACAAAGTTATGGTTGGATTGGGTTGGGAAATGTCTTCCTACACACTTGATTTGGATGCCTCAGTTTTTATACTGAGTGCGAACAACAGGCTGATCTCAGATGAATACTTTGTATTTTATAATAACCTGAAATCTCCAGATGGTTCTGTACAACATTTGGGTGATAACCGAAGTGGTTCTGCTGATGACGATGATGAAGTAATACTGGTAAATTTGGAAAATATCAACCCTGCTGCCGAAGATCTGGTAATCTGTGTTTCTATTCACGATGCCATCGCCCGTCGTCATAATTATGGCTTATTGAAAGATGCCTATATTCGTATTGTAGATGTCGATAATCAGAAAGAGATTGCTCGTTACGACCTGGATGCGAGCCATACTGGTGAGAATGCAGTAGTTTTTGGCCGCATTCGTAAGTCTGGTGGTGAGTGGCACTTTCATGCTGCATCTCAGGGAACTCAAAATGAGTTACAGGGATTGGTCGATATGTTTGCGTAAAGATCTTCATACAAGATAAGAGGTTGTAATTCTCTTTTACTTATTTGCATATTATATTTATTACAATGATCAATTTAAAGAAGAACTCACAAATCTCTCTGGAAAAAAACGGAGAAGATTTCAAACATATATGTATTGGCCTTGACTGGGGTGTAATCAATAAAAAATCTTTCTTTGGCCTTTTCAACGATAAAGAATCTGTCGATCTGGATGGATCTGTGACCATGTTTGATTCCAAAAAGAAAGAGAAGGATACGGTATATTATCGCAAGCTTGTGTCTAATGATAAAGCGATTCGCCACAGTGGCGATGATAGAGTAGGGGATAGTTCTGCCGATAACAAAGACAATGAAGTTATTTACATTGATCTGCAAAAGGTTTCTGTAGATGTAGATACGATCGTATTTTACCTAAACTCCTTCAAGCAACAGGATTTTTCAGATATTCCGTATTCAAAGATTAGAATTATAGAAGGTGAACATCATAATCCTAATAAGGTATTTGCCAGTTATGATTTGTCAGGAGATTCTTCATTCAAAGGATTTACCTCTATGGTAATGGCTAAAATGAATCGTGCCCCCGGTGGAAGATGGACCTTCACAGCCATTGGTGAACCTATAGAAGCCAAAGACATAGCCGGAACAATAAAAGTTATTCGGGAAAAATATCTGTAACTAGGAAAGATCATAAATATTTGAACACCTCAGAGAATAGTTTTAGTACTATAATCTGAGGTGTTTTTTTATGACCCATTCCCTCTCATTTTAGTAAGATGTATGGGAATGATGACAGAAATTGCCATACTTTGTGTAGTCAATTTATAAAAACAATGCAATTAACAATTACAGGCTATTCAACAGCTCTTTTTTCAACCTGGTATTTTATTGAAGAGCTTGGGATCTTATTTGATGCCGGAGATGGTGTTTCTTCAGGACTCCTGCAAAAAAGTCGTAAAATAGAGCATATCTTAATTTCACATGCAGATCGGGATCATTTAACAGGTTTGCTCCAACTCAATCAGTTAAATGCAAGACCAGGGTATCCTGTTATTTATTATCCGCAGAATAGTGGTTCATTCCCTCCACTGGAGGCATTCTCAAAGAAATTTGATCCACATGTGAATGGAACTCAATGGATTCCGACGAAAGAAGGTGTGGAGATTCGTATTCGGGAAGATATATTGGCTATTCCTGTTCAAAATGGTCATGTAGTGACGCAGGGAGAAGGGATCAAAAGTTTGAGTTACCATATTGTACAGACCAAACGAAAATTAAAACCAGAATTGGCAAAGCTATCAGGACAGGAAATAAAACGAATGGTAGAAGAGCTGGGAAAAGAAAATACAACAGTAGAAGTTCGCACTAATCTGATAAGCTATTCAGGTGATACTCCTGTCGAAGATCCCCAACGCTGGAAAGACACAAAGATCCTGATTCATGAAGCTACTTTTCTGGATGGAGAAGAAGACACTAAAATCCGTCCCCATAGTAATAAACATAGTACCTTGGAGGAGGTAATGGAGATGGTAGGGGCTAGTACTATTGAAACCCTGATTTTAGGACATTTTTCGTCACGTTATTCTGCAGAACAGATTGATCTGCGTATTAAACAACTATGTGAAAAGTATGCCATTACTATTCCTGTTTTTCGAGTATTGCCTGGAGAGATCAGTCGGAATATTCTAAATGGAGTACCTGTGAATCAGTAGCATTTGTCTATTTTGATATTCTTTATTTGCCTTTAAAAGCGTATTTGTTTTTGTAGATGTATATGTACAAATCTGTTCTTATTGTATTTTTTATTAGTTTATTAAGTGGGTGTGGTAATGATTCAACTGTAAAGGAAAGTAGCACTCCCAGTCCAGATACCACCCTTGTTTCTGATTCTATACTAATAGAAAGATATTTTGCCTGGCAAGATTCAATTGAGTATACAGATGATGATGATAACTACTATAAAAATACTATTAGAGACCATGAGAAAATACGCGATACAATATTGATTACTTACTATGCACAACAACTAGCAGACTCTCTGACAAAAAGAACAGGGCTTACTTTATCTCTTGAAGGATGGGCTAAATATCTTCATACTATTGATTTGAATGGGGATAATCAGTTGGATCTAATCTATGAAGGACAATCTGGAGGCGAACCATTTCTTACAGAATTTTTTCTGATAGATACTCTAGGGATTAAAAAGATATTTTCCGGTTATCAGGTTGTTACTAAAATGAATTTCAAGGAAGCTAAACTATCTTCATTCTCAATAATAAATCCTGGATGTTGTACTGATCCTGCTATCGTGGAATATTTTTATACAATAAAGTTTGATAGCTCGAAAGTGTCTTTGACGTTAGTAAATACTTTAGGTTATTTAAATCGTCTAGAAAAACCAACACAGAAACTAAGTGCTTCAGTTGCTTTTACTTTGAAAAAAATATCTAAGTTGAGGTGTGAGGCAGCTTCATTTGATGGATTTGAAAATCCAGTTTAGGGTAATGAAGGTAATTCTATAAGTTTATACTCAATAGGGAGTAAAGGAATAGTATATGGTAGTAAAAGATATCAGGACGAAGAATGGTTGTATGTATCTATGAATCCCGAATCCAAGCCAGTAAACAGTGAATTTCCTCAGTTTTTAGAGCAACCTACACAATTGTATGGATGGATTAGAAAGGAGGATACAGATTTGTACGCTGATTGATTCTGGATTGTTCTATCTGAATTTCTATATAATAATCAATACTTTTAGTCTGAATGCTTATCTACCTGAAAAATCAGCAAAAGAACTTTCCTGTATTATTGGAGACATTCAAAAGGGTCTCAGTAATGCCTTATGATAGGACTAGACTGGTAGAAAAAGTCTCGGAAATTGTCCTTACCGTAGATAGGAATATAGAGGAACTGAATCTACAGACTTTGTTTTCCTATAAAGTATTTCCTGAGAATATTCTGATAGCTTTGGGACAATGGGAGATAGAACATAGAGATATGCAGGTTGGAGACACCATTGTACAACAAGTATTTATACCACCTATACAAATATTTTCGCAGAAAGCTGTATTTGGTGTAAGGATAAGTGAGATAATTGATGAACCACAGCAGAAAGGCTTTAGTTATGAAACATTGGAGGGACATATAGAGAAAGGAATTTCGACATTTACTATTGAGCAAACCAATAAAGGTCTAGTCTTTAAGATACATACTTTCTCTGTCCCTGGAAACTGGTTTACCAGGTTAGTGGGTCCGGTTTTCGCAATTCCTTATCAGACGTACTGTACACAAGCTGCTTTAAAGAAAATCAAACATGATGTTAGTAATCGATTTATTTAAAAAAGTTTTTTCCTCTGGATTCAGTAGCTTGTTAACACAAAAGCCTCTTTATATAAAGAGGCTTTTGTGTTAACAAGCTACTGAATCCAGGCGATGTTTAAGTTGTTGTTTTCTATAAAATTGAAGACATCGAATGATTTCCAATTGCCATCTGAATTCAAATTGCAGATCCGTATTATTTTCAAGGGCTTCTTCAAATTGAGTTCGCTGTGAGATATTCAGGCGATTGAAAATATATTCTTCTATCAGATCTTCGTAGAACATTCCTTCTGGAGGCATGGTTAGAAAAATTATCAGTGTAGTAGTGGTTTTCAAGAATTAATACTCCATTTCCCCAAATAGTAAACACAAATGGTATGTAACAATTTTTTATATAACCAGGAATAATTGTTATCTGGTATGCTGAATCAATTGTTGTAAGGCTTCTTCTGTTGAGAATACAGGTAATTGACAACTCCGATTGTAACAGACATAAATAGTTGTCTGTCCATTTATTGCCTGCCGACTTTCCAAAAGAGGTATAGTAGTATCTGGTTGTTCTGCTAAAACACTAATTAAAATTTTATTAGGATAGTAAGTCTGTTCAATTTCCTTTCGGAAGACAGGTGCTTGGGGACCAACTACAATTATCTCTGCTGTAGGTTGTACAAAATAGGTAAGTAAACAAGCCCAGTTAGATAAATATTGCCCATCTGTAAGAATCAGATTCTTAACACGTGCTAGCATTCGGCTTGCTATTGTATGATAGTCTGAACGATCTAAAAGGACACCAAGCAGATGAAGATTCTTGGCCATGGCAGAATTGGAGGCAGGAATAACATTGTCAAATAATTCCTTCTTTCTAACTATAAGTTTTTCAGCAGTTGCATCTGTAAAGAAAAACAGTTGTTCCTTTTCATCATAAAAATTATCAATAGTATAATCAAGCAGTTGTTGAGCCGAAGATAACCACGTTTCATCTGTTGTTATCTGATACAAAGCTGTGTAAGCATCTATGACAAAGGCATAATCTTCCAGATATCCAGGCAATGTTGCCTTACTGTTTTTATAATTGTGCCATAGTTGAGGCCCATTCTGCATTTTTTCTTTTAAGAAGGTTGCATTCTGTAATGCCAGATCAAGGAATCGTTTTTCTCCAAAAACAGCATATGCATCAATTAGTCCTTTAAGCATAAGTCCATTCCATGAGCAAAGTATTTTGTCATCCAGACCAGGGCGTATACGATGCTGACGTGCTTCAAGAAGTTTAGTTTTAGACTTAGCTAACACTTCTAAAAATTCTTCTACAGGAAGCTCATTTTCTTCGGCAAATAGTTCTGGTTTTTGTGTACTATGTAAAATATTATTTCCATGCTCCCAGTTGCCTTCTTCTGTAATTCCATAGTATGCACATATCCATTCAACATCATGACCAAGAATGGTTGAAATCTCCTTTTTTGTCCATACATAAAATTTCCCTTCTTCTCCTTCGCTGTCCGCATCCAGCGCTGAATAGAACCCTCCTTCTGAAGATGTGAGTTCCCGTTCTAAAAACTCAATAGTTTGATAGACTACTTGTTTGTATAAAGGATCCTTAGTTGCAGCGAAGGCTTCACTGTAGAGACTGACCAACTGTCCGTTGTCATAAAGCATCTTCTCAAAATGAGGGGCAAACCATTCCGGATCTGTGGAATAACGAGCAAATCCCCCACCTGCCTGGTCATAAATACCTCCTAATGCCATTCGGTCTAAAGTAAGGCGAAGTTGTTTTAGGGCTGTAGAGTTTTGTGTAATCTGCCAGTAACGAAGAAGAAACAGATAAATACTTGGCATTGGGAATTTATTCCGTTCTTTACGCATACCTCCTCTTTCTGTATCAAACTGGCTGGATAGTTTGGTATATATTTGTTCCAGATCAGAATGGGTGTATTGAGTTTCATTGCTCTGTAACCGATATTTCTGACTTTCTGTAATTCCCAGATGTTCTGTAAATGATTCTGCAGATTCCAGAATCTTATCTCGCTGCTGATGGTACGCAACTGATATTTGTTTGAGAATGTCTACCCAATGCTGAGGAGGGAAATAGGTGCCGCCATAAAAAGGTTTAGCTTCTGAGGTTAGAAATACATTTAAAGGCCAGCCTCCTTGTAAGCCCATTGCATGAAGTGCATCCATATATATCGCATCTACATCCGGACGTTCCTCACGGTCTACTTTGATGCATACATAATGTGTGTTCATAATCTCTGCAATAGGAGCTTTTTCGAAACATTCCCGCTCCATAACATGACACCAGTGACAGGCCGAATAGCCAATACTGACAATAATGGGTTTGTCTTCTGCACGAGCTTTTTGTAAAGCTTCTTCCCCCCATGGATACCAGTCAACAGGATTGTAAGCATGTTGCAAAAGATAGGGGCTGGTTTCCTGTGCTAATCGATTGGGTGTATGTGATGTATGAACCGATGCTGTCATAAAGATAGGAATATAGGTTGTCTGTGTAAACTATTGGTGACAACGAAAAGTTTATAGGATACATAAAAAATCCGTACCTGTAGTAAGGTACGGATAAGATCTACAAAATATACTATAAAATGTCTATTCCACAATAGCTGTGAACTCAATTTCAACCATATATTCAGGAGCTACAAGTTTGCTGATTTCATAGAGACTTGTAGTTGGCTTAATATCTTTAAAATAGGTTCCATGAGCTTTGGCTATATTGTCAAACTGTGTGATATCTGTTGTAAATATACGTGTACGCACTACATCTTTCATGGTAGCACCAGCTTGCTCCAGTACCTTTTCAATTCGTTCCAGAATGTTTTGAGTTTGTGCATAAGCATCATCCGCTTTTACTTTTTCTCCATCCACAATAGCAACTGTTCCGGATACTTCTATGATATTTCCAATACGAACAGCACGGCAGTAGCCCATTTTATCTTCCCATGGAGATCCAGTCAAAATATTTTGTCTTGGCATTTTAAATTAGGTTACGTGATTAGTAAAATTGTGAGATTAAAACTAGATGTATTTTATAAAATCTATAGAAGGTCTTTAAAACAACTTTAATTGCTGATAGCCACCTCCATTGCTGGCTTCATGTTCAATCAGCCATTCTTTGCGCCAGATTCCCCCTGCATATCCTACCATATTGGTATCACTACCCACTACACGATGACAAGGTATAATCAAACACAGACGATTACGACTATTTGCATTACCGATAGCCCGAATGGCAGCTGGAGTTTTTAATTTATATGCTAAGGCTTTGTATGTAGTCAGCTTTCCATAAGGGATCTTTGCAAGTTCTTCCCAAACCTGTACTTGAAATTCAGTTCCTTTAACAATAAGAGGAAGATCAAAAGTAAGACGATGCCCTTTAAAATATTCATCTAATTGTATTTGACAATCGAGGATAAATTTAGGAAGATGTTCAGATACTGCTTTGGTTTGATTTTCGACAAATAGTACAGATGAAATTCCTTCATGAGTAGCTGTGATTTCAATCCAGCCAATAGGAGAGGAGTAGTACGAAATAAAAGAAGTATCCATTTGTTTAATTCTCAGTTGTCTATGGACAATCTGTCAACTTTTATAGCCTGAATAGCACAGGTTTAGGTAAAATTATTCCTATTTCTCGAAAGTTACCTCAAATATAGGTCTTTGTCAAAATCATTTTATTTCCGCATTTTGCAGTATCCGAATTTTAACAAACCATTTTATCGATTTTCTATGAAAAAAAGAGACTACCCGTTGTATAGTCAAAATAATATATTGCACTTATGGGAGAATACCTACCTATGCGTAGTGAAAAATAAACTATGTGGATTTTTTTTCTTCCAGTTGTGTGTTATTCTTCTGTCGTTTCATCCTACAACTGCACAGAATGTACCTACTCCAGAGAAATTTCTTGGCTATAAGCTTGGAGACCAGTTTACCCCACATGACCGTCTGGTGCGCTACTTTGAAACTATTGCAAGTCAGGCTACAGACCGTTGTAAACTCGTTCCTTATGGTCAAACTTATGAAGGACGCCCATTGATGGTAATGGTGGTAGCAACTCCTGAAAATATAAACAGACTGGAGGAAATTCGTACCAATAACCTGAAGATAACAGGTTTGGTATCAGGAACACCCTCTTCAGTTCAGCCTGCAATTGTCTGGTTGAGTTATAATGTCCATGGGAATGAGGCTGTTTCATCAGAAGCTGTCATGCAGGTCTTATATGATCTGGTAAACCCAGCAAATGCAGAGATGCAGGGATGGCTTAAAAATATGGTAGTGTTATTAGATCCTTGTTTAAATCCAGATGGACATGAGCGATATGTGCAATGGTACAAGCAAGTAGCTAATTTTCCTTATCAACCATTACCTTTCTCAAGAGAACATCAGGAACCTTGGCCTGGAGGTCGTTTCAATCATTATTTATTTGATTTGAACAGAGACTGGGCTTGGCAGACCCAACAGGAAACACAACAGCGAGTAGCATTATATAATCAATGGATGCCTCATTTGCATGCCGATTTTCATGAAATGGGTCCCGAGTCTCCCTACTATTTTGCTCCGTCGGCTAAACCCTATCATGAAGCACTTACACCTTGGCAGCGCCAGTTTCAGCAGCATATAGGTGAGGCAAACAGAAAGTATTTTGATAAGAACTATTGGTTGTATTTTACACGTGAAAAGTATGATCTGCTTTATCCAAGTTTTGGTGATACCTGGCCTTCTTTCAATGGAGCAATCGGAATGACCTATGAGCAAGGTGGAAGTGGACGGGCTGGATTAGGTTATTTAACTTCTGAAGGAGATACCCTAACTTTAACAAAGCGAATTGCTCATCATGTAGCAGCTAGTTATGCCAGCATTGAAGCTGTTGCTTCACGAGGAGATCAGGTATTAAAAGAATTTAAGACTTATTTTGACCAATCCCGCAATAATCCACAAGGTGCCTATAAAGGGTATCTGATCAAAGCAAAGGGGGATGAATCGAAAGCGCAAAGCATTGCACAACTTCTGGATAGAAATGGTATCCGGTATGGTTATGCAAATAAAGAAGGCTCAGTAAAAGGATTTAACTATGCTACAGGAAAGAGTGAAGCGGCTAAAATAGAAGAAAATGATCTGGTTATTAGTGCTTACCAGCCTAAGTCAGTGATGCTGCGTGCTTTATTTGATCCTAAACCTATGCTCGAAGATTCTCTTACCTATGACCTGACATCCTGGGCAATACCTTATGCATTTGGAGTGAAAGCCTATGGATTGCCTGATGCAATTGCTAGTGGCAATACATCGGATAAACCTAAAAGTCCAACTTCTGCACAATCTCCTGTGGTAGTAAAACCCTATGCGTATCTGGTTGAATGGAAAGATTTACGGGATGTTCAGTTTTTATCTGCTTTGCTAAAGAAAAAAATTAAGATCAGAAATAGTGAAGTCGCCTTTGAAATGAATGGAAAAACATTTGCTCCTGGAACTTTGTTAATTACACGGACAGGTAATGAAGCTTTGGGAGAAGCATTTGATACTTTTATTACTGATCAGGCCAAGTTAGCAGGTATTATACCAATGCCTGTATCTACTGGATTTGTTGATAAAGGGTTTGACTTTGGTTCTGACTATAATCATTTTATTAAGGCTCCACGTATTGGCCTTGTAACAGGAAGTGGCATTAGTACAGATGGCTTTAGTTCTACATGGCACTTCTTTGAGCAACAGATTCATTATCCAATCTCTGTAATAGATGTAAGTCGGCTTAGTTCTGTTCCTTTGCAACAACTGGATATTCTTATTTTACCTTCCGGATCTTATAGTGGTATATGGAATGAACGAATGATAAACAAACTGAAAGAATGGATTCAGGATGGGGGGAAAGTAATTGCAATAGAAAATGCGGCTGAAGTATTAGGTGAGAAAGCTGATTTTGAATGGAAAAAGAAAGATGAAGGTAAACCTGCACCCAAAAAAGTTAATTCACCTGCTGATACATTGAAGATCTATGGACACAGAGACCGAGAGTACATTGCAGAAGATATTCAAGGCAGCGTTTATCAGGTGACATTAGACAATACACATCCTTTGGCTTTTGGATATGATAAGAACATTGCTATACTTTTTAGAAACAACTCTCCTTATGAACTGATGAAAAAGGGATGGAATGTAGGCTATCTGCAAACTACAAATTATACAGCCGGGCATGTTGGCTATAAAACCAAAGCCAAACTGCAAAACTCTGCTATTTTTGGTGTACAGGAAATGGGACGTGGACAAATAATTTATATGGCTGAAAATCCTGTTTTCCGCGCGTTCTGGCATGGAGGAAAGTTGTTATTTGGTAATGCTGTTTTTATGGTTGGACAAGCTTATTAAACTAGACAAGCCTGAATATTGTCAACAACAGAGAATCAGGGCAGAAGTAGTGTATAATGAAATGGATCTGCCATAGTAAACAAGCATGAGTTCTGTATCTGTATTCATATGGTGTTATTTCACGAAAGTCTGTAATCACTTACAGGCTTTTTTTTATGATTTTGAATCTGCTGGATTTTATTTTGCGTATACATGGCAAGTGTACATTTTTTTGCTAAAAACTGAACTTAAAACAGCATTGTAACGTATTTTTTTTAATAGTTTTGCAACCAGCTTTGTTTAGATATAATTGTAATAGAATAATTGTATTTTGCCAAGCCGATTTAAGAGAAAAGGTCTGTTAACTATAACAGAGAAATAGTAAACTTAATAATCTATTATTCGTATAAAATAACCATTTCTAACACCTTACACTGCCGATGAACACAGCCGCCATGCGTGCGAAGAAGAAGCCTGCACCGAAAATGAAAGCACCACCAATGAAGAGTTACATAGACCTGGTGGACCAGACATTTGAGTTTCCGGAAGAACTGAAGGTGAAGAACAATGAGTTGTTATTTAATGGTGTCCCTTTGATGGATATTATTCGCAAATATGGCACCCCATTAAAGCTGACTTATCTACCAAAGATTAGCGAGCATATACAATATGCAAAAGAGATCTTTAATGATGCGATAAAAAAATTCAATTACGCAGGTTCTTATACCTATTGTTATTGTACAAAGTCTTCGCATTTCCAGTTTGTGCTTGAAGAGGCATTAAAGAATGATATCCATATCGAAACTTCTTCTGCCTATGATATTCCTATTGTAAGAGCACTGGAAAAAGCAGGATCACTGGACAAAAACAGATATATTGTTTGTAATGGCTATAAAAGACCACTCTATACTCAATATATTAGTGAATTAGTGAATGACGGTTTTGTCAATTGCATACCTGTATTGGATAATCTGAAGGAGTTGGATGCATATGATGCTGCTGTGAATGTACCTATGCAACTTGGCATTCGTGTTGCTGCAGATGAGGAGCCAAATTTTGAGTTTTATACCTCCCGTTTAGGTATTCGTTACAACGACATTACAGACTTCTATAAGAATCGTATTCAGGATAATCCGAAGTATACATTGAAAATGCTTCATTTCTTCATTAATACAGGTGTGAAAGACACTGCCTATTACTGGAGTGAATTAAGTCGTTTTGTATATAAATACTGTGAACTGAAAAAAGTTTGTCCTGAGTTAGATACAATTGATATCGGAGGCGGGTTTCCTATTCAAACATCTCTTCAGTTTGAATATGACTATGAGTATATGGCTGAGCAGGTAATTGAAAATATTCAATGGATCTGCGAAAAGAACAACGTACCCGTACCAAATATCTTTACTGAGTTTGGTAGCTTCACTGTTGGAGAAAGCGGTGCAGTTATCTATTCTGTTTTGGATCAGAAGTTGCAAAACGATAAAGAATTATGGTATATGATTGATGGTTCATTCATCACTCAGCTACCTGATTCATGGGGAATGAATCAAAAATTCATCATGCTGGCCATCAATAACTGGGATAATCCTTACCATAAAGTGAATTTAGGTGGATTAACGTGTGATAGCTTAGATTATTATAATTCAGAAGCACATATTTCGGAGGTGTTCTTACCTCAGATTGAAGGAGATGAGGAATTATATCTTGGTTTCTTCCATACAGGAGCGTATCAGGAGTCGTTGGGAGGCTATGGTGGTATTCAACATTGCTTAATTCCTGCTCCGCAACATGTAATTATTGATCGGGATGAAAAGGGAAATATTGTTACTAGTTTATTTGCACCTGAACAGACTAGTGAATCAATGTTGAAAATATTAGGTTACAAATAGGCATGCTTATTGTACTAATATATAGAAACTTGTAAAATATTACATTAGACTTCAACCTAAGTCTAAAGAAATCAATGACTTATTTATTTGAAGTTAAAAAAGATCTGTATATTTGATTAACTAAAAAGAAAAAATCATTCCATGAAAAAGGTATTACTTATAGGATTGGTTGTTATTGCCAGTCTATCTGCTTGTGCTAAAAAATACACATGCCCTACTTATTCTAAGGCTAATGGTGTAGAGAAACTACATGCAAGTGTAAAGCAAGCTGAAAAGGGTAATAATTAATATTACCCTTTTTCCAATATCTATTACATTATATGATCTTTACAAAGAGCGGATAGCTTCTGCTTTTCCTATGTATATTTTATCCACAGGATTCTTAACGTAATCTTGTGGATTTTTTATTAAGCCTCAGCAGAGAACTGGAGAATGAACCGACTAGCCTCTAATAAATTTTTTGCATTATAAATTGCTGTAGAGGGAGTTGGTTCCTGAGTAGATATAAATATTCCTTTAATCTGTTGCTTATTTCCTGCTTCAATATCTCGTTGTCTATCACCAACCATCCAGGATTGATTGCGATCAATATTAAATTTAGCAATGGCCTTCTCTATCATCAATGAATCTGGTTTTCTTGTAAGAGATGCTGTGTCATAATCCGGATGATGTGGACAATAGTAAAGCGCATCCAACACGTTTCCGCAGGCTTCCTGTATTTTATTGTGACATTCAAGGACCTCTTTTCTGGTATATTTACCCATCGCTATACCTGCCTGATTAGTAACTACAACAAGTAGATAACCTGCTTTTTTTAATTGTTGAAGTGCTTCGGGCATTCCCTCAGGAATAATAAGATCCTCACGTTTATAAACATAGGTACCAATTTCTTCATTTAATACACCATCCCGATCTAAGAATATGCATTTATTCATAATAGTATCTGGTTGAATTTAGATTGCTGCTCTTTTAACTGACAAATAAATCTTTAGGTTTTGAAGATATGATTTTTACATGTTATTTGTCGAGAAATATAAAGGGTAAGTATTTTGTATAGGTTTGAATAAAGAATATTAGGCCTGAAAGGATATTCAGTATTATTCACTTTGTATACTTATCTCTTGTTTTTTTGACACTTTATACCAAAAATCTTTTCAAGTAACCTTTATTCATATGCAAAAATTTCTTTTACTAAGTGGAGCCATACTGGGAGGTTTAGGAGTGGGACTGGGCGCTTTCGGTGCTCATGCTCTAAAACCTATGCTGGAAGCATCACAGCGATTAGATACCTATGAAACAGCTGTTAAATACCAGTTTTACCATGCATTCGCTTTATTAATTACTGGATTGCTAGCCTATCGTATAGAGAATCGCTTATTAACCTACGCTGGATATTCTTTTTTAGGAGGAACACTGATTTTTTCGGGATCACTCTATATTCTGTGTTTATCAGGAATCCGTTGGTTAGGGGCAATTACACCAATTGGAGGCGTTTTAATGATTATAGGTTGGGTATTGGTTGCCTGGGTTGTTGCAACCGGAGAATAGATAATAAATAAGAGAAGGCTTCTGCGTACTCTGACAAAAGCCTTTTCTTATTTATTTTGTTTTAGTTAAACTATATTGTTTTACTGTTTTATCTATTGCGTCTAATAAGCCACCTGTGGGAACATCGTTATTTAATTCCCAGAACATGATACCATTTAATTTCTTATCAAGAGCATATTTGGTTTTAATTTGAATAGATCGAGGATCATCATAGGTAAAGAAAAGCTTTTGTGTAGCATCATACATATAGGGAGACTGAGCTGTGGAATCCCAAAACGAATGAAAGTTTTTATTCTTTGCCAGAAATTCAGGCAGTCCTTTGTAATCAACACCATGCTTGAATTTAGTACTCTGATTCAGGCCATTGTTTTCAGGAGCTACATTCTCAAAAATTCTTCCATAGAAGGCGGCACCAATTACAAGCTTATTTTTGGGTACCCCCAATGCTTCCAGATATTTAACGGCATTATCTGTTGATTCTTTTTGAACACTTGTAGAATAAAGAGGAGTATGGTGCCCTGTAGTGGTACTGTAACCATTTGTCAGATCGTATGTCATAAGGTTTACTCTATCTACAAGAGGCATTACTTTCTTCCAGTCAATAGACTGTTCGAGATAAGTAGTAAATCCACCGGCTGCAAAGCTGATCTCATATTTGTTGCCCATAGTTGTGCGGAGGCGTTGTACAAGATCTGTGAAATTGTCTTTATCTGCGGGAAGATACTGATGCCCGGGAACGCCTTCTATTGCAGGATATTCCCAATCCAGATCAATACCATCTGTTTTGAAATAAATCATTACCGCTTTAACAGACTCCGCAAATTCTTGTCTGGCCGCTGGTGTAGAAAATACTTGTGAACATGTCTCACAGCCTCCCCAACCTCCTAAAGAAAGCTGAATCTTCAGATTGGGATTACGTTTCTTAAGTGCTACCAGATGTTGAATAGTTAACGTATCTTCTTTTTTATCTACAGTAAACTTATTTCCTTTCAGATGTAAAAAGCTGAAAATGATGTGTGTTAATTTTTCAATAGGATACTGATCAATGTCTTTGGTACTACCTGCATAGTAGGCAATTACAGTAAAGTTGTTTTTAGGTGGATGACTTTTAATTGTTGCAGATGTAAATAATAAACCTGCTAGTACAAAGATTGTACTGAAGCGGATAAAAGAATAATGCATACTAAATGGTAAAATGAAGTGGTTGGGAAATAACAAACCAGCAGAAATACTATAAAGTATATTATTTCTGAGAGCTTGCGATCAAAGTTATGCTTTAGAGAGAAAAACAAAAAGTATTAAACAGGATAACCTGATAATTAGAGTTGGTATCACAGGCACTTTAGTTGGTAAAGCAATAAATAATATATTATCGCTTTGGAAGAACGTTACCTTGGATATATAGGCGTTCGTTACCTGTTGCCGCATTGGATACAACCGTAATGGTTTTGTTTTGCTGATTAAGAGAAGATTTACTATCAAAAGTAACCGTAATATCACCTGATTGCCCTGGAGGAATTGGAGTACGGGTCCATTCTGTTACAGTACAACCACAGGTTGGCTGAACTACACTTATAATCAGAGGATCTTTGCCTGTGTTTTTGAATGGAAAAGTATGTGTAACTTTTTCACCTTGAATGATATCTCCGAAATCATACCATCGGTTGGCAAAAGAAAATGCAGCCTGACTACGTACTATGGTTGGGTTAGAGACGATAACGGAACTAACTAAATGACTGGAACGTGTGGGTTTACGATACGCTGTTTTAGAACGATATTTGGAAGATGTTCTTGCACTGTATATTACCTTGCTTTTAGGCTTTGCTTTTCCTTTGTACTTACTTTTCTGAGCTTCTGCTGAAAATACTATGCATACAATACCTGATAGTATAAGTAAAATAGTTTTTAGAGTGAGAATGCTTCGGTTCTTTTGCATGAGAATAACAGTAAGATATCAGATTAAGTACAAATTACATTCCATTTTTCTTAGAGACCAACTTCAAATCAACTATTAAAGAACTTTGTATGAAAATTCATGAAATATACCTCTTCCGTTGCCCGAGTGATGGCAGTATAGAGCCAACGTAAAAACTCGGCATTCAGATTTTCATCCGTTAAATAACCCTGATCAACAAAAACAGCAGACCATTGTCCTCCTTGTGACTTGTGACAGGTAAGTGCATATGCAAACTTTACCTGCAGTGCATTCAGGTAAGGATCTTTCCGAATTGCTTCAACTCGCTCGGTTTTCCGTGGAATATGTGTGTAATCCTGTAAGACGCTATCATATAATTTTTTATTGTCTTCGGAGCTTAAACTAGCAGCTACAGTATGTAATGTGTCCAGAAGTATCTTTGCCTCAAATGATGGATATTCAGGATAGTCAATCAATGTTAGTTCAACATTGGCAAAGCGAAATCCGTGCATTTCTTCAAAGCTTCTCACTTTTTTTATCTCAACAAAGTCGCCATTGGCAATAAACCCTGCTGGAGCATCTTCACCCAACACTGTGTAATTATTTCGGACCACCATTAATAAATCTCCTGCATCAATTTCACTTTCTGAAGAGTTGATCTGTCGACGTATATATTGGTTGTATTGTACAGCTGTTTTGTTTGATCGTGTGATGATAATGGTATTTTCACGGCCAAATTTATCATAAGCATACCGTAAGCCATCTTCCAAACGTTCACCTGTCATTTTATAGCAGTCTCTAAACCCACGAGTTTGTAACTCTATTGTTAGTTTTAGGTTAATGAGACTATTACGAATATAGGTAGCGTTGTGTAATATGCCTGATGCCTCTCCCTGACGGGTTACTTCGGTTAGTTCTTTTTCCCGTACACTAATGTCATACGTTCTCTGTAAATAGCTGCTATCCAGAGCTGGACTTAAGGTTTTGCCTACAGGGGGTAACTGTGCTGCATCACCTACCAGTAATAATTTATTGGATGGGTGTTCAAATACATAATCAATCAGTTCTGCAAGTAATCCTCGGCCTCCCATGAAGTCTGCCTCATCATCAATCATAGACGCCTCATCTATGATAAATAATGTACTGGTATTATAGTTAGGCTGGCGTTCAAATACCATATTTCCAGAATAAGCATCTGTTTTCTGCCAGAATATCTTTTTATGTATTGTCCAGGCTTTTTTACCAGAGTACTGGGCCATTACCTTTGCTGCACGTCCTGTCGGAGCCATAAGGATGGTTTTGTACCCAAACTTTTTGATAATCTTGACCAGTGTACTTAAGATCGTAGTTTTTCCGGTTCCTGCATATCCTCTCAAAAGAAAGACAGGAAGTAGTATTTCTTTGTCAGCAATAAATTCGTCCAGCATCTCAAATAATTCTGCTTGTCCCTGTGTAGGAGTGTGCGGAAATTTCTGTTTTAATAGTTCTGCTAGTGAAGTAGTAACGGGCATTGGTTAAAATAAATAGTAAGTGTAAGCTGGGAGGATTTATATTTGCTGAGATCCTATTTTTTTACGAAGAATTACCTGTTATTTCTCATTTATAACGTCAATGATTAACTAAGAAACAATGTAAAGGTACGAAAAACTTTGGAAAGTACTATTTTAATTGAGGTATTCACATTTTAATAAAATTATGCAATCAGAAGAGATATTGCAAAAATTCGGAAATAAACTGCGAGTCAGAGTATGTGGTATTTGTATTCAGGATGATAAATTATTGCTTGTTAATCTACGCCATGTAACCCGGACAGGGGATTTATGGTGTCCACCGGGAGGAGGAATGCAGGTGGGAGAAACGGCCCCCGAAACACTGATTCGTGAATTTGAAGAGGAGACAGGATTAAAGATTGAAGTAGGAGAGTTTATGTTTGTAAATGAGTTTACAGGAAATTCATTGCATGCAGTTGAGCTTTTTTTTCGTGTAACTATCCTGGATGGAGTCTTACGTAAAGGATATGATCCTGAATTAGAGCAGCAGGTACTGGAAGATGTGGCTTTCCTGTCATTTGAAGAAATTCGCAAGTTTAAACCAGAAGAACTACATAATCTATTTAGATATTGTTCTTCTCTGGAAGAATTGGTAAATCTTCAGGGATATTATCAGTTAAAAATCTGACATTTAGGTTTGAAAAGAGAAGATTTTATAAAAAAGGCCTCATTTTTATAAAAATGAGGCCTTTTATTATTTACTTACCATCAAATGCTGTTTTAGCATAATTGACATTCAGATACTTATATCGTTCTAGTTGCTGCGGAATACGCTTGGCAAAATCATCCCAGTTTTTTTGCTCTTTTGGCGACCAGACAACTTCAGCTAAAGCACTGGCTCTGGGAAATACCATATATTCTGCATGTTCAGGTGTTTTTATGTATTCAGTCCATAGATTTGCCTGTGCTCCCAAAATGTACTTGCTTTCTTCTACTGATAGTTCAGCAGGTATAGGTTCATAGGAGTATACTTTGGTTAATGGCAGGAATCCACCGATAGCCAGTGGTTCAGTTTTTTCTGGACCTTGATAATGATCAAAATATACAAATTCACCTGGAGTCATGACAGCATTGTGATGAGCTTTTGCAGCTGCAATACCTCCTTCTGTACCTCTCCATGACATAATAGTTGCATTAGGTGCAATACCGCCTTCGAGGATTTCATCCCAGCCAATCAATTTCTTGTTTTTTGCATTTAAAAACTTCTCAATACGTTGAATAAAATAACTTTGTAATTCGTGTTCATCTTTTAATTTAAGATCCTTGATCTTTTTCTTAATCAGTGGGGAGGTTTTCCAGTAGTCTTTAATCGCTTCATCCCCACCTACATGTATATATTCACTTGGAAACAATGTAATCACTTCAGTTAGTACATCCTCCAAGAAAGAGAATGTTTTATCTTCTGCATTAAAAATATCTGGAAATACCCCCCATTTGGTTCCTACTTCAACAGGTTTTCCTGTTACGCCAAGTTCAGGGTAAGCCGCAATAGCAGCCATTGCATGTCCTGGCATCTCAATCTCTGGTACAACTGTGATGTAACGTTCTTTTGCATATTGCACAACCTCTTTTATTTCATCCTGTGTATAGAAACCTCCATACCGTTTGCCATCAAAGCGTTCCACTTTTTCACCTGCATGCCCAATTAATGTTTCTTTACGCCACCCTCCAATTTCTGTCAGTTTAGGATACTTCTTGATTTCAATACGCCATCCCTGGTCATCTGTCAAGTGCCAATGGAAGGTATTTAACTTATGAAATGCCAGTAGATCAATGTATTTCTTGACAAACTCTTTCGGCATAAAGTGTCTGCAGACATCTAAGTGAAGACCTCTCCATACAAACCGAGGGGTATCTGTAATTTCAACTACAGGGAGGCTCCATGCAATACCATTCACGGCACTAGAGCTTTCAATGGCTGTAGGAAGCAACTGCCGAATGGTTTGATAACCATAGAAAACACCAGTGGCTTGATTGGCTTTCAGAGTTACCCCTTTATCTGTTACAGAAAGTGTATACCCCTCTTTACCAAGTGAATCCTGAGGAGTTTTTAATGTAAATACAATGTTGTTATCTGTATTTCCTGTATTTTCCTCCACTTTGATGGGAAGATTACCTGCTTTCTGAAACTGATCTGCAAGTGTTTGCGCAATCTTTTTTAACTCTTCATTTCCTGCATCTACTAGTATCTTTGTATCATTGTTTATCACAAAAGACCCTTCTCCTTTTTGCAGTTTCACTGGCTTAGGAATAATGGAAATGGCTGCTGATGTGGTTGTAGTTGTTTTCTCCTGCTTGGAAGTGCAACTACTTAACATTCCAATTGCTATGAGGAATGAAAGCAAGTAAGTAATTTTCATTTGATAAGAAGATAAATAGAATGGTATAACTTAGACGAGAAATACTTGCCTAAATATCAGAATAATTATTAATTATTTTTTCTTTTGCAAGAAAAGAAGAGAAAAAAATTTAGAAACTATGTTTTGATAAAATAAAATTAGTTTATGATTAATCAACCTGTTGTTCGATCATCTGGCTGGGAAACTGCAGATGCTATATTGGTAGAAACAACTTATCGGAAGATACAGTTTGAACTGTTTAGGAAAGAGCCTGCTACTACCATACAGATTAATGACGTAAAAGCCCCAACTCGTGCGGAATATTTCGGATTATATGTCAGAGAGTTATTTACCTTCTACCAATCCGTTTTAACTACAATGCGTTCGAGTACACAATGGATAGCATTGAATGCTCATTCTACTTACCATACACGAAATATATTGGCTGACACTGTAACCATTACAACAGAGGAGGATGAAGTGGATGTAATCGGATATTGCTTTAATCCAGTTGTTTTCAATTTTGAATGGATTGACAATACACTAGATCCAAACTGGAAGCCATGGGGATGGAAGATTCCTATTCTATCTGATGATCCGGATGATACGAACCTGTTTTACGATTTAACAGCCCATAAAGGAATTGTTCACCAAGGAACTACACCTGATAAGATCTTCTTTTATGGGTTTAGTCCTGCAGATTTTAATGGATTGCAATTTTTTGAAAAAATACTTGCTCAATAAATTGTAGTGAACTAATTCATTTTCGGAAAGCGTATTTTTTTAGGAAAGAGCAGACAGGTTTTCATTACTGACTTCCTGGTGAACGGGCATAATACGGGTATTTAAAATGTTTGCAATTTCCAGCGGCGTTTCTGCAGAAAAGATTTCTCTCTCTACTTTAAGCAGATAGGTTGCATATATAGTAGGCATGAGCTCCGGAATAGAGTTTTTACCGACAGCTCTGCAATGGAGCCAGTGATAGCGCTGATCTCTTACATCGTAGACAATAACTGGTATCAAATTCGGATTGGAAGCATCAAAACAGTCCAGGAATAAAGGAAAGTCAAAAAGCTGGAGCTCTGCAAAGTCAGGATATAGGTTTGCATCAAAGAACTTGTATTGCCATATTTTTCCATCGATACGCATTTCATTCAAAGCAGTTCGAAGTAATTGTAACTGGAACTGCATTTGTTGATATGGCGTAAGCTGGTGTGCAAATTCTTCAATAGGGACCCATTGCTGAGTACTAACTTGTAAATACTGGAGTGATTTTTTGCCAACATCTAGTTTATAATCAAAGAGGGAATAACCTGGAACAAAGTATCCAGGGTAAAAGTATTGCAGACCTTGCTGTTGGCAGTAAGCAATTTTTTGGTAGATCAGGAATTTTCCCAGACTGTATTTTTTGTAGGCTGGATCATAAAAAGAAGTAATTCCTGCTGCACTTTTAGCCCCAATGTCAAAAAAGCCTGCTGCTATTAAAACATCACCATCGTAAATAGTTACTTCATATGTGTTATATATAGATGTTAGGTGGGTTGAATTGCCATACAACAGATAATGAAGAGAAGAAGATGCGTCAAATGTAATTCCCTGCTTATAACGGGAAAATAATGATTCCTTTTCCTGGGTAAGAGAGGCTTTTTGAATAGAAACCTGAAATCTGGCATTTTGTTTAAGCAGTTTCAGCTGTGTTTTGCTGGGTACAAAATCTTGTAAGTCTGCTCTAAGCCATATAGCACTTAGTATTTTATTAGTAACATTTAGAAAATTAGTAGTAAATATGGTTTGATCCATGCGAAACCAACCCTGTTCAAGATAATTATCTAATTCTTCCGGATCTATTTTTTCAGGGTACTTTGCTTCTGCAAACATAAATTATGTGGTATTTTATCTAACTATCTGGTCATAGTTTTCCAGATATGCCTATCAATTTACAAATCTTTTCTTTCTTAACAATAAAGAAAAACAGCGTAAAACATACAATGAATATCAGTGTCTGTAAATCAGGAGAGAAATTCATGCAATGCATTGAAAATCCATATACAACCGATTCCTATAGAGAATAAACCTACAATAGCATTAATTAGTTTAAAGACAAACTGATTACGTTCAATGAATCTTGAGACAGAGAAAGCTAATACACAACTATAGATTGTCATAGAAAAAAGAATACCTAAACTTTGTAATAGAATGACAAGCATAGCAACGGATGTATTCTCAGAAGCCAGAACCAATGCTACAGTACACGCACCTCCTGTACCTGCAAGTCCATGTAACATACCTATCCAAAATGAACGACTTAAAGGATTCATTGCAATTTCATCGCCTTGTTTTCCATGGATATGTAAGGCATTGGTAGTATGTAGGTGATCTGGGATTGCTTTATGGCTAGCCATCATCTCTTTTAACTGATGATTTCTGCGAATAGCAGAAATACCAAGCCAGATCATAACAGGACCAACAGCTATTTCTGCATAAGATGAAATATAAATAGGAAAAATAGCTTTTAGGAGTAATGCAAAAAAACTAAAAAGGATTAAGGATACCGAATGCCCAAGTGCCCATTGAGAAGATCTCCAGATAAGTTTTGCTATTCCCAGTCGTTGGCTGGATTTCTCGGAGGCTAGAACCGAAATTGCTGCCATGTGATCAGGTTCAAACGAATGTTGTATACCGAGTAGTATTGAATCAAGAAGCAATGGTGTAATCAAAGTATTACGGATTAAGTAGAGAATGAAACAAGAATTTATTAGTGGTGTAAATGATAGGAAATCATTTGGTCATGAGCATCAAATAATAAAAGAGAAAAGCTAACTTCTGGAATTACAGAGGTACATTGCCGATAACAGTAGCGGCAAAGTGTTTGATAAAATGGTTCATTTTCTGTAAATGGAAATAGTTCCGTGAGCCTTCGTGCCATTGTTAGTTCCTGAATCTGTGAACAGATTGCCGATGGGTATCCACTCTCTGTGGCAACTCTGATGATAAAATCTTTATCCCAGGACGATTGATCGCTATGTGTATTGAAATCTCCTTTGGCAAGCTTTACCGCCTTGCCAAGCATAATTCCCATGACAACTTTAGACACAGGTGTCATTTTTATTTTTTGGAGAGTTTCTCCAATCCAATTGCCATATTGGATAAATGCATAGTCAGGTAGATGTGGATAGCGTTTTTTGAGCTGCCTTTCTGTACGTCCACCGGAATTAATAATTAATTCCGTACACCCATTGGCAAGAGCTACATCTATTCCCTGTTCAATACTGGCAATATAAGCAGCGGCAGAAAATGGTTTGACAATACCTGTAGTACCTAGTATGGAAAGCCCTCCAACAATGCCCAAGCGAGCATTTAACGTTTTTTTTGCTAGTTCTGAGCCATTGATTACAAAGACCTCCAGATTCACGCCCTTCACTATATTCTGACTTTGTAAAACCTGACTCACTTCTCTGATCATCATCTGACGAGGGATAGGGTTAATTGCTGGCTCTCCAACTTCAATAGCCAGACCAGGAAGTGTGACAATACCTACGCCTTCTCCCCGTAAAAAGATAATCTGATTTATATTGTTCCAGCTAACCTTGCAACCTATTTCGGCTCCATGTGTAACATCCGGATCGTCACCTGCATCTTTAATCGTACTACAACTAGCAGATAGGAGTGTATATTGACAAGAGTTTATCAGAAAAGAGGCTATTCCTCCTATTGGCAGTTCTATCTCTACTTGTTTCACGGATGTTTGTTTAATCAATGCGAGCAAAGCAGCTTTTGCACAGGCCGTTGCACAAGATCCAGTAGTATAGCCTGTTCGTAAAGGTCCGGAAGGAATGGGCTGCAGACTCATAAATAAAGTGTCTTTAACTGCTCTTCTAGTTCCTGTTCTGTGGATACAATTTGAAACGATTCAGGTATTGTTGGTCGTTCAACAATAATCAAATTGGTTTGGGTTTGAATTGCAGCTTCTATTTTACTCGACAAAAAACCGGATTCTCCACTGTCCTTTGTAAGTATACAATCAACTTCCAGATTTTGTATCAGCAGTATTTCCTGTTTAACACCTTGACCAGGCATTGCTGCCAAAATATTTTTCTCCAGTAAGCCGGCTGCTAATGCCTGGTTAATGGAGGTCTCTCTGGGTAAAATCCGAAATGTAGTTTGTTTTTCCATCCAATATGATTTCATAGGAGCAATACTTTGAACACCTGTAAGTGCAAGTAAATGATGGCATTCTATCTGATACAATTTTTCAATAGCAGCTCCAATGGAAGATACATAATGAATTTTAGGATGAATGACTCTTTCGAAATATATCCTTTCAAAGCGTATAGCTGGAATAGAATGCCTTGCTATTACTTGGGCAATTGTCTGATGTAATTGTGAGGCAAAAGGATGGCTGGCATCCAAAATAAGTTTCACAGATTGTTTCTCTATATAGGTAGCAAGGTCATCTTCTGTAAATGCTCCATATCTGTATTGGACATGTGGATGTCTTTCAAACTCAATATTTGTTTTTGTTGAATAGATATAATCCAACTGCACTGTATTCAGATAGTGGGCAACTCGTTTGCCTTCGGTTGTTCCTCCAAATAACAAAATCATGTCTACAGTTTTACAGGTTTTCCAGTCCTGAAAATATGCTTGTGTTCCGGATGATATAATTGAGATCGGTTCTGGCGGGCTCCAATAGCCACTCCTACAATAATCAGAACGGTTCGGGTAAGTTTATGTTCCCGAATGATTGCTGCAAGTTCATTCAAGGTCCCTGTATACACTTCTTCATCCTTCCATGTAACTCTGTATAGAATGGCAATAGGAGTATCTTCCGAATAATGTTCAAGCAACTGAGCCTGGACAGTTTTAGCAATAGTTGCACTCAGGAAGATACACATGGTAGCTTTATGACGCGCCATTTCGTTGAGTTTTTCGTGTTCTGGTAAAGGTGTATTACCTTCACCCCGAGTTAATATAATGGTTTGAACTACTTCCGGAATCGTAAATTCTGATTTCAGGTAAGCTGCTGCTGCCTGAAAAGCTGAGATACCAGGGACAATAAAGTAATCCATGCCTCTTTCCTCAAATATACTAATCTGTTCCTGAATAGCTCCATAGATAGAAGGATCTCCTGAATGCAACCTTACAATCATTTTACCTTGGGTATAGTAGGCTACCATCAATTCAATCTGTTCTTCCAGGTTCATACTGGCTGAATTTCGTATGATTGTATCTGGCTTGGCATAGGTAAGTAATTCTTCGGGTACCAAACTGCCTGCGTATAAGATTAAATCTGCTTGCTCCAGTAATTGTTTGCCTTTGACACTAATTAGTTCAGGATCTCCAGGACCTGCCCCAACGATGGCAATCATCGCTTTTCTTTGTACTGTCTTATCTAGAGTCAGTGCAAGTGTATATTTTTTTCCAGAAGATACTGTGATCTTTTGTTTTTCCAGCAACAGATCCTGATTCCTGGCTGATAACATGGCAGATGCTTCCGACACGCTGTCTACTCCCAGTTTTTCACGAACCGTTTCTGACGGATTTTTAACCTGTTGGGTATTGAGTTGATCTGCAGTCCAGGTAACAAATGGAATCTCTAGGTTTTGTGCTAATTGAATAAACGCTTCTTCATCATATTTGATATCGATAGATCCAAGTGATTTTATGGATTCAATGGCTATCTTATGCTGCAACAGTTGATTCCTGAAAGATTCTTCCAAAAGATGAGTTTCAATACCTCTTGAACATCCCATTCCTACATGTAGAACCTGAGGATGATAGAGTAGGGTAGGCAGAGATGAATTATATATTTTATAGGTTACTGCTATGAAAAGTTCGTATTGACTAAAGTCAATCTGCAGGTAGTCATAATAAAAGTCAACAAAATCGGGTTTATTCTTTTCCAGATAGGTTGTTCCCGGATCTTTGATATCCAGTAAGACAGCAGTTGGTTTATTATTGACAAACAATGAGATTAATGTAGTAAGGCTACTTGTTGTTCTTATTTTCCACCCAAATTGATTTGATATGGTATCCAGATGCCAGATGTTCTGGATATCACTGGAGGTCGTAATCACAGCCTGAGCTCCCGTAATAGCTGCTATTTTATGGGTGAGTTCATTCGCTCCTCCTATATGTCCGGAAAGAACAGATTGGGCAAACTTTCCATGATCATCTATATTGACAATAGCAGGATCTTCTTTCTTATCCTGAATATAAGGAGCAACACTACGAACACAAATTCCCAAAGCTCCAATAAAAATAAATGCATCAAAAGAGTGAAAAGAGGTTTGCAGAAAATCTGCAATAGAAGTAATTGATTGTACTTCTGTTTTAGTAGAAGAACGTGTAGATACCAGAGCAGATTTCTGAAACTCTTTTTGTACTATAAGTCCCAGAGTTACTCCCCGGTCTGTGCTGGCAATAATAGCTATTCGGTTCATTAGGGTTTTTCGGCGGCTAAAATGGTAATTGGATTATGTTCATCTACCCGAATGGTTATCTCTGGCAACAACACATAATTGAGTTTTTGAATGCTTTGTATAAAACTTGTTTTGCTTGTTTGTTGAACTACATTCATTACAAGACGTCCTTTGGATTGCAGGTAGGTATCAACTTTGAAAATAAGTTCTTCTAATCTATTGCCGTGTCCTCCTATGAAGACTGCATCTGGTTGTTGAAGTGTAGTCAGATCTATCTCAAGAAAATCGCCCATTACTTTAGCAATTCCGGGTGTTGAATGTGTGCGGGTATTTACCTCAAATAATTGGTCACATTCTGGACGCTTTTCGAAAGCAGTTACTTGCAGGTGAGGAAAACGACATCGTGCTTCAATAGCTACTGATCCTGTACAAAAGCCAATGTCCCACAAAGAGTGGCGTATAGACAGGTCAAGTTGAGATAAACTTACCATACGCACAGGCATTTTTGTAATCATATTTGGACGATTGTCCAGGTAGGCAAATGATGAATCTGGAATACCAAAATGTTTCGGTTTCGGTTTTGTTTGTTTGAGTAAAATACAATTTAATGGATGACAGGTAGTATGAGCGGCTTCTTCCAGAGTCATATTTTTAATTTGCTCTTCGACACTTTCCAAGGCTTCACCAATTATCATTGTGTAATTATCAAACCGATAATCCAACATTCGTTGTGCAATAGACGCAGGTGCCTTCTGTGCATCGGTGAGTACTCCAATCTGTGGCAATCCACGCAACAAGGCTGTATCCAGTTCATCCCAGGATCTGCCATGTACTGATATCGGAGTAACCTGATGATAAGGTAGCAGTAGTTTGTGACAGAGAAGCTGAATGCTGTTAAACCAGGGATATACTTTTAGTGTAGCCTTTGGATCAAATTTTTGTATAGTGCTTGCAAAGCCATAAAACAGTGGGTCTCCAGATGCAAAAACAATAATAGGCTGGTTAATAGATTGAAACTCTTTGAACAAACCTTCCATATCCCCTTTAATATCAATCCATTGATGAATAGGAGGGAGCTTATCTTTGACCAGTGCATAGTGTCGTTTTCCTCCCGAGAAAATGGTATAGGAAGATAGGCAGGATAGTATATCTTCCTGTAATCTAAACTCAGTAGAGTTTCCTAGTCCTATTACAATATAATCTGCCACCTGCTGTCAATAGGTATTGTAAAAAACTACTTTATCTTTTTCTTTGCGTTTTTCCCATTGTAGGGTTTCCAGTTCAGGCTGTGTGAAAAATCTGTCTACATACCCCAGGCACAAATACGCTATCAATTGATTGGATGCTGGGGCAGATAGGATTTGTTTTACTTTTTCTGCGTCAAGAATACTTACCCAACCTAATCCAATATTAAGTGCTCGTGCCATTAACCACATATTCTGAATCGCACAGACTACACTATACAACCCCGCTTCCTTCATGCTGGTCTGACCCAGCACCACTTCTGCAGATGGTTTGTAGAAAATGGCAATGTTCACAGGGGCTTCCAGAATGCCCTCCAATTTTAACTTGATATATTGTTTTTGTTTTTCATCCGAAAAGCATTGGACTGCCTTTTCATTTTCTTCTTCAAAGCTTTCCCGAATCTGCTTTTTAATAGTCTCATCTTTGATGATGACAAACTCCCAGGGTTGTGAAAATCCAACGGAAGGGGCATGCAGGGCTGCCATCAGTAGTTTGTCCAGAGTATCATCTCCTAATGGTTTATCCAGAAACCGATTTCCTCTTACATCCCGGCGGTTAAGAATAATCTCTTCCAGCAATTGTACATCTTCCTGAGTAAATAGTTTTCCTTCTGTCATATACCTGTATCCGTTTGGTAAAATGAATCAAGTGTAAATGCTGCATTGACTATGCTTGCTGCTACATTACTTCCTCCTTTTTGCCCTTTTATTAGAACATAAGGAACAGTAGGAATAGCTTTTAGCTTTAATTTGGACTCTACTACATTAACAAAACCTACAGGAGCGGCAATAATGCCCGCAGGCTTAATCTTTTGGTCAATCAACTGATCACAAAGCTCAAACAAGGCAGTGGGAGCATTGCCTACTACAAATAAGGCAGTAGGATGTTCCTCTGTAGCAATTCGCATAGCAGCCTGACTACGAGTCAGTTCTTCTTGGATGGATAACTCTTCAACACGAGGGTCATTCAGATAACAAATAACCTGAGTTTTGTATTGTTGTGTAAAGGCTTTGGTGATACCAGCTTGTACCATCGTAACATCTGTGACAATGGTTCCACCTTGTTTTAGATAGAGATTCCATTGAGTCATAGCCTCCAAAGAAGATTCATACAGATTTTCATATTCAAAGTCTGCTGTTGAGTGGATACAACGAATAACAGCCCATTGATCAGTTGGATGAAGATCTGTACGTTTTAACTGTTGTTGTATCTGACGGAAACTTTCGTCCTGTATCTGTTGCCCTGTTTGCGGTTTGCGGGATAGATATCCTCGTGGAGTAACCAGAAAGTTTTGAAATGTATAGGTTTGGGAATTGCCTATCATCACCAGCGAAAACATATCTACCAGACTGGTATCCATCTTTTCCAGAGTGGTCAATGTAATCTGTTCAGCTGGTCGTGTAATCTGTCGGATGATAGCGACAGGTGTATCCGGGCTTCTGTGCTGAAGAAATATCTCACGAAACCGCTCTAACTGCCAAAATCTTTTTTTGCTGCGGGGATTATAGATTGAGGTAACAAAATCACCCGTTGCTGCTCCCAAAATACGTTTTTCAATCGTACTCCAGGGAGTCATCAAATCAGATAATGAGATACAACAAAAGTCATGACCCAGTGGAGCTCCCAGTTTACCTGCTGATGCAATAAAAGCACTGATACCTGGAATGGTTTGAAGTTCTATATCTTTGTTTGCAGACAAACGGGCATATTCATAAACAAGAGATGCCATCGCATAAATGCCTGCATCTCCGGAACTGATAACCGCTACATGTTTGCCATCCTCACATCTTTCAACTGCCAGTTGAGCTCGGGCTTCTTCCTCACTTAATTCTTTACCAATACATTCGCAGCCTGGTTTGAGTAAATGTTCAATAAACTGAAAGTAGTAACTATAACCAATCACAATATCCGCCTCCGATAGTACTTGCTGGGCTATAGGTAAAATATAATCTTTGTCACCCGGACCAATGCCTACAACACTTAACTTCATAATTGTTTTTTGAGAATGAGCAATGAAAAATAGGGAATATCACGGTTCATGATTTCTTCCAGTGAGGTGCTGATGAATTGTTGTGCTGTACCCAAACGTTCACAATAGAAAAGCATTACCGCCTGTTGTTGGATGACAGGGATTATTTCCTGTAAAATGCTCCTGACTTTGATGAGAATTACCGTTTCAAAATCAGAAAGGTACTGTTGTAGTTGCAGAACATTGCTTGTACGAGGCAGAACGACAATTTTTTCAGTAAGTAAGGCCAACGGAATCTGATGCTCCGCTGCTCCCAATAGAAACGAAGGAACTCCAGCCACAATTTCTACTTCTAACTGATGTTGCTGAATGTAGGTTAACAGATAGGAAAAGGTACTATAAAAAGAAATATCCCCTTCACTAACAAACGCAATCTGCAGGCCATTCTGATAATCAGTAAGCATTTGCTTAAAGGTATTGGCATACGTTTGTTGGGCTTCATTCCGATTATCTGACATCTTCAAAAACATTCCTGTCAGTTTGTTTTCATCCAGATCATACGCTTTCAGGATAGGAAGAGAATAACTGGTTGTCGTACCTTCTTCAGTTACAGAGCCTGGATAGTAAATTCTATCCACTGTTTGTAACAATCGCAGCCCTTTTACTGTAATCAAATCCGGATCTCCTGGACCCAGTGAAATACCATATATCTTTCCTTTTTTCAATGAGTTAGTGTTGGTTTTTACTTAAATGCCCAGAATCTTTTTTACACCAGAGAGAATCCCTTTCTTCTCTGCAATTTTCTCATCCTCTTCAAAAAGGATTCCTTTTACTGCTAAGTGATGCCCAACCTGTTCTTTTCCTACCTCATTTTCAAAGCCAACAATCTGTGTACGGTATTTACACAACTGGCAGTTCATATTAGGACTTCCTTTTTCTGCTTCTGTAATGCGTTCACTTAAGGCTTCGAGCAACAGATCATCTGTTTCAAAGGAACTGGTATAGAGAAATTCTTTCTCTGAGGTGCTATTGAAGGTATCTATCTGTTCGTAAATTCGTTTTAAAAGTACTCCGGTAAAAAGAAAGATTGGAAGTACTACCACACGTTGGAAAGGCAAATGTTCCAGCAAAGGCAGGGTGTCTTTGAGCAAAGGTGTTGTTACACCAATATAGGCTGTAGTTCCAAATCCAAAGCCCATTCCTTCCCATAACATACGCATAAGTTTAACCACATCTGAATTTGCATCCGGATCAGACGTTCCTCTTCCAACCACCAGCAAACAAGTTTCTTTGCGATCTGTTTGTGGATGCTGAGCTTCCAGAACTTCAATGTTTTTCTTTGCCAGTTGGAGAATGGATGGTGTGATGCCTATATGACTGGCTAGCTTGATCGTTAATCCCTCATATTGTTGCTGGAGGCTATTCATCTCATATGGAATATCGTTCTTGGCATGCCCTCCGGCAAATAAAATGGCAGGCACAGCCGTAATTTCACGTACTCCTTCCAGATACATCCGTTCCACTGCCGCTGCATATACCGGATGAGAAAATTCCAGAAAGCCATAATCCACTATACGATCCGGATAACGGTGTTTAAGTAGTAACACCAGTTCCTTGAAGCCTTCAATGCCTTCTTTATCACGACTGCCGTGTCCACAAAGTAATATTCCTCTTTTCACTACTGACAGGTTAATAGATTTAGTGTTTGTTGATGCTTTTTTCAATGGCTGAAATGGCCAGAATATCCGGATAGATAAATGTATAATCTAACCTTTGTTTGATTTTGTCAGAACGGACGATTTTATAACCTGTTGCTGATTTGTCTGAAAATTCAGGCAAAGATAATCTATATACGGTTGCCTCTGTCATATAAAATTCTTTTCGTGTAGGATGGGTATCTGCACAGGCGTTAAATACTTCTCCCCATACATTTTGGTCAATAATTTTTTCAATCAGTTGGATACAATCATCTCTATGAATAAGATTCAATGGCGTATGGACATCTGTAACCCGCTTCTTATTGTGAAGATAATGATGGGGCATTCTGTCATAGCCGATCAGTCCTCCAAACCGCAGACAAGTAGTCGAAAATTGTTTTTGTAAAAGATATTCCGACAGATGCAACGCTTTTCCACTTCCTTTTTCTGCCAATTGTGTTTCTGCTTCTGTTACTTCCCGATTCACATCCCGATAGACAGAAGTAGAGCTGATAAATAAAATGTGTTGTAAAGATGATGTTTTCATGACAGATACTAATTGCTGTATCTGAGCCGGATAATAGTGTTCAATGTCTTCTCTGCGAGATGGTGGAAAGCAGACAATCAAAATATCACAAGACAGAAATCCAGCAAGATCATCACAGAAAATACTTTGATCTGTGATTTCAAGATGATAAGGAATAATATTTCGATCTTTTAATTTTTCTATATCAGTAGTTGATGCAGTCGATCCTTTAATAGGATATCCTTTTTGTAAGAGATGTTCTGCCAGAGGTAATCCCAGCCAACCACAACCTAGTATACTGATAGTCAAAGAATTCATCTGATGAAATTAGTGGGCTGTTCTACTATGTATTTTGTAACGGATGTAAAGGTCGATATACAACAATGCGATTAAACCTATAAATACAAGCCCCACTACATTGTTTTGGAAATCATCAAGTTCCAGTGCAGGATTAACCATACAGCTTAATTTATAGGCGGGAATTGCAAAACACATGAATGTAATCAATACATTGAGTTTAAAGCGATGGTTGCGAATCCGTTTCTGATCAAACTTCTGGAGTAATTTGCTAAGATAAAGAGAGTCGAAAGTACCTGTAAGCATCAAACCTCCTGAAAATACACAACCTCCAATAACTGCATAAACCCATTGGTCAGAAGCAGAAACTGCATAGCCAAATGCAGCAATCTGAGTAGAGGTATCAAAGATGAATCCAAATATAATTCCAGTTAAAATGATAGAGAATGGATTCAGGTGGGAGGTAAGTGATGTAGGCAGTAACCATTTACGTAGACTAACTGTCTTTACCTCTTGTTTTTGAGTGAGAGTAATGACATTGGAAATACCAATTATGACCAACATAATCAATGGAACCCATTCAATTAATAAGTTGAGAGATTCGGGTACTTCAAAACTGTTCCGCAGTAAGCTAAGGAATAAAGCAATTCCAGTAACCATAAGTCCATGACCGAATGTAAACAGAGTTCCTACCCAGCGAGCCCAACGGCTTTTGGTTTCATGAAGGCGGTAAGTAAATCCATCAATAACAGTAATGTGATCAGGGTCAAGTCCATGTCTCAAGCCTAATACGAAAAGTAAAAGTAATCCGGAAACATGATTCCCTGTAATTTCCAACATAAAGAGTAACAAATTTAGAGTGAACAGTAAGTCTGACTCCAAACCTGTAGGGATATATAAACTAAGAGGGGATTGGGCACACAAAGCCCATACATCTCTCTCTTCTGCTTTTTTCCCGAAGCAGGATGGATTGCACAAATGGCAGGTCTTCTGACTTGTTCAGTTTTTAACGCCTTCCCATGAGAGATCTCACAGTGGCTGGAGATGTTAAAAACGTGTAGAATGAACTTACAGCAGCGGGTACTGTCCCGGACTTACACCGGATTCCCTTTTAATCTTTAGAAAATTATTCTGAAGAACCAGTTTGTGGTTGTAAAGATAGATATCTGTTTTAGATTTTTACAAAAACCAGTGTATTTGTATATCCAATCTATTCAAAATATAATATGTAAGGCTAATAATAAGTAGAAATAGAAGTGTGGTTGCATGATTAATATAATAGATTCGATAGAATTCGTTATGGGTAATATCTCTGACAGTATGACCAATAAAAGGTTTTTCAACAAGTTTACCATGATAAACATTCGGGCCGCCAAATCTCGTATCCAAAATACCTGCTAATGCAGCTTCCGGATAGCCGGAGTTGGGACTGGCATGTTTATGACCATATTGGAAAATAAACTGAAGTCCACGTGTATTAAATGTCACCAGCACCATCAATAATGCAGTGAGTCGTGCAGGTATAAAGTTTACTATATCATCCAGACGAGCTGCAACTTTTCCAAAGTAAAAATACTTGTCGTTCTTGTAGCCAATCATAGAATCCAGTGTATTAATCATCTTGTATGTCATCATACCTGGGACCCCTGCTAATGCATAATAAAATAAAGGAGCAATTACACCATCGCTCAGATTTTCAGATAGGGTTTCGCAGACTGCAGTACGTATTTGGTTTGCATTCAGTTGACTGGTGTCTCTCCCCACAATCCACGACAAACGTTTACGACCTGCTTCCAAACCCTTTATATTGAGTTGATCGAAGACTTCTTTTCCCTCCTCTAAAAGGCTTTTATTGGCAAGACCATAAAAAAGAAATACTGAAGCGAATATGTAATAGAGTACAGGGTGTATGTAATAAAGGAATTTTATCACCCAATAGAAAAACAAAAATGTGCTTACACATAGAGTAGTTGTTAGGAGTGCTCCTTTTATAACTTGAAATGAGTCCTTATTGAGAAGTTTTTCTCCATAATAAATCAGATTGCCAAATAATCGGATAGGATGTGGAAGCCATCGGGGATCACCAAGACACAAGTCAAGCAAATAACCAATCCACAGAGGAATTAGAAATACTAAATAGGAGTGTGACATGTAGAATTATTCTGTATAAGTCAAAGATTGAGAAGATTCTTAATGCCTACCAGATCATATAGAAAACTGCAATCTTCTCCCCAATAAAAATGAATATAGGAAGCAAGTACATTATTCTTTCTATATACAGGTACATCAATATCTTTCAGACGTGCTGTTTTAACCTGAATATCTGTTGTACTTTCATTGTCTGTAGTCATTATTGAGTAATGGAATTCATGTCCTTTGTATATATTATCATTATGGTATACAGATCGATATCCTAACGAAAGTTTTGCATGCTGCATGGATGTGGTAATATCCAGAAATCCAATCATTGGATATTCTTCTCCTTCTGCATTGATAATAGATTTTCCCAGATACATCATACCTCCACACTCTGCTAATACATACCCGTTGTTTTGGCAATAAGCCAACAAAGCATCTCTTAAGGATATGTTTTCTGATAGCTGTTTTAAATGTAGTTCAGGATAACCTCCAGGCAGATAGATTAAATCTGCTTCAGGTAGAATAGTATCATGTAATGGGCTAAAAAAAGTGACTTGTCCTAATCGCTTTAGGACTTGAAGATTTTCCGGATAGGTGAAGTTAAACGCTTCATCTTGTGCAACTGCTATTTTTAGAGAAGCTATATTGGGAGTATTAGCAGGTGAAGTCTGAGCAGTTGGAATAGTGCAAAGATCTAATAGCCGATCTATTTGTACGGTTTTTGAAATATGTAGAGCCGCTTTCTCTATTATTTCTGAATAATTGTGTTCAGAAGAAACAGAAAGTCCAAGATGACGGGATGGGATACTTATTTCCGGATTGGCAGGAACATATCCAAGGCTTTCAAGTTCTACATCTTCACAAGCCTCTTTTAAAAACTGATAGTGACTTTCTGTAGTAACAAAGTTGAAAATCACTCCTGCAATTTTAAGCCGGGAATCAAATGTCTTAAATCCATGCAGCAAGGGTGCAACCGAATAAGCCATGGCTTTGGCATTGACAACCAGAATAACAGGAAGATCCAATAATATTGCCATTTCTGCGCTACTGCCCTGCATTTTGTATGCACCATCAAAAAGACCCATAACCCCTTCCACTACAGCTACATCTGCATTCTGTATATTCCATCTATAAAGAGAGTGAATATGTTCCTGACTCATCATAAATGCATCCAGGTTGATGCTTTGTTGACTGGCTGCCAATGTGTGATGTTTGGTATCCAGATAATCAGGACCACATTTGAAAGGTTGTACCTTATATCCTCTAAGACTTAATGCTTTTAATAATCCAAGTGTTAGTGTAGTTTTGCCGCTATTACTGGTTGGAGCGGCAATCAGAAATTGAGGTTTCATGCCTCAAAGATAGAAGTTTTATTCCAGTACCTGCTTTTTCATTTGCTATAACAATTGAATGTCTGTTAACACAAAAGTATATGCCAAACCGGGAGAACTTATTCAAGGGATGCTTCCGGATGGTACCCGGTTTCTGGTGAGTAATAAATCGTCGCAGCTGTTTTATACTAGTACAACTATTAGATCTCATGATAAAAATGCTGTACTTAATCCTCTTAAACCCAAAACTTGTCAGGCAATACATGTATTTTATGATTACCTGTCAAAAGATAAGTATATATCTAAACAGCAGATAATTCATATTCAACAGTCATCCAATATTCCACAAGGAAAAGGGTTGTCCTCCAGTTCAGCAGATATTCTCGGGGTTTTGAGTGCCTTGAATTTATTTTATCAAACTAACTATACAGCAGAGATTCTTTATCAACTGGCCGTTCAGGTTGATCCAACAGATCCTTGTTTACATGAAGGAAATATAGTATTTGACTCTTCTCAGGGAGCAGTAATGAAGAGTTTAAACGAAATTCCTTACTGTATTCTCTACTTTGATACAGATTTTGATTCAACTGTTGATACTATTAGCTTTGGCCGATCTGTTCACTATTCTGAAGTACAAATGCAGAAATACGAGGAAATAATACAGAATTTGCAAAGGGCTTTCAAAAATCAAGATTATACTCTTTTATATGAATGTACAAAACTAAGTGCCCAAATAAATAACCAGATCTTGCCTAAACCTGGTTTTGATTTACTGAATGAATTTGCGCTGACACATGATTGTGGAGTTTTTGTAGCCCATAGTGGTACCTACATGGGATTGATTATGGATTTAGTAACCTTTCAGCAAATTCATAAAAAGGCTATTGCCTGGATTAAAAAACATTGGAATACAACTATTTATTCTGAATATCTATGACTGTTCTCAAACCCATTATGTTTGTGGGTACGGCTTCTGATGTTGGAAAAAGCATTATTAATACTGGGTTTTGCCGGATCTTTAAACAAGACGGCTTTAACCCTGCACCGTTTAAGGCACAAAACATGTCTTTAAACAGCTATGCAACACCTGATGGATTAGAGATTGGAAGAGCACAGGCAGTACAGGCAGAAGCCTGTGGGATTGACTGCCATACAGACATGAATCCGGTGCTCTTAAAACCGTCTAGTGAAAAGAGCTCTCAGATAGTTCTTAACGGAAAGCCGGCTGGAAATCAATCAGCTTATGATTATTTCATGGGAAATAATAAACAGGAATTATTTAAAGAGGTAATTGCTGCCTATGATAGGTTGTCCCAGAAATACAATCCAGTTGTGATGGAAGGAGCTGGAAGTATTTCAGAACTTAATCTGAAACACAGGGACATTACAAACATGCGTATGGCTTTGTATGCCAATGCAGATACATACCTGGTTGCTGATATTGATAGAGGAGGAGTATTTGCCAGCATTTATGGAACGATTGCTTTACTGCCTCCAGAGGAGAAGGCGTTGATCAAAGGAGTAATTATTAATAAATTCAGAGGCGATAGCCGATTGTTTGAGGATGGTCGTAAAAAAATAGAAGAGCTATGTGGAATTCCGGTTGTAGGAGTAGTCCCTTATTCAAAAGGTCTGGATATTGAGCAGGAAGATTCGGTAGCATTACAACAAAAGCAATTCCGTCAGAAAGAAGGGAGAGTAAATGTGGTAGTGGTGTTATTGAAAAGACTATCTAACTATACCGATTTCAGTGCCTTGGAAAGAGATGATCGTGTACATCTGTTTTATAGCCATGATCCATCAGAAATAGCAAAGGCTGATATTATTATCCTTCCAGGTAGTAAAAATACTATTGCAGATCTGATTGATATTAGAAACAGCGAGGTGGCACAAGTCATTGTTAGTGCATTTTATCAGAATAAAACTGTAATAGGAATTTGTGGTGGGTACCAGATGATGGGATTAACAGTTAATGATCCGCTTCACATAGAAGGAGAAATAGAAACGATGCCAGGCTTGGGTTTATTGCCTGTACATACTACACTAACTGCTGAAAAGATTACTAGACAATGTCAGTTCAGATATAAAGCCCGCCATGAACTATGTGAGGGCTATGAAATCCATATGGGTATTTCTGAAACAGAGCAGAACAAACCTCTGACTAGTTCACTATCTGGACAAACGGATGGGTATTGGCTTTCAGATTTATGTTGGGGGTCGTATATACATGGCATACTGGATAATAAAATCGTTATAGACGATTTACTGAGTAGGTATCTCTCCCACGCTCATACTCTATCTGACTTCATTGATACGAAAACGTATAAAGAGCAACAATATGATCAACTGGCTCAACACTTGCGTACTCATATAGATATTGCTTACATTTACCAACAGCTTCAATCCTGATATATGTTAAATGGTCACGGAGACGATGGGTATTTATATCAAACTCCTATTGTTGCCAACTTCAGTTCCAATGTGTTTTATGATGGTTTTCCCGATTCCTTAAAAAATCATCTGGCTACTATATTAACAAATGTAAAAAGCTATCCGGAAGTAGATGCAAAGCAGTTGGCTAACTTATTAGCTTCAACAAACACTGTGGATACAGATCAGTTGATCGTTACTAATGGTGCTACAGAGGCTTTTTATCTTATTGCACATGTATTTAGAAGGAAGTCTGCCACTATAGTTATTCCCGCGTTTGCAGAGTATGAAGATGCCTGTAAAGCCAATGATATACAACTGGAGTTTTTGCATTGGGATAATCTTCATTCTGTTTCTAACTTAAGAACAGATTTGTTCTTCATCTGTAACCCCAATAATCCAACGGGAGCTGTTATTGAACAAGATTTGTTGCAAGAGTGGATTATAGCAAATCCTCAGACTACCTTCATAATTGATGAGGCATACATAGATTTTACGCATTCCATTCACTCCTGCCTGCATTTTACTCAGACGTATCGAAATGTGATTGTGGTTCGGTCTATGACAAAAGCCTACAGTATTCCTGGCTTGCGTTTGGGATATCTGGTTTCAGACTCAGCATTAGTCAAGCAGATCTTTGTTGTTAAAATGCCCTGGTCTGTGAATAGTTTAGCTATTGAGGCTGGTATATTTATTCTCAATCATAAGGAAAACTTTATTCTCCCTTTGGATGAGATCTTGTCTGAAACCAAACAATTACAAGATGAATTAGCCATATTACCTGGTATAGAGATAACTCCATCTCATACAAATTTCTTCCTGTGCCGAACCGGAAGGGAAACATCTGCTCTATTAAAAAACTATCTGATACAACAATATGGTCTTTTGATACGGGATGCTTCTAACTTCAGAAGTCTTAAACCACAACATTTTCGTATTGCCAGTCAGGGCGAAAACAAAAATAAACTTTTGATTAATGCTTTAAAACAATGGTTGGATTCTGGAAAATAGAGAAATGATGTAATTGCTACTATTGATAGTTCCTTATTTTTGTGTTCTGTAAAGATATTGTTTTCAAATTGAAAGTCTAATCTGTACCTTTGCCCGAATTCTTATAATACAGGAAGATAATTATTTATTTAGTAGATCAGAAACAAGTGAAATATTACAAATACTTTCTGCTTAGTTTGGGTGTAATTATCCTTGATCAGGCTGTTAAAATGCTTGTACACCATACCATGTATCTTGGAGAAGAGTTTTCTGTGTTTGGTGATTGGTTTAAGATACACTATACCCGTAACCCGGGAATGGCCTTTGGAATTGTACTTGATCATCAGTATGGAAAGCTGGTTTTAAGTGTATTTCGTTTGTTTGCTATGGTTGGGATAGGCTACTATCTGTATTATCTGGCACAAAAAGGTGTAAATGAAGGTCTGCTATGGTGTACATCTCTTATATTAGGTGGCGCTATTGGTAACGTGATTGATAGCACTATTTATGGTGTTCTTTTTGATTTGACTACTCCTAATGCTCCCACACCCTGGTTTCATGGAGAAGTAATTGATATGTTTTATTTTGATCTGTGGAGAGGAACAATCCCTTCATGGGTACCACTATGGGGGGGAGTAGAAACCTCTCTCTGGCCTATCTTTAATATTGCAGATTCTTCTATTTTTGTAGGTGTTGCTATTATTCTTGTGATGCAGCGTACGTTTTTTGCACATCAACAGGAGACAGAAAATCCAAAAGAAAACTCGTTGGAAGTGACCTCAGAGAACGAAACAAACTCTAATACTGGCTCTACAGAATCCACAACGGCTGGTTGAGGACAGTATTATTTTCATTTAGTATACAAACCACTTAGCCATAGAACTAAATCGCGTCTATTTTACTTATAGATGTAATTTAGTTCTATGGCTAAAATTTTATACCCGATAGTAAGAGGTGTTATTGCTATTTTTTTACTTTTTGCAGATTGATGAGATGAGCTATACAAAACAATTAAGAAGGTTTGGTCAGGATGTTCCTGATAATGTAGTGAAGGAATTATCAGGCTATACCTGGAGAGACTGGTTGAGAGTTCCTAAGAATAAGCGGTTTGTTATTAGAGAAACTGTTTTTGTCTTTTTGATTTATGCGATATTTTCAAAAGGATGGTCTTGGCAACCTATTATCAGTTCCCTGTTTGTGAGTTTGCCAGCTGGGTATATACTCGCTAATTTTGAAGCTCATGCTTCTGAATTTCGAATGATATTTCGCAGGAGGCGATTTTGGACTTATGTTATATTTAAGACATTACGTCTCACTTTGATTCTAACAGTTATATTTCATGTGATATTTTCCATTGCCTATGTTTTGAAGATATCCTGGTTATTTCCATATTCCATCTTTGTTGATAACTTTGAAGATTTTTATACAAGACAATTTTTCGAATTTTTAATAGTTACATTAGTATTAGAGATGTTTGTAAATGTCTATTTAACATTAGACAGGAAGCTTGGAAAGAATTCGCTTCTGAACCTGGTCACAGGTAAGTATCATCAGGCGCAACGTCAGGAAAGAGTGTTTCTATTTCTGGATATTAAGAATTCAACAACGATTGCAGAATCAATGGGCGAACTGAAGTTTAGTGAGTTTTTACAGGATTTTTACTACGATATTAGTGATCCTATAGATCGTCAGGGAGGAGAGGTATACCAATATGTAGGAGATGAGGTAGTTGTTTCGTGGGAGGTATCAGAGGGTTTTAAAAATAATCACTGTGTAAGAGCATTTCTGGATGCGAAAACGAAAATTGAAAACTTCAGAGAGTATTATTATGATACCTATGGAATTGTTCCAGAATTCAAAGGTAGTTTACATTCGGGGTCTGTTATCGCTGCAGAAGTTGGAAAAATAAAATCAGAGATTGCATTCCATGGCGATGTATTGAATACTGCTTCACGAATGTTAGATTTGTGTAGAGAATTGCAGCAGGAGTTATTAATGTCTGAACGGGTATTCTCACAATTACAACCAACAGAACTTTTCTACACAGTTGATCTTGGACATTATAACCTTCGTGGCAAGAATCAGTCTGTGGGATTATATGGTGTAAAATCTTTAAAAGATTCCTTTAAAAAAGAAAATAGCAAAATAAAAGTAGAAGCATAGTATTTGACTTCTATTGCGAATGGGAAACAAGTGTTAGTATATGTTTAAAGAAACCGAACTCACTCAAAAAGCACAGCAACAGGCTGAGGGTTTACTGCAAGGTCTGGATAATAGTACATTTATTTATCATAATCTGGCACATACCCAAAGTGTTGTCAAAGCAGTTGTAGAGATTGGAGAAGCTAGTGGTGCATCTGAAAAAGAGATGGAAATATTGGTAATTGCTGCATGGTTTCATGATACTGGCTTTTTAAAAGATCCTTCTCATCATGAAGAGCATAGCATTAGTTTTGCTACTAATTTTTTAGGCGAAAATCATAAAGATGAACACTTTATCTCGCAAGTAGTTGGATGTATTCAGGCAACAAAAATGCCACAGAGTCCGCATAATTTTCTAGAGCAGATTATCTGTGACGCAGATTTATATAAATTAGGGACAAAGGACTTTTTTGAAAATACAGAATGCCTGAAACAAGAACTTTCCTGTCGTTTTTCGAAGACCATAGCATTAGACCACTGGAGTGAAGAGAACATTAAGTTTTTAAAGGATCACCAGTATTTTACTGTATACGCAAAAGAACATTTGCAACCCAGAAAAGATAAAAATATTAAGAAGCTAAAAAAGAAGCTTCAGGAATATCAGGAATCCAATAATCCGGAAAATCATTCTGAGCAAACAGAACCAATTGAATTGAAGAAAGATAAAGAAAAGGATCAGACAAAAGATAATAAGTTTGGCAGAGGTGTAGAAACCATGTTTCGCACTACTTCTTCCAATCACCTGCAACTGAGTGGCATTGCAGATCAAAAGGCAAACATTATGATTTCAGTAAATGCTATCATTGTTTCTTTATTGATCTCTGTTCTTTTTCGAAAGTTTGAACAATTTCCGAATCTTATCATACCTACCTCTATTTTGGTTAGTTGTTGTCTCACAGCTATTGTCTTTGCTATTCTGGCTACACTGCCCAATATAAATTCAGGAAGATTCACACAAGAAGATGTAATGAAACAAAGAACAAATCTTTTATTCTTTGGAAACTTCCACCGAATGGAACTAAGAGAATATGAATGGGGGATGAATCAGCTTATCAAAGATCCTAATTTGTTGTATACCAGTATGATCCATGATATCTATTTTTTAGGTAAAGTACTGGGCAGAAAATATAAACTAATCCGCATTTCCTATACAGTTTTCATGTTTGGATTTGTGATTTCTGTAATCTCTTTTGCAATTGCCTTAATATTTTTTCCTGTAGAATCATTTTAAGGTCAAAAATTATAGCTTATCTGGTATATACTTGCAACTAATGATCATTTTTGCCATATATAATAAGGCAAGATGTCATCCTTTTATCAATTATTCATTTATAGTTATTATTTTAAAACCGTCTTTTAAGATAGGTAGTGACATTATTATTTTATGAGAACAATTTTACTAATAAGTATTTTCCTGGGGAGTTCATTTATAGGATTTGCACAAAACCAATCTATAATGGATTCTGTGCAAATAGTAGCCATTCTAAACACAGTTGATACAGATAGCACAGCTCACCCAGTAAAGTTAGACTGGAACTATGTGAAAAGTTACTGGTATGATACAAAAGCTGTTGTGACAAGACCTTTTTCATGGAAGGAAAATAATATTACCCAATTCGCTCTTATTTCCTGGGTATCCGGAGCGTCTTATTTACTGGCTGATCAAAAAATAAAGAACTGGTCTCAGGAAAACCGGACAGATTTTACCAATACAGCATCAGAGATTGTTGACCCGTTGGGAAATGGCCGATATTTGTGGATTACTTCAGGCCTGGTATTTTTACATGGTCAGGTTTTTAAAAATCAGAAGAGTACCCGGGTTGGGTTGCTTATTCTTGAATCCCAATTGATTAATGGTGTACTGGGACAAATTATAAAACTATCTGCCGGGCGTAAACGTCCCTGGGATGGTGCTACCTCTCAGGAATGGGCCGGTCCTCAATATCCTCCTTATCATTCCTTCCCTTCAGGACATGCACAGACTGCTTTTGCGTTGGCTACCGTAGTAGCAATGGAGTTTAAACATATACGAGCTGTACCTATTGTTGCTTATTCACTAGCTACCCTAACTGTATTATCCAGAATCAATGCTAATGCACACTGGACTTCTGACTTGATTGTTGGAGCTGCATTAGGTCATTTTATTAGTAAAACTATCGTAAGACAACATCCTGAATCAGGTGATGGATATAAGAAGAAACTAGGTTGGCAATTACTTCCTACTGGTACAGGTTTTACTCTGGCAAAAAGCTTTTAAAATAATTTGGTTGCCAATACGTCTGAATAAAGATGATGAGTAGTAAAAATTACATATTACTAGGATTGGCTTTCTTATCACTGGGGTGTGATACACGGAGTTTAAAAGAAATTCCGAAAGTTCCCAGTGGTAAGCTTCGTTATGATATCAAACATCCTAGCCAGAAGTTTTTTATGCCGGATGAACTGGAAGAGATTTCAGGGATTACGTATTATAAACCGGGTCAGATAATGTGTGTACAGGATGAGGAGGGTAAAGTGTTTTTGTATAACCTGGATGAACGAAAAGTAAGCCGACGAATACGTTTTGCTAAGGATGGAGATTATGAAGATCTGGTTTCCGTAGGAGAGGAGATATATGTAGCAAAGAGTAATGGTACATTGCATCATTTTGTTGTTACAGATGAAAAAAAGGTCAATGACGATGAACTGGATACACCTTTAACAGAAGATAATGATATTGAAGGTATTTGCCTTGATCCAGTGACTCAGCAATTATGGATAGCCTGTAAAGGAGACGCAGGAATTAACACGGATTCTTTGAAAGGACGTGCGGTCTATGCCTATGATATACAATCCAATGCAATGAATCCGAAGCCTGTTATCTTCTTGACCAGTGAAGATCTGGAGTCGTTTGTAAAACCTAATCTCAAACAGACAAAAAAGAAAAAGATATCATTTAAACCTTCTGCTATTGCTGTAAATCCAGTGGATAAGAGAATTTATCTTTTGGCTGCTACTGGTAATTTATTAGTGGTTTTAAATAGAGATGGCTCTATTTATGAGGCTATTCCTTTATCTCCTAAAGTATTTCGCCAGCCTGAAGGATTATGTTTTTCACCGGAAGGGGATATGTTTATTGCAAGTGAAGGTGACGGAGAAGTTGGATATATTGTACGTTTTGAATACCTGAAATAAAATACTTAACTTCTACACTATGGACCCTTTAGAAATTTGTTGTTCTCCATTTATATACGAGAATTAATTATGAGGCATTTTTTTACTATTACTTTATTTATTTTTTATTCTTCTTTCCTTTCAGCTCAATCTCCTAAATACACACTTTTCTTATTAGGTGATGCAGGAGCACCTGTGTTGAATGGTCAGGATCCAACCTTGCAGTTGCTGAAAACACAACTGGAAAAAACGCCCAATAGTGCTTTGATCATTTTGGGTGATAATATTTATCAGAATGGAATGCCAGATGAGGAATCTTCGGCTCGGGAGAATGCAGAAGCCCGAATAGTTGCTCAGTTAAAAATCCTGGAAAGTTATAAAGGTAATACATATGTAGTACCGGGAAACCATGATTGGAAACGCGGTAAGGTTGGTGGCTGGAAATATCTGGAAAATCAGGAAAAGTTTGTTGAGAACTATCTTAAGAGAGGTAATGTGTTTTTACCAGATGAAGGATGTCCTGGACCTGTTGAAATAGCTTTAACTAATCAAGCTACCTTAGTGATTCTGGATACTCAGTGGTGGTTACAACCAAAAGAAGATCGTCCAGGAGAAGATTCAGATTGTGAGTGTAAAAATGAAGCGCAGGTAGTAGAGCGGTTACAAGATATAATGACCAGAAACCAAAGTAAGCAAGTTATAGTGGCTGCTCACCATCCAATGTATACATATGGAGAACATAATGGTGCTGCTACCTGGAAGGATCATATCTTTCCATTTACTCATCTGAAAAAGAATTTGTATATACCATTGCCTATACTAGGTTCTATCATGCCTCTTTATCGGGGTGCATTTGGCGATATCCAGGATATGAAACATGGGAAGAATCGTTTTATGCGAAAGTCTATTCTTGATGTTTTAACAGCCTATCCTAATACAATTTATGTAAATGGTCATGACCACAATCTGCAATACATTAAACGGGATAGTATGCATTTTATAACAAGTGGGGCTGGATCTAAACGAACTGTTGTGAGAAATGGGAAATATGCTTTGTTTACAGACAGTCAAAAAGGATTTGCTCGTTTGGATTTCTATGAAGATGGTACTGTAGGGCTAGAATTTTGGGAAGCAATTAAGCCTGAAAGCGCTGTATTTAAGCAAACCATTATCTCCAATGGAAAACCTGCTATTGCAGTTCAGCAAGATAGTATATCCCCTAAGAATATTGTATTGCCCAAAAGTCAGATAGTATCTGCCAGTCAACAATATGGTACGTCAAAATGGGGTGAAATATGGTTAGGAAAAAATTATCGTGCAGAGTGGAAACAGCCTATAGAAGTACCTGTATTTGATATTGAAAAGGAGAGATTAAAAATCCTTCAGAAGGGGGGAGGACAACAAACAAAATCACTTCGGTTAGAAGATGCGAGTGGTAAGCAGTTCGTTTTGCGGTCTATTGAAAAAGATCCGGAAAGTGCTATTCCTGAATTCATTCGTAAGACCGTTTTTGCTGATTTGGTACAGGATCAGATCTCTGCAGCACACCCCTATGGGGCCATTGCTGTACCTGGATTGGCTGAAGCAGCGGGTGTTCCTCATGCAAATCCCAAAGTTGTTTTTATTCCGGATGATCCCCATTTTGGACAATATCAAAAGTTATTTGCCAATACATTGGCTATTTTTGAAGAAAGAAACCCTGGTAATGAAGAAGATGAGAATACTAAAAGCTATAGTACCATCAAGGTAGTGGAAAAGTTGGAGGATGATAATGACAATCGTGTAAACCAGCAGGCGGTAGTTCGGGCAAGATTATTTGATATGTTTATCTCAGACTGGGATCGCCATGATGATCAGTGGCGTTGGGTGGGACAGAAAACAGAGAAAGGAATAATTTTCAGCCCTGTGCCTCGTGATCGTGATCAGGCTTTTTTTATCAACGAGGGGTGGATTCCCAAGCTTGCCAGTCGCAAATGGGCCATGCCAAAGATTCAAGGGTTTGGTTATACAATCAGGGATGTACGAACACTGAATTTTAATGCCCGTTACTTTGATAGATCGTTTTTAACAGAGTTATCTTTACCTGATTGGCTTCAGGTTGCGAAAGATATACAACAGCGCATGACAGATGAGGTGATTGAAAAATCTGTTCATCAACTGCCGGATAGCGTTTTTAAAATCAGAGGTCAGGAGATTATCAATAAGTTGAAGTCTCGGAGAGAGATATTACCACAGGAGGCTGAAAAATTTTATCGCTTTCTGGCAAGGAAAGTAGATGTGGTAGGTAGTGACAAGAATGAATATTTTCTGGTAAATCATCTGAATGATACTCAGATTGAGATAAAAGTGTACAAGACTAACAAAGATGGAGATTCTACGAAAGCCTTATATACTAGAACATTTTCTTCTCCGGAAACCAAAGAAATCAGTTTATATGGATTAGGTGGAAAGGATCTCTTTATGATTTCTGGAAACACTAATAAATCGATTAAAGTACGAATCATTGGTGGTGGTGGCAAGGATGTAATTGCTGATAATTCCAGAAATAGTGCCGGAAAGACAATTGTATATGATACCAAAGATAATACAGAGATAAAAACATCTGCTTCTGTTCGGGACAAAACGTCAGATGATCCAAAAGTCAATGAGTACAATCGAAAAGCGTTTAAATATGATTTAGTACTACCCTTATTGTCTGCTCAATATAATCCAGATGATGGGGTTTTCTTTGGTGGAGGTGTTCTGATTCGCAAACAAGGTTTTAGAAAAGAGCCATTTGCTGCCCAACATAAAATTACTGTTAATCATGCGGCTGCTACGGAAGCATATAACTTTGACTATCAGGGGACATTTACAAATGTTTTCCCTAAAACAGACCTTCAAATTAATGCGGAAATAAAGGCACCTAATTTTGTAAATAACTTTTTCGGACTAAGCAATGAGAGTGCGTATGATAAAGAACAACGCATCAATTACTATCGGGTACGATTTGAAAATCTGAGTCTGAATGCCTTATTTTTTAAGAAGCTCAGTTCTCAGACAAAGTTCTTTCTGGGACCACAAATTGAAAGTGTAGAAATAGAAAGTTCTTCGAGAAAGCGGTTCATCTATGAATATGCTTCTGAAAATAATTTACCGGAGAGTTTCTTTGACCGGAAAAGTTATGCTGGTTTGATGGCAGGTTTTCGAATTGATTCGCGGGATAATAAAGTATATCCTACCAACGGTGTTTTCTGGAATGCTGACTTGAAAGTGATGCGCACCCTGAATGACAATATCACGCAGCCATACACGCAACTTTCTTCAGAGCTAGCCTTTTACTGGAGCATAAAGCTACCTGCCCGGGTGACTTTCGCAACCCGGTTTGGTGGAGGAGTTAACTTTACCAATTATGAATTCTTTCAGGCAAATAGTTTGGGTGGCCTGACAAACCTAAGAGGCTATCGTCGTACCCGGTTTTCTGGAAGGGATAGCTTTTATAACAACACAGAAGTTAGAGTTCGGTTATTTAGCTTTAGAACCTACCTATTCCCTGCGTTTGGGGGAATTGTTGGGTTTCATGATGTGGGTCGTGTGTGGGTGGACAATGAAAAATCCAATGTATGGCATACTGGTTATGGCGGAGGTATTTTCCTGGTGCCGTTTCAACAGGTAGTTATTACTGCCTTATACGGCTTCTCCAAAGAAGATAGTTTACCCGTGATACGGCTAGGCTTTTTCTTTTAGAAAGAATCAAATCTATCGTTTATGACAGGCTGATATACATAAGTATGTCAGCCTGTTTTTTATGCCATAACTTTTTGTAAGAGATGGATAGATTGTTCAATTTCTTCCAGATTAGAAGATGCAAATCCCATGCGAGTCATATTTTGCAGATTACAATCATAGTTCTTTCCATTACCTAACAGTAAGCCTTGTTTTTGAGCTTCCAACGATAACGTTTCCAGATTGTGTCGTTGATAAAATGTAGCCCATACAGCCATACCACCTTCTGGCACTTTAAATGAAATGGATTCAGGAAAGTAATTTTCTAACAGATCACAGAAGAAGTTCCGGCGTTCGTGATAAAGCTTCTGTGCTTTTTTGAGATGGCGCTTCAATTCTCCCTCTGCAATCAGTTCTGCCATCGCCTGTTCCAGTATAAGGTCTCCCTGTCTGTCAATAATTCTACGCAGATAACCTGCTTCTTCTATAAGGTTTTGTGGAGCAACAATGTATCCAACCCGAAAAGCAGGTGCAATTGCCTTGGTTAGAGAACCTACATAAACTACCATGCCATGCGTATCTGCACTGGCTAACGGTAGAATTGGACTACTGGTGTAATGGAAGTCGTAATCATAGTCATCTTCCAGGATGGCAAAATCGTATTGTGATGCCAATTGTAATAAACGTATTCGCCGTTCTGCACTCAGTGTAACTGTTGTTGGATAATGGTGGTGAGACGTAATATATAATAAACGTATAGATTGCTCTTCACAAAGTGTTTCAATTGAATCTACACATATTCCTTGTTCATCAACCGGAACACGAAGTAACTGTACACCTAGTTGTTGGAATATCATATTAGCTGCCGGATAATTGGCATCTGCTACGATTACTTTATCTCCTTGTTTACAGATAATTTTTGCTGCCAGGTGAATTCCCATAACACTACCTCGGGTAATACAAATATTATTTGAGGAAATTGCCAGTCCTCGGCTCTGATGGAGATAATCTGCCAAAACTTCGCGTAGGTATGGGTTGCCCTGCGTTTCACCATATAAAAGAAGCTTCTTTTGGAAACTGCGTTGTAAAATAGTCCGGTAGGTACGTGAAAGTACTTCCACTGGAGCCAGGCGTACATCTGGAAATCCATCATCAAAACCTATGAGATTACCCGCTTTGATAATTGGCCGATGGAGAAGTGTATTAGATTCAATCCTAAAACCAGTTTGTACAGGGTAAGCAGGTGGTACATTAGTAGCTGAAGATATCTTCTCTGGTGTGATCTCAGGTAACTTTTTGCTTACAAAGGTTCCTTTGGCTGGTATCTGTTCTATCCAACCTTGTGTTAGAAGTTCTTCATAGGTTTTAATTACCGTTTTTCTATGCACTTGCAATTGTTCGGATAAAGCTCTACTACCAGGCAATTTAGTCCCCGCTCCGATAACTCCTTTCTTTATCTGCAAGATCATGTTATTGGTAATTTGCAGATAGACAGGAGTGCTGCTTTGTCTATCAATAGATAATAAAGTGGAGTAAGGAAGCATAAACCGGACTACTTGTTGTGTAAAAACTGGATGCCTTTGGTAGTCCTGTAAATGTATACTTTTGAAAAGTAATCATCAAGTATATTATGGTATTCTCTCCTGATACTTTTCTAAAAAATCTGCCTCTTCCTGCTACTGAGAAATGGAAGGATGGTGTCTGGTATATAGAGGTTTATCGTCATGGGACAATGCAACTGGAAATATTTGCTCCCAAAAATAAAGATTATCAGACACCACATGAGCAGGATGAGTTATACATTATTATTAGTGGTACAAGTGAATTTATTAAAGAGTCTGAACACTATACCTGTAAGGTTGGAGATGTCATTTTTGTGGAAGCAGGAAGAGTACATCGCTTTGAAAATTTTAGTGATGATTTTATCACCTGGGTCATTTTCTATGGCCCCAAAGGTGGTGAGACATCTGTATAAACTTAGTAAAAATCCTTATATCCATCATTTTTAATCAATGCAAAACTATGGAAAACACTTCTCAAACATTTGAACAAACAGAGCGGACTACGCTTACAAGATCTCTCAAAAGAGGAACCTACGACAAGCAGACTATTTATGATATTCTGGATGAATCATTGGTTTGCCATGTATCGTATGTTCAAAATGGACAGCCTTTTATGATTCCGATCAGCTATGGGCGAATGGATGACAAGCTATATATTCATGGTTCTGTGGGTAGTCATTTTTTTAGAGAGCTGGCCAAAGGAATAGATGTTTGTATTTGTATCACTCTGCTGGATGGACTGATTCTTGCGAGATCGACATTCCATCACTCTGTAAACTATCGGTCTGTGGTTATTTTTGGTAAGACAGAACTTGTTACAGATGAGGAAGAAAGATGGAAAGCTTTGGAATGTTTTACAGAACATATTATTCCTGGTCGTTGGAATGATGCCCGGCAACCCAATGCCAGTGAAATGAAAAAGACAATGGTAATCTCTATCCCTCTGGAAGAAGCTTCTGCCAAAGTACGTACAGGCGGGGTAAATGATGACGAAGAGGATATGGACTTGAATGTATGGGCAGGTGTACTACCATTAAAGCTGGTTCCTCAACTACCTGAACCAGATGCTGCTCTTGATTCCAGCATTGTATTACCTGACTACATTAAGAATTACAATAATTCAGTGAAAATAGTATAATGTAGTATTATTATAGAATTAACCTGATAAAAATGCCTGGGCGAAATCTGTTTCATTCAGGCATTTCCTCTTTATTGTAGAAACAATCATTTTATACTATTTTGAGGGCTTAATCTATTTTACCAATGAAATATATCCTACTCTTTTTTGTTTGTCAGGCAACCTTTGCACAATGGATAGTCCAGAACAGTAATACCCAGGCGAGTTTTCGAACGGTAAGTGCTGTTGATAAAAATACATGTTGGGTTAGTGGCTCCGGAGGTACAGTACTCCGAACATTAGATGGTGGTGTCTCCTGGCAGAAGCTATCCGTTCCTGGTGCTGACCAACTTGATTTCAGAGATATTCATGCGTTTGATGCCCAAACAGCAGTTATTATGAGTGCAGGCGATGGATCAGAAGGAAAGGCAAAATTATACAAGACTATAGATGGGGGAGCTAGCTGGAAGCTGGTCTATTCAACAGATCAGAAGGGCGTTTTCTTTGATTCCATAGATTTCTGGGATAGACAATACGGTATAGCTTTTAGTGATCCGATAGACGGCAAATTCTATATTATTACTACTTCTGATGGAGGGGAAACCTGGAAACGGATGAATCCTGAGAATATTCCTGCTGTTAAAAGTGGTGAAGCTGCGTTTGCCGCCAGTGGAACAGCCTTAGTAGTGCAGGGAAATACAAACGCTTGGATTGGTACGGGTGGAGAAAATGGTGGAAGAGTTTTTTATTCTACAGATCAGGGCCAAACCTGGCAAGTATCAGAGACAACCATAAAGGCAGGAAAAACATCTGGCATATTTGGTGTACGCTTTCTGGATGCCAAAACTGGTATCGCCATTGGCGGAAATTACGAAGATGTAAAAGAGGCTTTTCTAAATGTCAATGTAACGAAAGACGGAGGTAAGACCTGGACAGCCGCTTCGCAAACTATTCCTGCTGGTTTAAAAGAAGGAGTTGCTATCTACAATAAAAATACGTTGGTGGCTGTAGGTCCATCAGGTACTTGTTATTCAATGAATTGGGGTAAGACCTGGACTAAAATTGACGACTCAGCTTTACATGCTGTTAGCTTTGCTGGAAAGGTTGGCTGGGCTGTAGGAGGGAAGGGGCAAATTGTAAAGTTTAACGATGTTATTCTGAATCAGGAGCCAAAATAGAAAGAACTGCATGTAACTATAAATTCTCAAAAGTAACAAAAGCCTCTACCAAGAGGCTTTTGTATTATAAATGGTGTTTTGCAAACAACTAATCACCATCCAGTAAATTACCCAGGCCACCTAAAATAGAACCACCTTCTTTGTTGCTGTTACGTCCATAAGGAGCAAGAGCCTCTACTAGTTTGGATATAGGCATAGATTGTAGCCATACACGGCCTGTACCACGTAAGGTTGCCAGAAAGAGACCTTCTCCTCCAAACATCATAGAACGTAAACCTCCTGCCTGCTGAATATCAAACTGGATACTAGGTTCAAATGCTACCACACAACCTGTATCAACACGTAAAGTTTCGTTGTTAAGATATTTCTCAATTACTACACCACCTGCATGAATAAAGGCCAGTCCATCACCTTGTAGTTTTTCCAGAATGAACCCTTCTCCACCAAAAATACCGGAACCAAGTTTCCTGTTAAAGTGAATGGAAATTTTGGTACCTAGTGCTGCACACAGAAAGCTATCTTTCTGAGCGATTAGTGTATTACCTTGTATCTGTGCCAAATCAATAGGCAGAATGGTACCAGGGTAAGGGGCTGCAAAAGCAACTTTGCTACGCTGATAGCCTCGGTTGGTGAAGTGAGTCATGAAAAGAGATTCACCTGTGAGTAAGCGGGAGCCAACCTGTTTAAGCATACCCATAAATCCACTATTGGCCTGTGATCCATCTCCCATTTTCGTCTCAAACTGAATACCATCGTGCATATAAACCATTGCACCTGCTTCTGCTATGACAGTTTCATTTTGATCCAGTTCAATTTCTACAATCTGAATGTCTTCACCAATGATTTTGTAGTCAATTTCGTGTGATTGCATGAGGTTAGATAGTTGTTTTTATAAAAAGGTTAAGGTTGCTTTAACTGCTTTTTTTGTCTTTGCGATTTCTTAGTTTTTTATCATCTACCTTTCTATTGAGAAACTCATTGATTTTATCAATGTCGTAGTTGGCTGTAATCTCACCAAATGTATTGACCGTAAGTTCCAATCCATCTAGTTCGGGATGAACTTTGGGTTTATTTTCGGAATTTTCTTTCTTTTTTGCCATGACTGTAAAGGATTAGAAGAAGTATAAAGAATTTTGATAAAAGCCTGTGCCTTGGTTTTTAACACAGGCACAGGATACTGAATATACAAATTTCTTGTTTAACCTATCACAACTAATTTATCAATAGCTTTTTCAATTCTGTTACTGGTTTCTTCTTTTCCCAAAATGTCCATGATTTGCATAAGATCAGGTCCGTGTCCAGCGCCTGTCAATGCTAATCGAAGTGCTGGCATAACTTTTCCAATTTTGACTCCTGCCTTTTCCAGGACTGTATGCAGCGTTGCTTTGGCTATTTCTGCATTGAACTCTGTTATAGTAACCAATTCATCTTTAAATGCTGTTAATAGAGTCACAGATTCCTGATTCCACTTGCTTTGTACAACCGATTCTTCATACACTGCTGGTTCCTGGAAGAGGAATTCTATTTGTTCATGAATTTCCTGAGGAAAGGTAACCCGTTCTTTCATCAGATGAACAATTTTACTTGCTTTCTCCTGAGAACAAGTGATATTTTTTTGCTGTAAGGCATTTATTAGTCCTTCTGCTAATTCTGAATCGGGTTTTTGACGCAAATAGTGCTGATTAAACCATTTGGCTTTCCGAATATCAAATTTAGACCCCGTTTTATGTATTCTTCCCAATGTGAAGCTGTCAATCAATTCATCCAGTGAAAATAACTCTTTATCTGTACCATCATTCCAGCCAAGTAAAGCAAGGAAATTGATTAGTGCTTCTTTATAATATCCTGCTTCCCGATACCCAACAGATGTAATATCTTCACCATCGGCATTTGTTCCATTCCATGTTAATGGGAAGATTGGGAATCCCATCTCATCGGCATCCCGTTTGCTAAGTTTTCCATGTCGTTCTTCAATAATTTTACCTTTTTCATCCAATAAATCAGGCTTTAGAATCAACGGCAAATGGGCAAATTGAGGAGCTTCCCACCCAAGGAACTTGTACAATAATATATGCAAAGGAGCAGATGGAAGCCACTCGTCACCCCGAATCACGTGGGTGATCTGCATCAAGTGATCATCTACAATATTGGCCAGGTGATAGGTAGGTAATCCATCTGACTTCATCAATACTTTATCATCTAATGTATTGGCATGTACAACCACCCAGTCACGAATTAAATCTTTGAAGCGGATTTCTTCCTTCATAGGAACCTTAATCCGAATTACATACGGCGTTCCTGCATCAATTAATTGCTTTGTCTGATCTTCATTCAATGTCAGAGAGTTACGCATTTGGGTACGTGTCAATGCATTATAGGACGTATTGGCTGCTCCTGCTGCTTTTAAGCGCTGACGCATAGCCTCAAGTTCTATATCTGTATCAAAGGCATAATAGGCTTTCCCTTCATCCAGTAATTGCTGTACATATTTCTGATAAATTTCTTTCCGTTCAGACTGGCGGTAGGGGGCATGTGGACCTCCAACGCCCTGTCCTTCGTCAATATGAATACCTACCCACTTTAGTGATTCTATAATATATTCTTCCGCTCCGGGTACAAAACGCTTTTGATCAGTATCTTCAATGCGGAGTAACATTTTTCCGCCCATTTTCTTTGCAAACAGATAGTTAAATAGGGCTGTACGAACCCCACCAATGTGTAAAGCCCCCGTTGGGCTAGGTGCAAAACGAACTCTTACTTCCATGTAGTCGATAAGTAAATAAATCTGGAAATGATATATTGCTACAGAGTTAGCAACTCTGGGTTTTCTAAATCGGTGGCAAAGCTACAAAATAGACAAGAGGAATAGAGCGAAAATCTAATAGAATCTCTGTATTAATAAAAAATATGCCTTTTTAGAGGCTGTCCAAACTATTTTATAAAGGCTTCAAAGGCATCTTTTGTGCTGCACCTTCGCCTATTTTTCAGTCCGTAGCTTTTGCTACGAACTGAAAAATAGTCATGGCTCGCTACAAACTCTGCTCTTTTCGCTTCTTTAAAAATAATTTAGACAAACTCTGATGGATTTATAGTAGCTGCTATAATACATTCAATCACTTTTTCCGGATCACAACCATTCAATCCTGCACCCCAACTAGCGTTAAATTCCAGAATGAACCAGCCTTTAATTGAGGAATATCCCAGATCAACCACAAATGTTTCTGGTAAGTCAGGAACGTTATCTAAAAAATCCTGAATAAAATCTTTGCCCGTTTCCAAAGATGTGGTGCCTTCATAAATGGCGATATCTTTAAGTGTATGATGCAATACAAAGCATCGTGCTTCTGCTTCTATTGCTACAATTTCTGAAATCAGCAATTGTGTATCAGGAGCAAGTCCATCTGTTTCTGTTAGAAGGTCTGCTTTTGTTTGATAAACGGCTGCTTTAAATTGTTTGGGAACAACCGACTTAATAAATGCTGGAAAGAGATTGTCTGTAATAGATTCTAATGACTGAGTGTGTATTTGTCTTTTTGTCCAGATTGGAGAAAGCTTTGTGAGTAAAAAATTGTCAGGAGAGATAAGTTGAAGCGCAAATAGTTGGGCTACAACTAGTGAAAAAGTGTCATTTCCGTAAATGGCAATTTTTTGAGTAGGAAGAGCAACGGGTTTTTCCCAGAAACGATCTAATTGAATAACCTGTCCACCCATATTTTGCCAGACTGCAGTAACAGATAATCTTTCTGTATCCGCTTTGTAGGGAATGAAGAGCGTTATTTCAGAAGGAACAAGCATGGAGGACAAATTAGTTTTTGGAACGAAGTCCTATACGATTTCCCTCAGTATCGATAAAAATAGCTGTATACCCCTGATCTGGCGAGATGAGGCGTTTGGGAAAGAGTATCTTGCCACCTACTGATTCTACTTTATTGAGAATAGTACTCAGATCCGGATTTGCATCTATATAAATCATTGGTCCTTCAAACGAAGGTTTGTAAAATTCTGCATGTTGACATAATGCTCCGGAAACTCCTGACGGAGAGGCAGGAAAACTGCCTATTTTTAACGCCCCCAAGTCAAGTAGTTGAATCTTGATATCAAAGATTGTTTCATAAAATATTTTGGCTCTGGAAAGATCTGTAACAGGAATCTCAAACCACGCAAGTGAAATACTCATGGCAAAATATATTGGCTAAGTAAGACATCAGGATTACAAACTAGATTTTAATCTCATACGTATCGGCATCCAGATAGGCTGGAAATTTCTCACGATAAGTTTGAAGATCATTCCAATCTAGTTCAATAGTTTTGATTACTTCCTCATATTCGGCATGAAATAATTTTTCTCCACGAGGACTGATTACTACAGAATCTCCACTGTATGGAATATTTTTTCCATCAGTTCCAACCCGGTTTACACCGACCACATAACTCAGGTTTTCAATAGCTCTTGCCTGTAATAATGTGTTCCAGTGCAAGCGTCGAGCTTCTGGCCAGTTTGCTACATAGATAAGACAATCATACCCACTAGATGGAGAAGCTAAATGTTTGTTGCGACTCCAAGCTGGGAAGCGGAGGTCATAACATACCAGTGGCAGAAACTTCCAGTTTTTTATCGTAGGATAAATATTTTTAGTACCTGCACTATAGGTTTCATGTTCATTCGCCATACGGAATAAATGGCGTTTGTCATACGTTTCGTAGCTCCCATCCGGACGCATCCACACCAACCGATTGTAAAAATTTCCATCTTCCTTTACCACAAAGCTGCCCGTAATAACTGCATTCATGGAGGCTGCCATCATCTTGAGCCATTTGAATGTTGTAAAGTTCATTGGTTCTGCCACTGCCGGAGCATCCATTGTAAAACCTGTGCTGAACATTTCAGGTAGGACAATCAGATCTGTTGGTTCTTGTATATTCCTGATTTTTTCTTCCAGAGAATGAGTGTTAGCTCCCGGGTTTTCCCAATGTAAAGCTGTTTGAATCAACGTAATCCGAATGTTTTCCATACTATTTAGTGAGTAGCAGATGATGTACAAAGATGTGGTTAGCAAATATACTATTCTCTCTGAGAAATACAGAGAAGAGAAAAGATCCCAATGAAATTTTAGACAACTTCTTAACTAAAAATCCCCGACAGTATATGCCGGGGATTATAGTATTGAGTTGTTGAGTTTATTTATCTAACTCTGCAGGGATACTTTCAACATTGAAGAATTTGATAGCATCACTTTCTTCATCATAAAACATTCCGACCACATCATCTTTGTTTATTTTACCTGCCAGGATATCTTTTGATAGTTCATTGAGTATTAACCGTTGCATTACTCGTTTCAAAGGCCGTGCCCCAAATTGTGGGTCAAATCCTTTTTCTCCAAGTACATCCAGTACCTCATTATTCGGTTCAATATGGATTCCGCTTTCGGCCAACCGTTTCTGGATCTGACGGAACTGAATGTCCACAATCTTCCGGATTTCTTTCTTCGCCAGAGGTTGGAACATTACAATTTCATCTACCCGGTTAAGGAATTCCGGACGAATCATCTTCTTGAGTAAATCAATCACCTGCTCTTTGGTATCCTCAATGATCTTCTCACGATTCCAGTCTTCCATCTTCTCAAAGTTATCCTGAATGATGTTAGAACCCATATTGGATGTCATAATGATAATGGTATTCTTAAAGTTGGCTATCCGGCCTTTGTTGTCTGTTAACCGACCATCATCCAATACCTGTAACAGAATATTAAATACATCCGGATGGGCTTTCTCAATTTCATCCAGCAAGATTACAGAGTATGGTTTCCTGCGAACTGCTTCAGTCAACTGTCCTCCTTCATCATATCCAACATATCCGGGAGGCGCACCTACCAGACGACTTACCGCATGGCGCTCCTGATACTCTGACATATCAATACGTACCATCGCATTTTCGTCATTGAACAGATACTCAGCCAGGGCTTTAGCTACCTCGGTTTTACCAACCCCTGTAGTACCAAGAAATATGAACGAGCCAATGGGACGTTTAGGATCTTGCAATCCGGCCCGGCTACGACGAACGGCATCTGCAACAGCCTCGATTGCCTCACTTTGTCCTGCAATTCGTTTACCTAGCTCTTCTTCCAGATGCAATAGCTTTTCTCGTTCGCTTTGTAGCATTTTAGACACAGGGATACCTGTCCACTTCGCTACCACCTCTGCAATATCTTCAGATGTGACTTCTTCCTTCAACAGAGGTCGATCAAGAGTTTTTACTTGTTTCTGAAGCTCTTCCAGCTTCTTTTGGGATTCTACAATTCTTCCATAGCGAAGCTCTGCCACCTTTCCATAATCACCGGAACGTTCTGCTTGTTCAGCTTCTACTTTATACTTTTCAATATCTTCTTTCTCTTTTTGAATCTCATCGATCAGACTTTTTTCATTCTGCCATTTGGCTTTCAGACTATCCCGTTGTTCATTCAGTTCTGCCAGTTCTTTGGATAGAATAGCTTCTTTATCTCTATCATTTTCTCTACGGATCGCTTCCCGTTCAATTTCCAGCTGCATAATGCGACGGTTGATCTCATCCAGTTCTTCAGGTAGAGAATCCATCTCAATCCGGAGTTTGGAAGCTGCTTCATCCATTAAGTCAATAGCCTTATCTGGCAGAAAGCGATCCGAGATGTATCTGTTTGATAATTCTACAGATGCAATTACTGCATCATCTTTAATCCGAACACCATGGTGTAATTCATATTTGTCTTTGATACCCCGAAGGATAGAAATGGCATCCTGTACACTAGGCTCATCTACAAATACAGCCTGAAAGCGACGTTCCAATGCTTTATCTTTCTCTACATACTTCTGATATTCCTTTAAGGTTGTTGCGCCAATAGCATGTAATTCACCACGAGCCAATGCAGGTTTTAATAAGTTGGCTGCGTCCATTGCGCTTTCTCCACCACCACCAGCTCCAATCAGTGTATGTATCTCATCAATAAACATGATGATTTCACCATTGGAGTCTGTAACTTCTTTTATTACAGCCTTTAGACGTTCTTCAAATTCACCTTTGTATTTCGCGCCTGCAATTAAAAGTCCCATATCCAGAGACATTAATGTCTTAGACTTTAGATTTTCAGGAACGTCTCCATTAACGATCCGCTGTGCTAATCCTTCAACAATGGCAGTCTTACCAACACCAGGCTCTCCAAGCAGAATCGGATTGTTTTTGGTTCTCCGTGATAGAATCTGTAACACCCGTCTGATTTCTTCATCACGACCAATTACAGGGTCTATTTTACCTTGTCGTGCTCGTTCAGTTAAGTTAATAGAATATTTCTCTAATGAACGGTACTTACCTTCTGCATGCTGATCTGTCACTTTATTTCCTCCTCGTAATTCTTTAATCGCATTTTTTAATGCTTTTTCGTTAATACCTGCATCTTTTAGTATTTGTGCTGTACGGTCACGGCCTGCAAAAAGGCCCAAAAGAATATGTTCAATAGATACAAATTCATCTCCCCATTCACCCAACATACCTTCTGCTTTTTGAAGGGCAGCAGCTGCATCATTACCCAGATAAGGATTCCCTCCACTTACTTTAGGATAGGCATGAACTATTTCGTTCAGACGTGTCTCTAATGCTTTTTGATTGACATTTAGTTTCTTTAACAAAAAGCCAATCAGATTCTCATCAGATTGAAGTATGGCTTGTAGCAAATGACCAGTTTCAACGGCTTGCTGGCCATGGCTTAAGGCAATCTCAGAAGCCAGTTGAATGACTTCCTGAGATTTAACGGTATATTTGTTAAAATTCATAGTGGTTTAATTTCTAGGGTTGATAGCTATAGTTTTCATAAGTTATAGTATTTTATCCTTTGTAAACAAATAGAATGATTAGTATCACCACTTTATTTTTAATTTCTTACAAATTCAGGACACTATCTATCTATCAAATAAAAATCCATTCCTTAAGAAACTGAAAATATGTCTGTTTTCTTCTATTTTTTGAGGATAATCAGTCATTTTGGCATTTTTGGTTCACCTTATATAGAAATGAAGTATAATTGTCAGTACAAATGAAAAATTACCTTTGTGGGAATAAAAAAAGAGGATACTTGACCGGAAGTACCCTCTTTCTGTAAAAGATGATTAGCAAGTTATCCCTTGTAGAAAAGCCATTTTGAAAGCTCTTTGTAGCTTACCTTTTTTCCATACATAAGAATTCCTACTCTGTAAATACGAGCTGCCAGCCAGGTTGTACCTAGAAATCCCCCCACCAATAAAGCCATAGATAAACCAATTTCCCACAACGGTGGATTAAATGGCAGTCGAATAAGCATAATAATAGGGGAAGTAAGAGGAATTATCGATGTCCAGAAGGCAATAGAGCTATCTGGATTCTGAACAATATAGGTAGCTATTACAATAGAAAAGATAAGTGGAACGCTAATAGGAAACATAAACTGCTGTGTATCTGTATCTGCATCAGAGGCGGCACCGACTGCTGCAAATAATGCACTGTACATCAGATAGCCAAAAAGAAAGTAAAAAAGCAGACAAGCAATGATCTTGGTAAAGTTAATAGTTGCCAAGCCTTTATAAATATCTTTTGCCTGCAAACCAGGTTTCTTTTGAACCTCTTTCAATTGTGATAGACCAGGTTGGCGATTTTCAACTTGCTGCATCATGGTTTGCTGATCTATACCCAGAGTTTGGGCTGTTCCATAAATAATACCAAACCCTAGTAATAACCATAAAAGAAACTGAGTCAGGCCCACCAATGCGATACCAATGATCTTACCCATCATTAACTGAAAGGGTTTAACAGAAGAAATCATGACTTCTACAATTCGGTTAGTCTTTTCTTCCAGAATGCCTCGCATTACTTGTACACCATAAAGGAATATAGATATATAGATGATGAAGGCTGATATATATCCAACAATAGAAGAGGCGATTACATTGCTCTCCTGTTCTTTTTCTTCCTCCAGATTGGCGGTATTGACAGCTATTTCATACGATTCAATCTGTTTTAACAAATCTGTATCTATATTGGCTTGTTTCAATTGTAAATCCTGTATCTTTTTTTGGATAGTTTCCTGTACTTTATCTTCGACTTCAATGCTGGCACCTTTTTTGGAAAAAAGTTCAACTTCCCGATTATGCGTTTTATCCAAAATAGATTTTGGGATGTAGAGTACTGCGTAATACTTATCCTGTCGAACTTGTTCCTTTGCAACTGCCAAAGATGTATTGATAGGAGCAAAGCTAATATTTTTGTTGTTTTCAAAGCTTTGGCTAAACAAACCACTCTCGTCGATGACAGCAATGGTTCTTTTTTCTCCTTCACGTAACATCAGATAGGCTGGAACAATGTAAATACATGCAAGGAGAACAGGACCTAATATTGTCATGATTAGAAAAGACTTTTTGCGGACACGTACCAGGTATTCGCGTTGTATAATCAGGGAGATGATTCTCATATTTGAGGTGTTTGGTTTAATTGTTTGACAGGTTGCAAGAACAGAGATGGTTGAGTAAAACTATCAAACAGTAATAGCAGATGGTTCAATGGTTGTTCCCGTTCCTGTGACACTTCGGATAAAAATATCATTCATGGAAGGAATATTCTCAATGAATGAATGAATCTGAATTTGTGGTATCAGAATCTGCAATAAATCATTTGGTGAAGCTTCATTAGAAATCTTAATTGATGCCTTTATATGATTTTCTTCGAGTTGTTGCAGATCGAGCAGTTGAAATTCTGGCGGGAGTGTTCCCAGAGAGCCTTCTCCTTCTAGTACATAGGTGTTTGTTCGGTATTGTCGTCTAATTTGTTTGGTAGCTCCATCCAGTATTTTTTGAGACTGATGAATCAATGCGATGTAGTTACACATTTCTTCTACCGATTCCATACGGTGGGTTGAAAAGATGATGGTACAGCCATTTTGTTTCATTTGTATGATTTCATCTTTTATTAAATTGGCGTTTACCGGATCAAATCCAGTGAAAGGTTCATCCAGTATTAACAACTCGGGCTCATGTAGTACTGTAGCAATAAACTGTACCTTTTGTTGCATCCCTTTTGACAGGTCTTCTACATTTTTATTCCACCATTCCTTTATATCAAATTTAATAAACCATTGTTTGAGTTTATCTGTCGCTTCTCGCTTCGTCATACCTTTGAGTTGTGCCAGATATTGTAGTTGTTCGCCTACTTTCATTTTCTTATAGAGGCCTCGTTCTTCTGGCAGGTATCCAATACGCTTAATATGGGCAGGGGATAGTTTTTCTCCTGCAAACAGGACTTCACCTTTGTCTGGTGCGGTGATTTGTGTAATGATGCGAATTAGTGAGGTTTTACCTGCACCATTGGGACCTAGCAATCCAAAAATGCTGCCTTTGGGAATTTCAATGCTTACATCATTAAGGGCGGTGTGGTTTGCATAACGTTTCGTAATATGGCGTGCCGAGAGAAGACTCATAGAAAATACTCAATTAGAGAAGTTAAGGATGTATTGCCTGGGTTCAGGAAACTTTGGCAAATTAGGGAAATCATTCTTTAATGAAAAACGATCGCTAGGGTAACCTTTTCGGAAAGGTATATAAATAATCTGTTGATTTGTATGGTTATCAATAGAATACTTGTAACACCGATTATGTCTCCATTGTATTTGACTGATCAAAAGAACAGAACTCATGAGAGTAGTCAATGGCAAGAATTAGCATCTTAGCCTATAGAGAACGAATATTTCTTAACTTTTTTTATCTTCCTTAAAACTTTTCTGCATCACTGGGCATCTACAGAGTATATTTTAACCAATCTGATTCTGTTTGGAACCTAAACTTTACACTGATTCGTGGATACGTCAAGCCCAGCAAGGCAGCCAAGCGGACTTTAACCGGTTGGTGAAGTATTGGTATCCACGCATTTACAACTTCACTTATAAATATTTTGCTGACCATGATATGGCTATGGACATTACCCAGCAAACGTTTATAACTGTTCATAAAAATCTTTCCGGACTTCAATCGGTTGAGCAATTTCGTAGTTGGTTGTATCGGATTGCTACCAATTGTTGTCATCAGGAGAGTAGAAAGCAGAAACGAAAAAAAATGTTTTCATTTAGTTTCTGGCAACGGGATTCTGATAATGACAAAGAAATCTCTATTGATGACAGATGGGTTGCTGAAGCAGATGTAGAGACAGAGCGAACAGAAGCAGCAGAATATGTCCTAAAAGCATTACATCAATTGCCTGCTGAACAACGTGTAGTTGTGATTATGAAAGAATATGAGGGATTAAAATTCAGAGAAATTGCTGCTGCATTGGACGTATCCGAAAACACTGTTAAATCCAGAATGTATTATGGTCTGGAAAACATGCGGAAGCAATTGGAGAAATGGAAGGTAACCAAAGATATGATCTATTTCTAAAATACTCTAAAGCTACTATTCAGTAAGATTAAAAGTTGATAAATAAAGATTATGAAAAGTGTTACTAAAAATACGCTGATTGCTTATTTGTATGGTGAGCTTGATGAAGCAGAAGCAGCTCAGGTAAAACAATATCTGGAAGAAAATGAGCCTGCGAGACAGGAGTGGGAGCGGTTGTCTGCTACCAGAGTGAAACTTCAGCAAGTAGAAGATGAGTCAATTGAAGAACCCATCTTTTGGAAACAGCAGAAAATACAAACAAAAACGTATGAAGGAAAATGGAAGAAATGGGCAGTAGCAGCTGCCATCTTTGTAGGAATACTATATAGTATTGCATGGATGAATATACGAATAAGCTTACACAACAATGAACTATCTATACGATTGGGAAAGGATAGTGAAACTAGTACAAAGGAAATGGTACCAACAAGTACATTGGCTTCGATTAATAAATCAGACACAGCAAAACTCTCACAGCTACATACTATAGCTAATGATAGTGTTGCTCTCAAGCGAATTGCTTTATTAGAGCAAAAGCTGCAGCGTCAGATATATACTCTTCAGATGCAGCAATCTATATTGCAAAAGCATCATACAGGGTTGACATCTGAGCAGGTGGCTGGTCTGATGAATGATTTGCAACAGGAAAACTTCGAAACGATGCAGCAGCTTCTATCCTCTGCAGGGCAACAACAACAGCTATATTCTCAGCAATTGTTATCCCAGCTTACAGATTATCTGGCTACTCAACGCAAAGACGATCTGCAAAAGATTAATGCTGTCTTAAATAACATTGTACAGAATACAGATCAGAAACAGCAACAGACAGATTTTCTATTGACTCAGGTAATCTCTAAATTAAACGAAGGTGAGAAAGACAAAGAAGCAAATTAAATGATCTTGATACTCTTCTTATTGGGCGCCAGATAAGTGGAGTAAAAGAAGAATTATCAATTACAATATAAAAAACACTACTATGCTATCATATACAAAAAATATAACAAATAAGCTGCATCATATGCTGAAAATTACAGGATGTATCACAATGATTTTATACTCAGTTGTTGCACAGGCCCAGAAAGTAGCAGATACTACCCGTTTTCAACGCGATGAGGAGGTTCTGAGAACAGTTCTACTTGAATACTTTAAAGAAGCTAATCCTGATAAAAAATCACAGCGAGTAATAACACAAAACGGAGAAGTGCATTATTTTCCTGGATTTGGATTATTGATTTCTGCACCTACCTATACAAATTCTTTAGGAGTAAAAGTCATTAATGGTGATGCTTACTACTATAAATTTAATATGGATGAAGACGATGATAATGATGATGATACCAATAAAACGCCTTCCGCTATTAAGGTTATAGAAAAAGAACAGATTATAACAATTATGAAAGGATTTCTTAGTAGTTATGGAAATTTGTTTGGTTTTGTAAAGCCAGGAGAGAAGATATTCTTTTACTACGATAAGAGATATGACCAGGAGAGGAAGTATAATTCTCAGGACAAAACAGCAAAACCTGAACGTATTTTGTTTGAGTTTACCCAGGAAGACACAAGATTGGCTGGTCAGGAACTGGCTGCTAAAACCAAAGTAAATATAGAACCTATTGATAAAACCAGTAAACCAGAATACGAGATAATGGGTAAGATCTTTACTAATCTCTTCGGAAATGGGTTTGATAAATCATTTGTTACAGCCGATAATAATTTTGTGTATTTCAATGGATTAGAAAAAAGTACTACAAAGGAGAGATATGAATTTTTTAAAGGATTAGGAGTAATTTATAACTTCTCTGTCAATTACAATAGAAGTTTAAAGCTTCATGGAGTTGCTACTATGAATACTAGTAGTGATGTCTGGTCAAATCACAAGAGTATGACCATTACCAGACCTGCAATTGCTGGAAGTGGTACAGTTACAATAGTTTCAGAATCAGAAGAGGAAGTTACAACCTCTGCAAAATCTGAAAAAGGAAAAGCAAAGAATAAAAGTAAAAAAGAAGATAAATCTTTAGAACCTGTACAAGTTATGGGTACTACCGCTGCCAGTGAGAAGACCGGAAAAAACAAGGATACTCAGACAAGTGTACAAGACTATGCTAACTTTATTAATGAAGTAAAAGCATATATGATTGAATATGGTCGTACACTTCGGACGCTAGCTCCAACCGAACGACTTGTGGTGAATATTTCTATTAATACTTGGAACAAAGAAACTTTTCCACAAAAAGTAGAACTTTCAGTACCAAAAACGGTATTGGATGAATATGATAAACAAAGTTTAACTCTGGCAGAAGCAGTTAGTAAAGTCAGAGTTAGTGAACAAAAACATAAAGCCTCATCACATAATATTCAATATCAATGGTCTAAATAGAAAGATTAATAGTACCTTGGATCAGAAAGGCACAATGTTTTTGTAAATACTAAAAAGAACATATTATGGAACTTACAGAATACAAAAAGCAAATTATCCAATCTTGTCGTAAAGCCTTAGAGGCTTCTGAACAGGTAGCTCAACAGACTATTGATCAGAGAATAACAGATGCTACAGAGAGCGATGAAGAAGGGTGGAGTGATAAATATGAATCAAAAGATGAAGAAATGATTGAGGATAGTCGCCAATTGGAACCACATATGGATTTTCTGCGTCAGGAACTCGTGCAGCTTGATAGCATCAATGAAGTAGGTATTAATGCAGAAGTTGGTAAAGGGGCAGTAGTCATTACAGATTCCATTCATTTCTTTATTGGTGTAAGTATTCCATTTAAAGTAAATGGAGAGGATTTTATGGCTATTTCCACCAACGCTCCTATTTACTCAGTTATGAAAGGCAAAAAAGAAGGAGATACATTTAGTTTCAATGGAAAAAACTACAAGATAAAACAGTTGTTTTGAGCCTGATATACCAGAACAAACAAAAATACCCTGTCTGAATCAGTCAGGGTATTTTTGTTTGTTCTGGTATTGAGTTAATGAGACAAATGTTTAAAACGTAAGAAATTGATAATTGACAGAATATGCGAATACTATACATATGTAAGTTTATGTGATATATTTATATTATTTTGGGCTATTACTGGTTTGTATTACCTTATCGCGTCTAATTGTAATATAACTGATTGAAAGGTAATGTGTTGATTGATAGATACATAGTTTTTTGTTTGTAGAACTGATCTGAATTTATTGCACATGGGAGAAAAAAACATTTTATTGATTGTTAATCGTGAATAAACGATAATTAAATTTTCTTTACATCGGATAAAGGAAATTTTTTTGAATAAATATTACTGAATTGATAAAAGGTTTTAATAGAATAGAGTGTATAAGTTATTAATGCTCAGTATATTATTGCATACTAAGCATTTTGCTGTAACGCAAGTACAAATAAAGAGTTACTATTTTTTATTATTACTCAGTTTTGTATCAATAAAGATTAGTTTTGAAAACTTAAAAAATAGTAGAGTCTTATTTTAAAAGAGGCAATACTAACTTGTGTGTAAATAAAATCACTGCTCCTTTAATTTTTATCAAATGAATAAACATTTACAGGCAATTATCCTTTCTTTTCTTTGTTTGCATACCATTGCGCAAAGTAATGTTAAAGATAGTTTGTTGGCATCCCTGAAAAGATCAGGGATTGAACAACGTAGCTTCATCCTCATGGAGTTAGCTGAATTATACCAAACTTCTGATCCTGATTCATCCATCGTGCTGGCTAGAGAAGGCTTGGCTCTGGCTCGTCATATGAAGAATGCCGACAATATTGCTTTGAGTCTTTATCGGATAGGAGTTGCGCATCGGATGAAAGGAGAATATAAAAAGTCAGAAGAATATTTTCTGAAATCACTCGAAATCTGTAAGACCATAAACAATGAAAAACTAATCGCTGCAAACTTAAACAGTATAGGCGTTGCCTATGTAGGGCTAGGGATATATAGTAAAGCACTGGAATTTTATCTACAGGCTTTGAAGAAAAGAGAAGAGGTACATGATTGGAAAGGTGTTGCAGCCACTCTAAGTAACATTGGTATTGTTCATACACAACAGAAGAATTTTTCCAAAGCCTACAATTGTCATGCACAAGCATTAAAGATACTTCATTCTATACCTGATTCTCATCAGGATGCAGCTACAGTCCTGGATAATTTTGCCTACTTATACAAAAAGCAGGGAAATAATGCAAAAGCATTGGAAACATATAATAAGATTTACAGTACATTCATGTTAGTAGGAGATAAGATAGGAGTACACTCTTGTTTATTGAATATGGCAGATATTTATTTGGAACAAGGTAATTCAATAAAGGCGTATGAATATTATTCTCAGGGATTACATATAGCCCAGGAACTAAATGCAAAAGATGCTATTGCTCAGGATTTGATTGGGTTATCGAGAGTTTATACTGTTACTGACAAACTTATTGACGGATTAGCTGCAGCAGATAAGGCTTTGGAATTGGCTAAAGAAAGTGGTGCAAAACAAATTGTTAAAGAGGCAAGCCTTATGTTATATAAGAAGCATAAAGAATTAAAAAACTATAATAAGGCTTTGTATTATTTTGAAGTGGCTCATGCTGTGGATGATAGTATTCTGGTGACAGAGAATGCCAAAGTTGGCTTTACCCTGCAAGCAAATTATGATCTGGAAAAAAAACATACCCAGATGGCATCAGTACATCAGATAGCGCAGAAAGCCTTGACTAAATATGCTCAGCAACATTACCTTTTTCTGGGAGTTTTATTGGGAATAGGGATAATTGTTTACTTGTTGATTCGTAACATTCTACAGGAAAGAAAGATAGATCAATTATTAGTGAAGCAAAAGATGTCAGAGTTAGCCTATCTGAACGCCCATAAGATACGAGGGCCAGTAGCTTCAATTCTTGGGTTGGTAACATTATATAACCGGGCTAATCTTGCTGATGATTTTAACCAGGTTGTTATCAGTCATATTGATACATCTGCAAAAGAACTGGATCGTATGATACATGAAGTAGCCAATAAGACTCAATTAGTATATCAAATGCATGAGCAGAATGGCGAGAAAATAGAATTGTAAGTCACACAAAACGAGAAGGGCTTTATATCTTATAAAGCCCTTCTCGTTTATTTTTAAAGTTAGTTAACAATAATTCTTTTTACTAATTGCTGATTCTCTCCTGAAAAAACAATCAGATATAAACCTTTGCTGTAAGTACTGAAATCAAATTGAGATTCGTAAGGGATATTGGTAGTTTCATAGATTTTTGTTCCGGCAGAGTTATAGATCTGCATTTTTACTTTTTCTATTGTCAGCCCAAGACTACGAGTGATATTTACAAACGATGTTGTAGGATTAGGTGCAACTTTTATGGCATCTGTTAGTTGATGCATATTTCCAATAACTACAAGTTGTTTAGAAAGAGTATCAGAGTTTCCTACAGTATTGGTTACCTGTAAAGAGACTATATATGTACCTTGTTTTGTATAGGTATGTGAAGGATTTTGTTCTGTGCTGGTTGTACCATCTCCAAAATTCCATACCCATTTCACCGCATTGCTACTCGAATCTGTGATTTTTAACGTCTCATTCAGTGTCAGATCAAGTGTGTCTTTATTTAAAGAAAAGTTAGCTATATCTGTGCGAATAACTTGAATAGTATCTGAATATGTATCAATACAGCCATTAATATTGGTTACCTGTAAAGAGACTATATATGTACCTTGTTTTGTATAGGTATGTGAAGGATTTTGTTCTGTGCTGGTTGTACCATCTCCAAAATTCCATACCCATTTCACCGCATTGCTACTCGAATCTGTGATTTTTAACGTCTCATTCAGTGTCAGATCAAGTGTATCTTTATTGATAGAGAATCCTGCGTCAATTTGTAAGATTTTTATAGTTACAATAACAGGGTCACTCTCTACAATATAGTCGGATGCCGTAACATAAAAGATAGTATCATTATAGATCCGTCCAAGATTAAATGAAGTCCCAACAGCTAACAAGTCAAACTTTGTTGAATATAGTCCATACACAGTTCCATTAGATGGCCTTAGTACAACCGAGTCCCCGGCACATATTGAAACTGGCTGAACTATCGGTTTAGGACTTAAAATTCCAGGGAAAACTTTTATTACCTGAGCAACACTATCCTGGCATCCTTTAGCATTTTCGCTTATTAGGGTTATTCGATAATCACCTTGTTTTGTATAGGTATGTGAAGGATTTTGTTCTGTGCTGGTTGTACCATCTCCAAAATTCCATACCCATTTCACCGCATCTGAAGTCATATTGGTAATTTGCAGAACATCCTTGTCTGCTATTCCCAATGAATCTTTATTTATTTTGAACCGTGATTCGAATATACTGACACTTACAGCTACAGGATCACTTTCGTAAAGAGAATCTGCATTGGTTACAAAGAAGGTGGTATCTTGCTCCACATGGTCTATTTCCAGTTCGCTTCCTATGGAAAGTGCTTTTAATGTGCCATCTGCTTGTTTTTGGTAAAACTTAAATGTCTGACCAGGTGAGGGCGTAAGCATAACTTTTGTACCTCGACAGGTTGTCACATTGGCGATTACAGGTTTAGGACTACGATTGATTTCAATAAATTTGGCTAAAGCCGCATCTGCACTTTTCTGTAAGTCAGCTAAATTATTACCACCTAGTATCGCAAATGCTACCACTACAGAATCTCCATCTGCCAGATTTTCAATTTTTGCTGCCAGCATATGAGCAATATCATCAGTTGTGGTAGCTGTTTGGGCACGTCCAACACCACTGCTGATTGCCTGAAATTTTTCTGTGTTGGTAAAACCATCAAAGATGTTTATTCCTGATGTATTGTCAAAAGCATAATAATTAGGTGTTTGTTCTGTAAGCAATCTGACACCTGCATAAGGGAAACTGCCTGTAGGGTTAAATGCATAACCTAATTTTCTGCCAGAGTCCCAGCCAGCCTGGTTTTGTTTACGGTTTCCTATTTCCCAATCTGCAAATATTCCAGTATATAGAGAATCAAGTTTACTACCGCTCTTATTTGTTATTTTATATTCAACAATTACAAACTGATCATTAGGAGCATCTTTCCACGCATATGTCTGGTGTTGTATTTGAACTCCAATTCTATCCTCTTTATACCAGTTTTCCTGGATAATACCTCCTGTGAGAACATCTGTTAATTTATAGTCCTGAAAGTCTACATTACGAACTGATTCAAAATGTTGATTGGTATTATATTCGACAGCTTCATTACGAATACAATCTGAGACATGGGTTTCGTCTGTGGCAATAATCAATCCTGCTTCAAACAAAAGTTGTTGATTCTGAACACGAATACCATTCCCCTTTGCCTGCTGATTGGCTGCAATCCCTGAACTCCAAAATGAATATGCATCTGAGAATCCTAATCTCCCATTACTGGTGGTAGTAATTTTGGTTTTATTGATATCTATATCCAGATAATCTGGATTAATAAATGTTGTCCATGAAAAACTTCTAGTATAAGAGCCATCTGTCACTGTTGCTGTAAATGTAACTTCTGTATTAGTAGGTACGTCACTACCAATTGTAATTTGGAATGGAGTTGTATTGGCAATACTGGCTCCAGTAGCTACAGGCCCGAAAGTGATTGTAGGATTGGATATAGTAATATAGGAAGAATTAGATGTCAAACTGATTTGAGCATTCGTTAAGGGTGATGCTACATTTTTGATGTTTACAGTCAATTCATTTGTTATACCAGAAAGTAGATATGGTTGGTTTTTTGCATTTATACTACTAATCCCCGTAAGAGCTATTGCCTTGGTAACAGTAGCTGTCAAAGCTTTGTATACGTTAAGACGTCCACTACCCAACTTCCCGATGTATTCACTGTTACCTGTTAAATTATAAATGTCATCTGTAGTGGCAATTAAGCGTTGTGCTACTTCTGTAGCTGATAGCTCAGGATACATGGATCGAACCAGGGCTGCTGCTCCTGCTACAATTGGGCTTGAATAAGATGTACCGCTATCATAACTATAAGAATTGCCATCTACTGGACTAATTATATCCTGTCCGGGAGCAGCCAGATCAACTTTGTCATTGAATGCTGATCCTCCTTGAGTTCCCCATCGCAGATCGGTAGAACCTGTTGCTGCCACAGAAATGACATTGTCATAGGAAGCTGGCCACCAGTAACGAGATACTTTACTACCTTCATTACCAGCAGATGCACAGATGACTACATCATGATTAATAGCAGCATAATTAATGACATCTTGCTCTAAGGAAGAAGCAGGACCAACTCTTCCCCATGATAAGTTAATAACTTTACACCCCTTTTCTGCCAGATATACCAAACCTGCATATCCGGCAAAACCACCTGTATAGGGGTCATAACCCGTTACAGGAATAAATGGGCAGTTTATTGCTACTCCTGCTATACCCAGACCATTATTTGCTTGTCCTGTTGCACATCCAGCCACTCTTGTACCATGATTATTTGCTGCCAGATTATTTGAATTTTGTATAATATTCCATCCTGCATAATTATCGATGTATCCGTCTTTATCATTATCTATACCATCAACAGGGTCGACTGTATTATATTGAATCTTGTTTTTTATATCTTCATGTGTTACATCAAAGCCATAATCAATAATTCCAATAACGACATCTGGACTTCCTTTGTGAATATCCCATGCCTCATAGGCTTTTATATTTTTTAATGCATACTGAGCTCCGGTTGTTATTAAAGGATCATTTGGAGTATATAGAGGTTGGTAACCTGTATATAGAGGCTCGGCATATTCTATTGTTGAATCTGATAGTAATGTGTTTATGGCCGACTCCAGATCTTGTTTTTCTGGTAGTTCAATCTGATAGATTGTCGAAAGATCGACAAATGATTGTCCATTTCGGAGACGAGATTTTGCCGTGTTAGTACTTTGCTGTGTTGGAAAAAGTTTTTTGATCTCACTTACTCCTAACTTCTGTATTGTGCTATTGGTTTTGGGAGAAGACTGTATTGTACGACTATTTACACTGGTAGTTGATCGTAATTTTACAACAACTGTGTGTGCCGCATAATCAGTCCGTTTTAGTGATCTGTCTAATGTGAAATGCCTTGTTTGGGCAAGCAACTGCCCTTGAATAGCCCAAAGGCATAATGTAATCAGTAAAATTTTAGTTTTCACAGCTGTAGTATTTGGGAACAAATGATTACTCAATGCACTCTATCAAACAGGTTTCTCCATTTGAGCTTCGTTCATTACAAAAATACTAGGTTGGAAAGGGCTTGTGCTGTGCGTTATTTGGAGGAAACATACACTTAACAGGTTCTGTCATTTATCGTGAATAGCACCTTTACAAAATCCTGTAAGAATATCTAAGAAATAAGTTGTTTTCAGATAAAAAGAGACATAGCCTTATTCGGGATTTTTATGTCTTTATTTGTTTTATTGCAATTCCTGTTAGTAAATTTCCCACTCTGAAATACAAGATTGTAAAAGAGTAACCTGAGAATATATTTTAATTTTTTATGACTGCACAAATTGAAAAAGTAACAGGAATGATTCATCAGTATGTTGAATCGATTGGATTAACACAGGAACAGGTTTTTGATTTTGAGAAAAACATATGGCGATGGCGTAAAGGATCTGCCAGTATTGAAGTTTTTATTCAAACTATTCGTTTTGATAATGGTGGGAGTAGAGATTACTTACGTATTTTCTCCCCTCTGTTAAAAATTCCAGCTAATGACCTGCTTTCTTTTTATCGGCATTTGTTGCAGTTAAATGATACAAACCTGGGAGTAAAAATCACCATTATGCCTAATAGTAACTGGGTATATGCTACCTATGAGCGGGATATTCGGGGAATGGACTATCATGAACTGGCTACCTGTATAGCTGATATGGAGTATTGGGCAGATACACTGGATGATGAGTTGAAAAACGCATTTCCTGACTGGAACAACTGATATGATAAATCTGACAAAAATGTAACTGCGTTTTATAGTGAAGGTACACTGATCCATTATAAATATGTATACTTTATGTAATTCTTCTCTATATATATTTATTCATTGACTTTTTATTGCGTTCCTATTTAAAATGTTTGGAGTCATAAAGAGCATTCTTATGATTGAGAATCTCTGTAGATTCTCTTGATTAAACTTTTTGTTAGTTCTAAAGGTTACAAAAACATAAACACATACCCATACACTATTATGTCAGATGAACAAAGCTCTGAAAAACTGGACCGTATTATAGATGCGCGTATGAAACTGAAGGCTCGTTTTGAAGAAAAGATGAAACAGACTCCTTCAGTTTCGGATAATAAACCTTTGGGTAGCGGACCTACTAACAGACATGGTATGCCTCTCGTACCTGTTGGGCAGCATGTAACTGAAAAATGGCCTGTGTTAGATTTGGGATACCACCCCAATATTCCATTAAACAAATGGAGGTTAATTGTGGATGGCGAGGTAGAAAATCCTGTAATGCTTACCTGGGATGAATTTATGGCTTTGCCTCAGACAGATGATACCTCTGATTTTCATTGTGTTACTACCTGGTCAAAGTTAGATATGCACTGGCAGGGTGTTCGCTTTATGGACTTAGCTGCTTTGGTACAACCTAAGGAGACTGCTACACATGTTATGTGTTACGGATATGATACTTACACTACTAATATATCTTTAGAAGAGGCTTTGAAGCCAGACGTATTGTTGGTTCATACTGTAGATGGCAAACCTTTGCCTCTTGAGCATGGAGGGCCTGCTCGGGTCATTACTCCACAATTATATGCCTGGAAAGGGTCAAAATGGATTAAACGAATTGAATTTTTGTCTGCTAATCGCTTGGGATTTTGGGAAGAGCGGGGTTATTCCAATACTGCCTATCCTTGGCGTAATGATAGATATAGCTGATTAGTAAACTAAAAATACCTCAAAGGGATTCTTTGAGGTATTTTTAGTTTAGTTGTGTTTGTTCTGGAAACTTATTGGAAGAATCACTAATTTGATCAGATTAAAGCTAAAAAGCATAGCCTAGCATAATACCTAATCGCAAAGTCAACAGAAGTTTAGATTTAGGCACATTTTTAAAGATCGTATCCCATTCAGGTTTATTACTCCATTGAGGATTGTAATGGCGATAGGCGATACCTAGTCCTGCAAATCCATCTAATGTAAAACGATTACCTTTGTTCTTCTTATTTGTTCGGCTTGGATCTTGTAAAAAACGATCTCCAACCATAAAGCTATACTCATATCGGTTTTCATCTGCCTGAATAACGAGATAAGAAGAATTTATATCCTGAACATTGGCTTGATGGTTAATACCTGAAAACCGAATTTCATGAGCTATATATAACATACCAAGGTTGCCATCTGGTTGATAGAATTTTTGTTTAATTCCTATAGAAAAGCCTCTGGAGTATTCTACATTATCTGCAATATTATCATTACTGGTAAAAAAAGGATTTCTGTAAATAGTGGCGGTAAATTCATATCCAAGGCGTTCGTGCATATAATATTCAAATGACAGAGGTAAGCCTGGATTTGACTGCCAGAACATAGCCAAAGGATTAACACCAACAATAAATGCACGATACTCATTAGGTTTTGAGATGAAATGCCAGTTGTGTTTTTTGGGAAGTCGTAAAGAAGGTTTATTATATGGTTGATTCACACGGGTTATAGTATCCGTAATAACTACCGAATCAGTTGTGTTTATAGTGGCAACTGGTATTTCATTTTCGTAAAATGCCTCATAGTAGCCGGCAACATTTCCATCAGGTTTGTATAAGGTCCAGAGCCCTACACGTTTGTCATTTTCGAGATGACCTTCCATACGAGGCTTTCCATCTTTATAGATACCCTTATATAATCCTTTGCCATCAACAAAGACACAATGGCCTTCCAACGTTCCGTCATCTTCATAAAAATACTGCCATTCACCTTCATATAAACCATTCCGAATAGAACCTTTGGCTTTTAATTTGCCATTTTCATGGTATTCTATATAATTACCATCTTGTTGTGTATGATTTAAAGCTCCGCGTGTGGTTCCATTTGCATAAAAAAGATTCCAGATTCCCTCTTCTTTTCCTCCGGATTTTTTTCCTTCAGCTGCTATTGCTCCATTGGGATGATAATACTTCCATTTTCCTTCCTGTATTCCATCCTTGTATTCTCCTTCCTGAATTAATTTTTCATTTTCATCATAAAAATGCCACAATCCTTCTCGTACCCCCTCTTTTTCTGGACCCTTAGCTTTTAGTTTTCCATTTTCATAATAATAACTCCATAGGCTGTCACTTTTTCCATTGGTAAGTAATCCCTGCATACGAATATTTCCAGATGCATAAAATTCCCGGTACCAGCCATTATCGTTATTTAGTGTAGCTTCAGCTTTCTTTTTGCCATCCTCATAGAAATATTCCCACAATCCTTCTTTTTGATCATTGATATATGTACCGCGATTTTTCAGTGCCCCACTTTCATAATAATAACTCCATTGGTTGGTACGAATCTCATTTTGAAGGGTGCCTTCCATTTGAAGATTTCCATTCTCATAATAGTAACTCCAGGTACCATTTTTCATGGCATTCTGCCAATTGCCTTTTATTTTTAGTTTTCCATTTTCATAATAATAAGTCCAGTTTCCATCAGGAACTCCTTTCTTGTAAGTTCCTCTGGATCGTACTTTCCCATTTGCATAGTAATTTTCATATGGACCTTGTAGATAAGGAGGCTTGGTGTTGGAAATAGTATATTTTTCTTTTACATGTTCCTTACCTTTATCATAATAGGTAATTACCTGTTTGGTCTGAGCTTGTAGGTCAGGGCATGAGAATAACATAAGCCATATACTTACAATGGCTAAAAATGTAGTATTTACCGTTTGAGAATCGGTAATAATCATCTGCTCAAAATAAAAATTGCTGATTCTCCAGTTTAAGTTGTTTGTCTGGAGGATTTCTAAAATTAAAAAATAGGCTATTAAATAGTTTGAATAACCTCATCTACCCAACTCTTGCCCCATTCAATTTTTTCATCTTCCGTCCAAAGCTCTGGGTAGAAAATACGTTTTTGGAAGCGCGGAGGAAGGTATTGTTGCCAGTTGGTTCCACCAGTTGCTGCAATTACTTTTTGATCCCTATGAAGATAGCGGGCTGCCGATTTATAATGTGCCAGTGGCCAGTTTACATTTGCCAGTGCATCAAATCTGCGTAAAGCACTAATTAATTCCAGATTTTCACCTTGTTCTAATGTAAGCTTTCTATAACGCATCCAGAGATTTTTACTTTCATACTCTTCAGCTAATTTGATTAATGTTTCTGCATATTTTTTCTCAAATTGCTTAAGCGTTAGTGTCTTTTGCTTGGTTGCTAATTCTGTAGCTCCCATTTTCCAATACAAATGCTCATAAAGCTCGGCAATTGTAGAGTCAGAAGGAAGTTGATGACGTTGCTCAATTTCGACCAGATTGCGAAATCGTGTTGCCCCAATCTCTATCATCCGGTATTGTACAGACTGAAATCCGCTTGCAGGAAGCAGAGACATTCGATATTGTAAAAACTGAGACTTATCCATTCCTTCAATCATTACATCAAAGGATTGCACCAGAATCTCAAAGTAACGGCATATTCGTTTTATTCTTTCAGTGAAGAACGCTATTGTTAGTGATTCGTTATTGGCAATTTGCTGTATCTCCCATAACACTAATTTAAAATATAGTTCAGTAGATTGGTGAAACGTAATGAATATCATCTCATCAGGAAAATCTGTTCTGGGATTTTGCAGAGATAACAACGTATCCAGATGGATATAATCCCAGTAAGTCAGATAATCTGCATATAGCAGACCTTGCAGATAGGAAGGCATATCCTGACCCATTGCTGCATATTTTTCTTCTAGGGCTTTTAAAAGTTCGTCAACCTTTTGTTGTGAATTTGTTGAGTTCTGCTCCATATGACTCATATATCAAAGACTATGCAATTCCGAGTATGTTTCTCAGAGTTGGAATAAATGTAAAGTTTTCAAAATTACACAAAATACATTCGATATGATTTTTTTGATCCTATTTATTGATTAGTTAGACAGTTGTTAGGTTACAAGCTACTCAGTTACAGATTGTTATTTTATGAGTATTAATAATAGAACTAGCATACCGATTAACGTAAGATATAGAGGAATTGTGTATCTAAGAGAAGATTTAGTGAAGTGGGATTATTTTAATAGATTAAAAGGATAATTTGCAAACAAACTCTATCTGTTTTGTATTTATTGAATTTTGTTAAAAATTTCTATTTTTTAAATGTTGAAAAATTATTTTATTATATAGAAATAGTTTTCTTTTACACTTATTTTGACATACTTTGTGATATATAAACTATGCTCTGTCTCTGTAACGAGGGGTTAGCAAAAATTTTTGCAAATTCAAATACTTACAATTTAATTGTGACATTGACCCATTTTTTAGCTGTACAGGCAGAGCATTTTTTATACTAATTTCCTTCTTCAAAGAAAAAGCGGGTATGGACATGGCTTGTGTTTGAGGAGAATGACTACATGTGATAGATACTAAACTAATACCTGATTCTTTGTAAATAACTTATTTTGATGGCGATGGTAATTTCTATGAATGTTTCTTCTACAGAGGAATTGTATGGTGACCAGTACACTACTGTCTATTTTTTGTTAGTTCAAAAAATAGCTATTGTTAAAGTACATAATGCTTTTGTACCTATGAGCAACTATAGAGAAGCTTTGAGACAAATTGCAGGATTTGCAGAACAAAGGCAGATAAATAAGTTGATTATTGATGCTCAGAACTTAGTGGCTTACCATCGTCCTTCGGTAGAGTGGAGCTTTACAGATTGGAAACGGCAGGCATTTAATCATGGACTTTCTGTCTATTGTTATGTATTACCTAGAAATGAAGAATATCAGAAGAAGTTGAAAAATGAGATACACCGGATTAAGAATGCGAATCCAGATCTTGGATTCTTAAAACAGATCCGAATTTCTTTTTGTGACTCTCTGGATGAAGCTGTAATGGAATAGCTCCTATTCAAATATTATTGTCTTATTTCCTTTGATGAAGACACGATCTTCCAGTACAAGCTTTAGTGCTTTAGCTAGTACAATTTTTTCAACGTCATGGCCTGCCTGCGCCATATCTGATGCCGTTTTGGAGTGATCAACATGAATAACATCCTGCATGATGATAGGACCTTCGTCTAAATCCTCATTGACAAAATGTGCTGTAGCGCCTATAATCTTTACACCTCTTTCAAATGCTTGTTTGTATGGATTGGCTCCAATAAATGCAGGCAGGAACGAATGATGAATGTTTATCATTCGATTGGTATACTGGCTTGTGAATGCAGGCGTTAATATTCTCATATACTTAGCTAGAATTACATAATCTGGTTGATATAATTGAATGGTTTTCAATACTTCTGTCTCATGATCTTCCCGTGATAGGTGTTCATGTGAAATAAAATGAAACGGAACAGAGAACCTTTCTGTAAGTTCTTGCAGCAGGGTATGATTGCTGATAACTGCAAGTATATCCATATTAAGATCCTGAAATTTATTACGTATCAGTAAGTCACTCAAACAATGGTGTTCTTTGGTGGCTAAGATAACTACCTTTTTTGTTTGGGTTGTAGTAAGAGAAATTGTGCTGTTATCAGGTAGAAGACCTCGTAAACCCTGTAAAATTTTATCAGGCTGAATATTGCCGGAAAACTCTGTCCGCATAAAGAAATGACCAGTTGTACGATCTACAAATTCATCATTTCGGATTACATTTGAATCATGATGATAGAGTACCCCTGTAATTTTATGAACCAATCCCTTGGCATCAGGACAATCAATTCGCAAAATATAAATAGAATTGGCAGCAGACATGTGAGAGTATGATAAGTATAAACTTCCGATGATAGTCGTTATGAGAGTCTTATACTGCAATGATACAGGATTCCTGGAGTAGATTAGCCGTAAAAAAGATAGAAATTTATTTAATTATTTTTAGCGCAGGATTTTTCTGGGATAAGTCGGATATTTGCAAAGGCTACTCTACTCTTGTTACAATCCAAGTAAAATGTAGAGATTTCTGTATTTAGACTCTTAATGATCATGCGTATTTTGCATACTGCAGACTGGCATATCGGACATCGTCTTCATGATAATGAACGATATGATGAACACCAACTGTTTCTGGATTGGTTGTTAACAGTTATAGAAACTTATGAAATAGATCTTTTGATTGTTGCTGGAGATATTTTTGATAATGGATATCCTTCACATGAATCACAAAGCCAGTATTATCAGTTTTTACGTGGTTTGGCTCAGACTAATTGCCGGAACACAATTATAGTTGGAGGGAATCATGATTATCCTGGAACACTGAATGCACCACGGGATATTCTGGAATTGCTTAATATTAAGGTTATAGGAAAGGCATTTCGGGAACTTAAATACCAGATTATTCCTATCCATGATTCACAGAAAAAATTGCAGGCAGTGGTTTGTGCTGTTCCTTATCTACGTGATAAAGATATCCGGCAAGCGATTGTAGGAGAGAGTTATGAGCAGATTGAGGAACGAATTAAGGAAGGTATTATTAAACATTATCAGCAGTTAGCAGAAGAAGTGACTCCTTTTCGTTCTACTAATGTTCCAATTATAGCTACAGGACATTTGTTTGCACTGGGTGGAGAACCTTCGGCTCCCTCTGAAATGAGAGAATGTAGTGAAAAACCCATTCATATTGGTACCCTGGGAAATATTTCGGCTGCTGATTTTCCGACTGTTTTTGATTATATCGCTTTAGGACATTTACATCGGCCACAACGAGTAAATCAGCAGTATCATATTCGTTATTCCGGTTCTCCGCTTCCATTAAGTTTTAGTGAGTTTACAGATAAAAAGACAGTTTTGGTGCTGGAATTTACAGACAATAAACTTATGGAGGTTGTTCCTGTAGAAGTTCCACAATGGAGACGTTTGGTGCGATTTAGAGGTACATTTGAAAAGCTGGAAAAAGATATCAAGGATTTTGATGATTCGGGGCAATTAATGCGTGTCTGGGCAGAAATCAAGGTGGAGCTGGATTACTATGAACCTAATATTGTACAAAAACTTCAGGACCTTATTAAAGATCGTAACATAGATATACTGAAACATCAGGCTATTTATACCCATACACATTTGTCACTGGATGAACAGATTGGTTTGGAAAAGGCTTTGTATGAATTAAGTCCGGAAGAGATCTTTGAGAAAAAATGTGAGAGTGAAAGTCTTGATCCTGAAAAATATCCGGAGATGTTACAGGCGTTTCGGGAATTATTGGAAGATGAAGATCATTCCTGAGTTGACTTGTGTTTCTGCGATTTATTAAAACTTACAGACAACCAGTTTTATTGGTTATCTGAATACCACCTACTGCTTATAATCAACGAATGAAAATTTTAAGTATCCGCCTGAAAAATATTAATTCTCTTAGAGGCGAGCATTATATTCCATTTCATGAAAGCCCAATTGCCGATTCGGGTCTATTTGCTATTGTTGGGCGAACCGGTGCAGGGAAAACATCTATTCTGGATGCTATTACGCTGGCGTTGTATGGTTATGCACCACGATTTGGAATTGATAAAGCAGAGAAGATAATGAGTTATCATACTACGGATTGTTTTGCTGAAGTAGAATTTGAAACCAAAGAAAAACGATACCGTAGCAAGTGGTCATTATGGCGTAGCCGAAACAAGCTGGATGGAGATCTGCAACCTCCAAAAATGGAATTAACTGATCTGGAAACAGATCAGATTATGGAGTCTAAACTGACAGATGTTCGGGAAAGAGTAACTGCTTTGACAGGTTTGGATTACCAGCGTTTTTTGCGGTCTGTAATGCTTGCTCAAGGTGATTTTGCAGCGTTTCTGAAAGCAAAAGAAAGTGATAAAGGTGAACTTTTAGAAAAGATTACAGGGACAGACTTATATACCAGACTTTCACAAAAAGCCTATCAGCGAAAGAAATCAGAGGTAGAGAAGTTAAAAGATTGGGAGCGGAAGCTGGATACCACCTCTTTGCTGACCGAGATACAGCAAGATGAAATTCGTAATAAGCTTGAGATGCTTACCAAGCAAAAGGGAACTTTATCTGAAGAACTTAAACTTTTGGAATCTCAACGACAGTGGCTTGCCCGTATCCAGGAACTGACCGTTCAGCGTAATCACATACAACAACAGATTTCTACACTGGAGTTAGAGAAAACAAACCTCAAACAGGAGTTTCGTAAACTGGAACTACACCAAAAGGCTGTATCCTATCGAACTCCTCTTGCTGAAATTCAAGTGCTTCAGTCTACTATCTATAATATAGAGAAAGATATACGTGAGTTGTATTCAGTTCTGCCTGTTGAAGAAACAGCTACACTGGAGGCTGAACAGGCTTTGGCAAATATTCGTCAATATATCTCCGAATTAAATGCAGAGCAGGAGGTGAGTCTGCCTAGATTGGAAAAAGCTATTTTGCTTGAGAAAGATATTGAAAACTTCCAGCTACGATTCAATGAAATTCAACAGGATTTGACTGAACAGAAAAAAAAGGTTCAGTCAATGAAACCGGTGCAAGACTTTATTGCTATTTCGAATGACAGGAAAGAAATTGAATCGCAAAGCAAAAAAATTGCAGCAGCTATACAGGAAAGAATCCAGACATTACGGGAGTTACTAAAACAGCAGGATAAAGAATCGATCACAAATACTGAGATACAATTGGGCGAAACACTGGAGGTCTGGAATGAGCAGCTGAATCGATCAAAGTACTATCTGGAAGAGTTTCAACTGCTGGAGCAACTGCGACACCAATTCAGGCAAGTAAAAGAAGCCTCAGAACAGAGTGAGAAAGAGATAGAAACTCTACAAATACAGGAAAGTGCTGCCAAAGAGAAAGTAGCCGATTTGAGAAAAATTTATGAGTTGGAACTGAAAATCCAAAACTATGAGAAAGCACGTATATTATTGAAACCTGGCGAAGCATGTCCATTATGTGGCTCCGTACATCATCCCTTTGTAGAGAATGGATATACTCAACAGGTGAATAAGGCTCAGCAGGATATGGAATTCCAGCAGACGATACATGATGAGATGGTAAGGAAAATTCAGTCAATGAAAGAATTACTAAGCCAGAATAAGGGAAATATGTTACTACTGGCCGAACAAGGGAAGAAGGATAAAGAAAAACTAGATAGAATTCGTTTGGAGTATCAGAAAGCTGCAGATTTGCTGGAGAACAAAATAGAGATACAGGATCTGGATTCTATTCAGAGAATGATAAAAAATGTTACAGATGCAAGAATAAGCCTTCGTAGTCAATTACAGATATATGATCAGTTGCAAAGTGAGGTTACTTATCTGGAAGAGAAATATAAGCTCAATCAGCTTTGGTTGCGATTGATAGATGATACAGAACAGCTTGAACGTCTCAAGACAGAACGAAGACGTTTGATAGGAGATAAAGATCCTCAACAAGAAAAGAAACAGCTTGTTCAAAAAATGAAAGTTGCAGAAGATAAGAGGCAAACTGTTGAATATCAGTATAATGAAAAGGTTAATTCTTATAAGGTAAAGACCAGGCAACTAGAAGATAGGGAAAAAATGCTTGAGCATGAAGTGAAGCTTGTTTCACAAAAAGAAGAAAGGTTATTAAAGAATCTGGTGAAAGAGTCTTTTGATAGTATTGAAGCTTTGAGGGAAGTACTACTGGATGAAGAGACTGAAGCTATTCTTCTTAAAAAGAAAGATCAGATAGATACACTGTTGAATCAATTGCATGGGGCTTGGAAGCAAACAGAGAAAACATTAGAAGGTTTAACTAGTGAAGTGCTTACTGAGCAGGACTATACGCAAATACAAACACAGATAACTGCCTCTCAAATTGCCCTTGAACAAGTAATTACTGAACATACATTGCTTTTACAGGCACTTGACAATCACACTAAGACTGCACTGAGAAACAAAGATGTCGAAACTGCTATTCTTAATCAGAAAAAAGAACTGGAAAGATGGTCTGCACTAGACAGTTTGATTGGTTCTGCTGGAGGAGCAGAGTTTAATACCTTCGCACAAGGACTTACACTGGCTCAGTTAGTACATTTGGCTAACCGGTATCTGGATCAGTTAAATCCGCGTTACCAGATTCGCCGTATTCCAAAAACAGATCTGGAATTGGAGATAATAGATCGGGATCAGGCAGATAATATTCGTCCTGTCAAGACGCTTTCCGGGGGAGAAACTTTTCTGGTAAGTCTTGCATTAGCATTAGGGCTATCAGACATAGCAGGACGAAAAACACGTATTGAATCCTTGTTTATTGATGAAGGGTTTGGAACATTAGACCCTCAAGCATTAGATGTTGCTATTACAACCCTAGAAAATCTGCAGGCTACTGGTAAGATGATTGGAATCATCTCACATGTGGAAGCACTAAAAGAAAGAATCACTACACAGGTGCAGGTAGTACGTCAGCCGGGAGGAAATAGCCTTATACGAATTGTAGGATAAAATGTTTACTTTTTACTTAAAAAATCATCAATATATAAGTGATGGATTTGAAGTGACTTTTTGTCTTACTTTTTATCGAAATTATTGCCTGGATGTATAACTTTTTGCACTGAGATATCGTTAAGGTTAATAAATCAGCAGATGTAACTTTTTCTGCTTTTGAAAAGTGAAATGAGAAATATATGGCACGTGTTTTGCCCCAAAAAAGCAAAGAGAGAGAGAATTTGCGAATAGTTTGAAAAAAAAATCTTTTTTGGTTGATGTAAGGAAAGTTAGTGAAAAAGATATATCTTTACTAAACTCCTAACTCTTGCAGGAATACTGAACCGAATTGTACCAGAATTCTATAGTTTGATTCAGCCGGAATGCTGATTAAATGTCAAGTAAGAAAATTACCTAATATAGAGAAGTAAATAGTATATCTATAATTATTATACAAAAGGTTAGTATTACGACTGGTGAGGTGAATCTATAGATATTAAAATGTGGTAATTTCCTCCTACCTTTGGTATAAAGATTGTAAATATATTACTAACCGGCTGATCAGATGCATAACACTTATTTAGAAACCGGCAACACAATCACAAAATCGACCATGGAAACAATTGCAGAGCAATCTATTCTGTTTTTCAATGGATTAACAGAAAATGCAGTCGCTGAAAATGAAAAACAGTTAATGATTCTAAAAGAAATACAACTTTTAGAACAAAAAATTGAAGAAGTAACTAATATACTTTGTAAGGCAACTTTATCTTATATGGTTCGCTTCCAGCTAAAAGATGACTTGGAGTACTATAATGAAATGATTGAGAGAAAGCGACAGCAACTTCAATCCCAGTCAGTCTAATAATCGTATTGGATGTATATATTTACCGAATGTAAAAAGCCCTTTTAAGGGCTTTTTTTTTGAGTATATATTTCCCCAGTCGGGTATTTTATTCGGCAGTGCTAAATGTAGTATGAATAATCAATTAGTTCAGTTTAAATTTTTTTTAAATTATAAAATTTTATATGCATTTTATGTTTAATTTATTCTTGGAAAAATAAAATTTTTCTATATTTGATGGAAAGTATAACCACACCTATAGTTGAAAAAAATAGTATCAATATTTCTACTATATTTACTTCTGTATCATACAGTAGGGTATCATTTATTTTTACACTTTCGTCAGCAAAAAATACGTTCAGAGTTAAGAACTATTCTTCTTACCAATCATCAACCTGAAAAAGATTGGTTTATAGTTTCTGTTCCTATTACCGTATATCATCAAATAGATCGTGACTTTGAACATACGGAAGGTGAATTTGTATACAGAGGAAAAGTCTATGAAAAGGCATTGCAGCGTATCAAAAATGATACATTGTTTCTGTATTGTGTGAATAATAAACAACAGGAACAGGTCAAAAAAGAGCTGTCTGATTATTTGATGAAATATGTGATTGATTCAAAACAGGAGACAAAAAAGCATGCTCATGAGTTAAATAAAGTGTATGAGAAAAGTTATTACCTGTTATCTGAGATAACTTCTTTTAAACATCTGTCTGTAATGCAGATGTTAGATTTTTCGTCCTTCATTAATTTATTTGTTTCCTCTGTAGAAGTCAAAATACCAACACCCCCACCTCGTTATCACTCTATTTGATTTAGGGCAATCTCTTATTGTTTCTCAATTCTTTTGGAGCCTTCTATTACATAGAAAAGGTAAAGGAGTGTCATTCCTTGCCTAATAAAACACTGATACTCTATGTAAAATCAGTGGAGGATTCCTATATACTTACAAATTTTTCAATTACATCTTACCACTTCATATTTATGAACCGTATTCTACTCACTATTAGTGTAACATATATATTTTTTATACTAACTAATCTGAATGTTTTTGGACAAGGATGTGTAGCTGTCAGACACATGAGTTGTTCTGCACCAGCCATGTCATCTTCTGATTTATTTAAGCAAAATCAATATAGTAAGTGGCAGGTTTCTGTGGGATACAGATATTTGCATTCGTTCAGACATTTCAAAGGAACTGAGGAACAAAAAGAGCGTATTGCTAATGGTACTGAGGTAATAAATGATTCCCATTCTTTTGATATCGGTTTGAATTACCAGTTTACAAATCGGTTATCTTTTGCCGTAAATCTCCCTGTAATTATAAACGATAGATCTTCCTTGTATGAGCATTATGGCAATAGTGTAACAGATAATCCCTCACAATCCAGGTTTCATACCAAATCAAATGGGATTGGAGATATGAGGTTATCCGTAAATTACTGGGTATTAAATCCTGATAAACACACAAAGAATAATATCTTATTTGGTGTTGGATTAAAACTGCCTACAGGTAATTCAAATGTTAAAGGAGATTTTCATAAGCTAACAAAAGCAGGCCAGGATAGTATCGTAAATCGAGCTGTAGACCAGTCTATTCAGTTGGGAGATGGTGGAGTAGCATTAAATCTTGAAGTGCAAGGTTACTCGCAATTAGCTTCAAAAACTACACTTTACTATAATGGTTTTTATATGTTCAATTTCCGCGAAACAAATAAAACTCTGAATCGTGGAACTCTCACAGGAGTAGATCCTATTATTGCTTATCACTCAGTGGCAGATCAGTATGCTGCACGAATGGGAATTAATCAAGCTTTTTCTTTCCTGGAAGGATTTTCAGTAATGCTAGGTGGTAGAGTAGAAGGTGTACCTGCTCATGATGTCATTGGTGGGAGTAAGGGGTTCCGTCGGCCCGGATATATTGTTTCAGGAGAGCCTGGGATAGCCTATATGAACAGTAAATATTCACTAACATGTACTGTTCCTGTAGCTCTGGCCCGTAATAGAATTAAGAGCTATTACGATTTACAAGATCCTACCGGAAAACGGCATGGTGATGCTGCTTTTGCAGATTATTTCATTTCTGTGAATGTAACAAGACGTTTCTAAATCAGAGACGTTAGATGTAAGATCAGGAATCATCTTCCAATATATGGATAATGATTCCTGATTTCTTTTATACTGTATGTTGCAACATTAATTGTATATACATATATTTGTGTGAGAAAATCTAATAATTTATGGAATTGGAGAAAGAAATTCAACAACCTCGTTTTCAAAATCAATTTCAGAAACTCATACTAAATATAGTATTCACTGCAAATTGGTTGGATTTGAAGCAAATACAGCTTCTGAAACCATATGATGTATCCCCTCAGCAATATAACATTCTACGAATTTTGAGAGGACAACATCCAAAGGCTGCTACAGTATCATTGCTAACAGAACGCATGTTGGATAAGAGTTCCAATGCTTCCCGTTTGGTTGAAAAGCTAAGAGTAAAAAAATTTCTGGAACGGGAAGAGTGTCCGGAAGATCGGCGTGCTGTCAATGTTAAAATTACAGATAAGGGACTGGAGTTGTTGAAAAAGCTGGATCCCCTTATTGGCGAAGTAGAAAAATCAATGCATATGATCACAGAAGATGAAGCAAAAGCCTTTAATGATTTTCTGGATCAGTTGAGGGACTAACTATTGGTTGACATAGGCAGGTAATTCGGCTAAGATTTTAAGTATACAGTTCAGGATGTATGAAATCAAAACAGACAGTTCTGGTTTTAATGGTTGTATTATTTATTTTGCGGCCTGAACTGTAGTTTTGATATATGGCAAAATCAAATACCTCCAATGCATTGTTTTGGGCTATCATTCTGGTAGGCATTTTTGTGTTAATTGGTAATTGGAAAGACTTTTTCGGAAAGGGGACTTTCGGAGGTGTTTCTTTCCCTAAGGAAGAGAAGAAATCTACTTCAAAGAGAAGCTCTAAAGATAAGGATACGCCATCTGAAGAGGAAGAAGATGAAGCTAACAATGAGGTTGCTGAGCCAGCAGCCGGAACTGACTTTGAGAAACGTGCTGATTTTGTGTACCCTACAGGGCAAAAGGTAGAGGTTATAAAGCATTCTGCCTATGCATTAGGATACTCAGAAAAGTATGAACAACCTGCATGGGTTTCCTATCGCCTTACAAGTAGTATGGTAACGGGCAATAACAAGCGGGAAGATAATTTCAGACCTGATCCGGATGTTTCTACTGGGTCAGCTGTTCCTGAGGATTATCGTGGGTCTGGATATGATAGAGGGCACTTAGCCCCTGTGGCTGATTTCCGTGCTTCGGCAAAATGGATGGATGAGACATTTTTTATGAGTAATATGAGCCCTCAGTTGCATGAGTTCAATGCAGGTATATGGGAGAAGCTTGAATCAAAAGCAAGAGGATGGGCCAGACATAATAAAGTTATTTATATTACTTCTGGCCCTATTTTGAAAAGTGGATTGCCTACAATCGGGCGTTATAATAAAGTGGCCATACCTGAGTATTACTACAAGGTAATATATGACATTCGTGAACCAGAGGTCAAAGCCATCGGTTTCATGTTTCGGAATGAAGGGACTAAAAAACCTCTTCAGAGTTTTGCTATGTCTGTGGATGAGGTAGAACGCCGAACAGGTCTTGACTTCTTTCCTCAATTACCTGATGAATTAGAAAAAAAGCTGGAAGGTTCATTTAATGCAAGCCAATGGTTTGATAAATCTAAAAAGGACAGATAAAGTCTGACCAGACTTTATCTGTCCTTTTTAGATTTATTGAGGCTTAATCGGTACTACTATATCTGTCCGATCCCAGATAAGATGTATGTCTGCTCCAGTTGATTGTGAGTTAATCGTGATGGTGAAATTTTCTGTAGTGCTAGGCAGTGTAGCTGTAGGTACAGATACACGTAAGACGTCTTGTTTCTCATCATAATTGGTTCCCCACTGGCCTGTTTCCTTGTTAAAGATAATAGTCCATTGATTTGGATCAGGAATTGTCCACAAGGTGTAGGTACCCGATGCAAGTGGTTTTCCTGCCACAACAACATCTGGCTCAAATGTTATGGTTGTCGCTTCATTTGCGCCTGTTCTCCATACCTTCCCATAAGGAACCAGTCCTCCAAAAATCTCTCTTCCTTTCTTTTGTGGTTGGGAGTAGCTTACCTTAATTTCCAGATCATCTGTTTTAAAGGTTGTTGTGGTTTGTGGACTATGTGACTTAGTCCAGGTTTTAAATCCCCAGAAAGCAACTCCCAGTACTAGTATGATAATCCCAAGTAGTATAAAAAGTTTCTTCATATTGAGTTATAGATTAAATGATGGATAGTTTGCCAGAGATAGTTGATTAGTAATCTTCACCACGACGATATCTTTCCATAATAGGTTTGAATAACTCTCCTGTAGTAGGTGGAGTGTAGGATATTGCGTTAGCCCCATATTTGATTACCTCTACAATATTTTCGGGTTGTTTACCACTAGTTGCAAGGATCGAAATATCTTTGCTGATACTTCTGATTTTTTTGACAATATCAACCGTTTTGGCAGCGCCTGAAACGTTAAAAATATCCACTCCTGCTCTTAGTCTTGCTTCAAAATCTTCATCCTCAGAAACAACTGTAATCACAATAGGTATTTCCAGTGTTTTTTTTAGTTTTTTAATTAAACTATTGGGGGTAGGTTTATTAAGAACAACTCCCATGGCTCCCTGAAACTCCGCGTCCAAAGCTATTTCTACTGCACGTTCTCCCGTTGTAAGACCTCCTCCAACACCACAAAAAATAGGTTTGTCTGCAGCGAGTATGAGTGCATGTGTAATGATAGGTTGAGGAGTAAACGGGTAGACAGAAATAACAGCATCGGCATTGCAATTACGAATAATCGCAACATCTGTAGAAAAGACAAAAGATCGCAAAAGCTTTCCAAAAATACGTATTCCTGTACATTGTTCTATTTCTTCTGGCAATCGGATTACATTTTTTCGAAGAAAGCCGTTGTATTCGGGTACTTCCTGTTTTTTGGATTTCACAAGTTGTAAAAAAAGGTTTGTATTGATGAAGGTAATATTTCAGTAAAACTACTACAATTCTTTTGTGTAAGGTGATTGGAATAGCTTCTGTCCAAGTATAATTATGTACTTTTGTGACTGTTTTGCCCAAATATAGTTCAATATAGAGACAATTTGTATTCTGTTGAGTTATAGTATAAATAAGTAATCAGTAGTTTCTATTTTATTCTAATTATTTCATGAACCACAAGTCAACTTTCATTTTTGTTTTAACAAATTATTTTATTTTCTATTTCACCTTACCTTCCTTTGCACAGAAAAATTACGAGCCAGGTTATATTGTCACAACTCAAGGTGATACACTCAAAGGTTACATAGATAACAAAGATTGGAGAAAAAATCCGGAAACTATCCATTTTCGAAAAAGTATAGACAGTGACAATACTGTTGAGTATAAACCTGCACAACTTACATCGTTTTATCTGAAAGCAACCAATGAGCAGTATGTGGGGGCAATAGTGGATATGGATCAGCTACCTGTTACAATGGATAAACTAATAGAAGTAGCCACTGATGCAGAATTTTTTAGTAAGGTTATCCCTATCAGAGATACCGTTTTTCTGCGTACACTTGTTAGTGGAGTAGTAAATCTCTATATGTATGAGGATAGTAAAGTTCATTTCTTTGTTCAAAATAAGCATGCCAAAATAGAAGAGCTTGTTTTTCAAAGATACATATTATCAAATGTACGACTTTCAAGACAGTATGATGGATATAAAAAGCAATTAACTACTTATATGACAGGGTGTTCTACTATAGAACAGTCTATAGGTAGAAGTCTCTATCTTGAAAGCGATCTCACAAGGTTATTTGAAAAATACAATAGGTGTGTAGCTCCGGAGATTGTTCAGGTCCAGAAACGGGAAAAAATAAAGTTTACTCCTGGAGTAATAGGTGGATTATCTATAACTAACCTGATATTTGAAGGTAGTTCGGCTTTATATCTGACAAATGTAAATTTTTCATCTTCTACCAAACCTTATCTTGGAGTTTCTCTCAATATTTCACTACCCAGAGGTTTACATGCATGGTCACTATATAATGAATTAGGGTTGAAATCATATCATGTGAATGGAATATATAATGAAGAATCTTCCATAAGCCCTGATTATGCGTGGAATGTTGATTTGAATTTTGCGTATATAAAATTGTCAAATCTTGCCAGATATACCTATCCAAAAGGTTTAGTGAGGCCCTTTATTAATCTAGGAATCTCAAATGCTTTGGCTGTTAAAACAGAGAATAAAGCAATAGAAGAGACTCATGCCAAGCCTGACAAAAATGCTTTGAGTACCCTGAGGAAACATGAACAGGGTTGGATAGGAGGCATTGGCATTTTGATGAAAAAGTGGAGTGTTGAGGCCCGATACGAACAGTCTAATGGTATGAGCAATTATAATGCTATTAGCTCAAAATCAAACTCATATTATTTATTACTAGGTTTCAGATTTTAGCTTTGACATTGTCTTCGCTCTTTAAAATAGTCTAAACTTGCTACGAAGTCTATTCTTGAGCTGCTATAAAAGTATAGCAGATAACATCTTTATTTGGAATAAAGTATGGAAGGATAAATCAGCAAGAGAGAAAAATCTTCGAAACATTTATCTCTTGCTGATTTATAGAATAAATTAAAGGGAAAAAATAAAAAGTACCATTTGTGCTTCTTATTGTATATGAAAGTTTAAAATAAATCTCTTTTTTGCACCGATTTACTATCTCTGTAATTTACTATGCGTAATGAATTTATTGCCTTTTCAATTATCTCTGTAGTTTTGATTGGAGGTGTTGCCTGGTGGTTATGGCATCCATTAGCTTACACCTATATTGTGTTGCTTCCTGTCATTGGGATAGGTTTCTATGATATGTTTCAGACACGTCAGGCTATCAAGCGTAATTTCCCTATTTTAGGAAGAGGACGATACATTTTTGAAAGCCTGCGCCCGAAACTATATCAGTACTTTATAGAGTCTGATACGGACGGAACCCCATTTAGCCGTACTCATAGATCTATTGTTTACCAAAGAGCTAAAAAAGAGCTAGATACAACTCCTTTTGGAACACAATTAAATGTATATGATGAAGGGTATGAATGGATGGCTCATTCCATTGCTGCATTGGATAAAAAATTACTGAACCATGATCCCAGAGTGCTTGTGGGTGGTCCTGCTTGCAAACAACCTTATTCGTTGAGTATATTCAATGTTTCTGCTATGAGTTTTGGCTCATTGAGTAAGGCTGCTATAATGGCACTTAATGGAGGCGCAAAGATAGGTGGCTTTGCGCACAATACAGGAGAAGGAGGCATTAGCCCTTATCATATTGAGATGGGAGGAGACTTGATTTATCAGGTAGGAACTGGCTACTTTGGTTGCCGGGCCGACGATGGAAATTTCTCTCCTGAGCGCTTTAAAGTTTCTGCTGCGTATCCAAATGTGAAAATGATTGAGTTAAAACTTTCACAAGGAGCTAAGCCTGGTCATGGTGGTATATTGCCTGCTGCTAAAAATACACCGGAAATTGCAGCCATACGGGGAGTAAAACCCCACACTCAGGTAGATTCACCTCCCTATCATCGTGCATTTACTAACCCTCTGGGTTTGCTGAAATTAATTCAGCAGATGCGGGAATTGTCAGATGGCAAACCTGTTGGATTTAAACTGTGTATAGGCCACAAACATGAATTCGTAGCTATTTGCAAGGCCATGATCGAAACAGGCATCACACCGGATTTTATTACAGTAGATGGTGGAGAGGGGGGAACAGGAGCAGCGCCACTGGAATTTTCGAATTATGTGGGAATGCCATTCAAAGAAGCCTTGGCGTTTGTGTATGATACCTTAATGGGATTTGACCTGAAGAAGCATATTACGATTCTGGCTGCAGGTAAAGTAATCAGTGGATTTGATATGGTACGGGCTATGGCCTTGGGTGCAGATGCCTGTTATAGTGCTCGTGCTATGATGATGGCATTGGGTTGTATTCAGGCTTTGGAATGTAATAATAACAAATGTCCTACAGGAGTTGCTACACAAGATCCCGAATTAGTTAAAGGTTTAGTGGTAGAGAATAAACAAGTACGTGTTGCCAACTACCATCAGCTCACAGTAGAAAGTTTCGTTGAGTTAATGGCTGCTGCCGGATTAAAAGAACCTTCACAGATTACCCGCAGACATTTGAGCAGGCGAGTATTTATGAATCTGGTAAAGCGGTATGACGAAATCTATCCTTATGTGCCGAAAGGGAGCCTTTTAGATATAGATACCTGTCCTCAGGACTATGCAGAACTAATGAGATATACAAATACGGATAGTTTTGCCATGCAGTAAGTAGGTAGTCGCTGATCTGGAAACTCTTCTGTTTTAGAAGGATTCTAATGCCTGTAGTATTTATTTTTGGCTTAAAGTATGTTTAAAAAGTATTCTATTCGTTAGAAAGTAATAGAATACTTTTTTATTTTCGCTAAACTTGCTCTTGATGAGCAGATAAGAGGAATCGGCCAGTTTTGGTATGTATCAGACTAATGCCATTTTTTCAGACTTAGCTATCAAAACTTCTTTACTTTATGCGCACACTGACCAACCTAAACGATCCCATTTTTATACCTAAAGACAATTATACTCTATTGGATCGCTTTTTTCTTCGGCTTCTGGCTGATGAGAGAAATCTTCCTTTTGCTTACCTGACTTTAAACATCAGTTTAACTTTGATACCTGTTGGCATTTTGCTTTTTATGCCATTTATTACAGGGTGGGTATGGTGGAGTCTGGTAGTTGTTTATTACTATTTTTGTCATATCAGGTACAAAGGTCCTTTTGGATTAATGCTGCATTGTGTTAGCCATCGGCCTTTGTTTAAGAAAGAATATAACTGGCTTAATCATTATCTTCCTTGGGTAGTTGCTCCTTTTTTTGGACAGTCTCCTGAAACGTATTTTAGTCACCATATTGGTATGCACCATTCTGAAAACAATCTGGAAGACGATAAAAGTAGTACGATGTTTTATCAGCGGGATAGTCTTCGTAGTTTCCTTAAATATCTGGCTAACTTTTTATTCTTGGGGATATTTGAACTGGTTGACTATTTCAAACAGAAAAAGCGCCGGAGTCTGATGCGTAGGGCTATTACAGGAGAGGCTGTGTTTTTTATTTTGTGTATTGGGCTTTGGTTTGTGCGCTGGCAGGCTGTGGTTGTAGTATTTATCATACCTTTTCTGGTAACCCGTATTATTCAAATGATAGGAAACTGGACACAACATGCATTTCTGGATGCGGCTGATCCGGGTAATCCTTTCAAAAATAGTGTGACTTGTATTAATACCAAATACAATAAAAAATGCTGGAATGATGGCTATCATGCGAGTCATCATTTTCGCCCTGCTATGCACTGGACTGAGCACCCCACATTTTTCCTGAAAAACCTGGATAAATATTCGGCTAATCAAGCTATTGTCTTTGAAAATATTGAGTTTCTGGGGATTTTCTCATTGCTGATGAGAAAACGATATGACAAACTAGCAACATACTTTGTAAATGTAAATAATGCATTTTCTTCTGATGATGAAGTAATAGCACTCTTAAAGGAAAGAACACAACGAATACCTCTTCCTGTCAGTGCATAGGAAATCGGATATATTGCTTTTTGAAGACTGTATTAAGTGATTAATACAGTCTTTATTTTTTATTAAGAAGTGGTTTTGTATACATCAACCTTTCTCAAATTGCTGTACTAAACAGATCTTCCATTGCAGGACTACTAAGTGCTGTCTGGTTTATTTTGTTCGTTCCAAAGAGTTCAATATCTTTACCTCTACTATTGTAAACAAGAAAGGAGAAGCTACTAACCGCTTCTCCTTTCTTGTTTACAATAGTTCTGGGACTAAGTATTAAGCTATTTCATTCACCATTTCCAGAACCTCTTCAATATATTCACGATTATTGGATAATCTAGGTACTTTGTGTTGACCTCCCAACTTTCCTCTTTTCTTCATCCAGTTATAAAATGTACCTTCAGGCAGGCTGTGTACAATTGGCATTTGTAATGCCATATCCTGATAGCGTTTGGCATCGTAATCTGAATTGATGCTACGAAGTGTGTCATCTAAAATCTTTGTGAATTTTTCCAGATCTTCAGGCTCTTTTTCAAACTCTATAGCCCATTCATGTCCGCCTTTCCCTGTTTCTGTCATATAGACAGGAGCAGCGGTAAAGTTTCGGATCAGGGCATCTGTTGCTTCGCTTGCTTTTGTGATGGCAGCTTCTGCATTTTCGATAATTACTTCTTCTCCAAAGGCATTAATAAAATGTTTTACTCGTCCTGTGATACGTATACGATACGGATTTACAGTAGTGAACTTGACTGTATCGCCAATCAGATAACGCCACAGTCCTGCATTGGTAGAAATAACCATTGCATAGTTCTTATTTAATTCTACCTGGCTTAGAGTAAGTGCTTTGGGATACGGATTTTCAATTTCTTCCAGTGGAATAAATTCGTAGAAGACTCCATAATCCAGCATAAGCAGCATGTCATTTGATCCTAAGCGATCCTGAATACCAAAAAAGCCCTCAGAAGCATTGTAAAGCTCCAGGTAACTCATGGACGCCGAAGATACTAGTTCTTTATTAAATAAATCCCGGTAAGGATCAAAGGCCACTGCTCCATGAGCAAACAGTTCCAGATTTGGCCATACCTCCAGAATGTTCTTTTTACCTTTTAACTCTAATATACGACGTATCAGCACAATGGTCCAGGTGGGAACGCCCAAAATACTGGTCACATTCTCATCCATAGTCACTTGAGCCATCCGTTCAATTTTCTCTTCCCATTCATTCATCAGAGCGATGTCCAAACCAGGAGTACGAATAAACTGAGCCCAGATAGGCAGGTTTTTCATGATAACAGCTGACACATCTCCATAGAATGATTCAGGATTACGTTCGTTGGTTTGATAACTACCTCCAATAGACAATCCTTTTCCCATAAATACTTTGGTGTCAGGTTTGTTATTGACAAAGATGGTCATCATATCTTTACCACCTTTAAAGTGGCAGGCTTCCAGTGCTTCCTGAGAAACAGGTATGAATTTACTACGGGCATTGGTGGTCCCTGAAGACTTGGCAAACCATGTAATTTCAGAAGGCCATAAAAGATTTTGCTCTCCACGCATCAATCGTTCAATATACGGATACAAATCCTCATAGGACGATACAGGTACACGTTGCTGAAAATCTTCGATAGAATGAATAGAATCATAATCATATTTCTGACCCCACTCCGTATCTCGAGCCTGATTTATCAGATTGACAAACTGTTCCTGCTGGGTATCATGGGGATACATCATGAAAAGCTCTATCTGACTGATACGCTTTTTCATAATCCAGGTAAGAATGCTGTTGAATAGTTCCATGGGTTGTAATGAATTGCTTGCTTTACAGAGGCGAATACTAGTGTTGCTCAGTGTCTTGTTACTTCCTGAATAGAAATAAAGAAACTTACCAAAGTACTAAAAAAATATTCTATTTCCCAAACCGATCTGTATTGAATGATTTGTATAGGAAAACGGATGAAAGACTGCGTTTTTACAAAGAAAATGGATTTCAAAGGCACAAAATAGCTTTGAAATCCATTTTACTAACTATAAACGATAGGTATTTATTATTTAGGCTGTTTGTTTATTCCATATGTCAGCATACTCTTCCGGGTGTCTTTTGAATTGTGCATGCACATACGGGCATAAAGGAATCACTTGCAGATTATTTTCGCGAACATAGGCTACCATGGTGTCAAGTAATTGTTTGGCATAACCCTTTCCGGATTCTGCAGGATCTACTTCTGTATGGTAAACAGTAAGATTTGTTCCGGAAATGCTAATGACCATTTCTCCGATTTTTTTGCCCTCATCATATAAATTAAAGGAACCGTGTTTGCGCTCGTTCAGTTCTAACTTTATTTCTGCCATAGTATATAGATTTTGTGGTGTGTTACGATTAAAAGGTTGTTATTGTTTATGATAACCCGGATCAAGCTGTTGCTGATACTCCGGATGCTTTTTGATAAACTCTGTTACAAATGGGCAATAGACCATCACAGGCTTATGATGCTTCTGGGCATACGCAAATGCGCCTTTGGCCAATGCACTGGCAATACCTTTTCCTTCCAATGCCTTAGGAACTGTTGTATGCATAAAGGCAATGCTGTCCTTATAGAAACGATACGACATAGAGGCTATCTCACCATCGACTTCTATTTCAAACTGCATGTTTGTTTCGTTATTTCGAATAGAATAGGCTGTGTCAGACATAGTGAGACTGGGTTAAATACTGTTATCCTCTTCCAGTACAGTATGAATATGAATAGGATGTGTTAATATTTTGTGAATAGAGCAACGGTCTCCTATCTCCAGCAACCGTTGCTTTTGTTCGTCTGTCAGGTTACCTGTCAGGCGGATACTACTTTGCATAGAGGTGGTATTTAGATGAGTGTCACGTAACAGTGTTACCTGCACATCTGCATGTTCCAGTGGCCATTGTTTACGATCTGCATACATGCGGAGGGTAATGGTTATACAGGCAGCCAGAGAGGCACATAACAACTCACCTGGAGAAAATCCTGTGTTCATACCACCCACATCCATTGGCTCGTCGGCCATGATCTGGTTGTTGCTGCCAGACTGAATGGTGGTTGAGAAATGATCTTTTCTGATCTGTGCTTTGACAATATTCATCAGCAGTGGGTAAATAAATGAAAATCAATAATCCAGTGTACCAAATAATCCGTTCTTATAATCTTCTATGGCCTGATCTACCTCTGCCATTGTCGTCATGACAAAGTTATCTTTTGCTGCAACAGGTTCGTCGATAGGTTCACCTGACAAGAAGAGAATGATAGCATCTGTATGGGCAGTCAAAGAAAATACATCTCCTTCCTTTTCAAAAATAATAAGGTTATGTTTATCTATAGTGGTTGTATCATCGATCAGTATACTACCATACATGATATATACCAAAGTCCAGTACCCGCTTACAACAGGAATCTGGATTGTTTTGCCTGCCCGTATTGTGCCCATGGCGGAAGTAATAGGCGTGTAAGAAATGGTGATAGGACCTGTCTGATTATCCAGTGTACCACTAACCAGCCTGATATCAATACCTTCTTCTTCAAAGATAGGTGGCATTGCTTCTTTCGCGGCATATTGGTAACGAGGCTCATCCCATTTATGTGAAACCGGAACATTGATCCATAACTGTACCATTTCATTAGTACCTCCATTGTGATGGATGTGTTCTGATGGACCCTCACTATGCAGAATGCCTTTGCCTGCAAACATCCACTGCACATCGCCTGCATTCAGTATCTGGTCATTACCTGTACTGTCTTTATGATGAAACTGTCCTTGCAAAATATAGCTAACTGGTGCAAAACCTCTGTGTGGATGAGGATGAATGCGATTCTCAGAGCCTGGTGGAATGGTGTCAGGTCCTCCATGATGTAAAAGGATAAAAGGGCTGGCAAACCGGAAATCTTTGTGTGGTAGTGGTTGTAATACTTTTTCTGTAGGAGTAATCAGCTTCTCTCTTCCCAAAAGTATGTGGGCTATTTTTTTCATTATGGTGTGTGGTTAAAAATAGAATTAGTCAATTGGTTCTGTTTGGGTTTTGAATATAGGTGTGTAATACATACAATCCAAACTTGTAGTATCTGCTATATTTCCTTTGTCAATTTAATGATTTCATAACACAACTCTTGGAGAAGGATGGCAAAGGATGCTTTAGTTTTGCTTTTTTATTGCATGGAATCGACTTACCTCAATGAGTTGTTTGATAGAATGCGCCAGGGAGATCGCCTTGCGCTTGATAAGTTGTATGGGCATTTCTACCATCGACTGTGTGACTTTGCCTGCCAGATTGTAAAGAGTCCTGATCTGGCAGAAGAAGTGGTTTCGGATGTGTTTTTGCTATTGTGGCAGAAACGAGAGTCTTTAACTATTCAAACAACGTTGAGGGCTTACCTGTATAGTATGGTTCGAAATCAGGCGCTGCTTTATGTCCGGAAAGAGAACATATATCAGCCGTTAGCTGATGAATTTGAAAATACACAAGCCGAGTATTATAATCCGCTGGAAGCTCTGTTGTTCCATGAACTGGATTTTCACATTGACTCACTGATCAATCAATTGCCTGAGCCCGATCGGCTTATCCTGCGTTTAAAACTTTCCGGGCTAAAATATGCTGAAATTGCACAAGCCATGGAATTATCCGAAAAAACAATTGAATACCGATTGTCTAAATCTATTGATTTTCTCCGGAAGACCTATCAAAAGAGCAAATAACCGCTCTCGAATCTGCATTTACCCTGATTGCAGATAACATTTTCTTAATGATTTCTTAACCTGTTTTCTCAGGGGAAGGACCTTCTTTTTCTCTCATAGGTGTGAATAAACAATTATGTGGAAAGAAGAAAATTTTGAAAGACTGCTCAGATACTGGCATGGGAAGAGTTCTCCAAAAGAGGAAGTCGAAATTCGCCAGTGGCTTGCCAGTGAACCCGAGAGTGAAGCTTTGTTTGACGCTCTTAAAGACTATTTTGAAACCATCAGACTAGAGGAAACAACCTATGACGTTTCTGATAAAGGCTATAAACGTTTGTCAGATAAAATAACAGATTGGGAAGAATCTGTCAGGGTTGAAACTGATTCTGTGTCTGTGACTAAAGATGCTACTCAGAAAGCAATGAAATCTGTAAGCAGGAAGCTCTCATACAAAAAGATACTGGCTTTGGCTGCTGTACTAGCAGGATTTGTATTTGGCGGACTCTACATATGGAAAATAGGAGCACAGGCTTCTGAACAGGAAAAAGTTGTCTGGATGAAGAAAGAAACAGGCCGGAAACAGCAGGAAAAAGTTGCTCTGCCAGATGGGAGCATGGTATATCTGAATGTCGAAAGTCGCATAAAGTACAATACAAACTCCTTTGCTCAGGAGAGAACTATATACCTGGAAGGAGAAGCTTTTTTTGAAGTGACACCTGATAAGAAAAGGCCCTTTCGTGTGGTGACTTCATCGCTAACTACACAGGTGCTGGGTACATCCTTTAATGTGCAGGCTTATCGTAACTCAATGGGAAGCAATTACGGCTCTACCCATGTAACTGTGGCTACCGGAAAGGTGCGGGTTGTAGATAGTGTACAAGCTGAATTAGAGCAATTACTTCCGGGTGATGAACTGATTTATGATAATACTCACCATTCCGTTCAGACTCGCAAAGTAGATCTGTCAACTATACGTAGCTGGCAAAATAAACGTCTGATATTCAGAGATACACCTATTGCCGAGATTGTAGCTCAACTGGAGCGGTGGTATGATGTATCTATTGTGATTGACAATCCGGCTTTGTATTCCTGTCATTTTACAGCCACCTTCAACCAGCTAACATTGCAACAAACATTGGAACTATTATCTATTACTACAAACCTCAGTTATCAGCAGAATGGAAAAACAATAACGCTTAGAGGAAACGCGTGTCAATAAGAAGACCGGATCTGCTGGAACAGATCCGGCTTCGAAAGAAACGCGGCTGGCTAATCAGGTATGGTGCCTGATAAAACCAACAACCTATTTTTAATAACCCTTCACAGCCATTAAAAACGATCAAAAGTATGAAAAAAAATTATCTTCCCGCAATCGGGATGTGTTTCGGTATCTCTATGCCCAGAGGTAGAAACATGGGAATAGCCGTACTTCTGGGTATTTTCAGCAGTCATATTGCCATCACAGGCAAGGGAATGACATTACAGACACAGAGCCATCAAATTGCTGCAACTCAGGTATCTCAGAAATTGAACACACAGGGCTTTGCAAAAAATAGTACGTCACAAAAAAATCAGGAGCCTACCGGGTTGATAACTATTACTCTGCAACAGGTTTCACTTAAGCAGGCTTTAAGTGAGATTGAGAAAAAGACCTCCTATACATTTATCTACAATGATCAGACACTAGAGCGGACTGGGCTGGTAAGTATTCAGGAGCAAAACCAATCGCTTGCCAAAATACTAACCCGGATTCTTCAAAATACAAACCTGACGTATCGGGTAGTAGGACAATCTATTGTGATTTCGCCTCAGGAACACAAAACCCAGAATACAGAGAAAGAATCCCGTGTAATACGTGGACAAGTCACAGACGAAGAAGGACAACCATTACCAGGGGCCAGTGTCGTAGTGAAAGGGACTGTAAGTGGAACACTGACAGATGTAAAAGGCGAATATTCGATTACTGTACCAGAAAATGCTTTGGCACTTCTATTCTCCTATATAGGATACCAGTCTACAGAAGTTGCAGTAGGATCTCAGAATACAATCAACGTTCGTCTGGTAGCGAATAACAATAGCCTGAATGAAGTAGTTGTAACTGCTTTGGGGATTAAACGGGAAGAGAAAGCATTAGGGTATGCTACCCAAACATTGAACAGTGAAGCGATAAATGATGCCCGTTCCAACAACTTTGTAAATGCATTGTCTGGAAAGGTAGCTGGTTTGACATTAGTATCTCCCGGGTCTGGTCCTGTTAACTCAGTACGGGTAAAACTCAGAGGTGACAATTCGATGGACCCCAGCAAAAACAATGCATTGATTGTATTGGATGGGGTACCGATGAGTAGTGGAATGACCACATCCGGTGTGACAGATGCGTATGGTGCAGGTTCTGGTAATGATGTGCCTATTGACTTTGGGAATGGCATTGCTGATATTAACCCGGATGATATTGAAAGTATCACTGTACTGAAAGGTGCCAGTGCCACAGCCTTATATGGTTCACGGGCTGCCAATGGGGCATTGATTATTACTACGAAGTCTGGTTCCCGTAAAGAGAAAGGAGTAGGGATTACAGTTAACTCTAACCTTAGCTTTAATAGTGTTTTAAAATGGCCTGAATATCAATATGAATATGGACAAGGTACTGGCAAGACAATGAGTCCTGCATCAGATTTGTATTATTCGTATGGGGCTTCTGCTGATGGCGCTAGTACAAGTGGAACCAGTAGTGCTTTCGGACCTGCTTTTAATGGACAGAGCTATTTTCAGTATGATCCTACATTAGAAGGTCAATCAGCTGAGCGGCAACCTTGGAGACCCTATAAAAATAATATCAAAGACTTCTGGAAAACAGGCTATACATTAACCAACAATGTGGCTCTGGAAGGAGCGAATGACAAAGGTTCTGTGCGTGCATCTGTAACTCATTCCAAAAATGAATGGATCATGCCTAATACAGGTTTCGAAAGAATCACAGCGGCATTGAGTGTAAACTATAAAATATCCGAACGGTTAAAGATTTCATCAAAAGTAAACTATACCCATAAGTCCAGCGACAATTTGCCTGCAACCGGATATAATAACCAAGCAATTGCCTATTTTATGATCTTCCAGAACCCGAATGTGGATCTGAACTGGTATAAGCCACGCTGGAAGACAGGAAAAGAACAGGTAGACCAGATACATCCTTTTAGTTCGTATATCGATAACCCATACCTGATTGCCTATGAAATGACCAACTCACTGAATAATAACACAGTAGTTGGCAATATGTCAGCCACTTATACATTGTCCGATAAATTGGAACTACTAGTGCGATCCGCTATAGATCTAAGTGATGAGGACAGAGAACAGCGCAGACCTTATAGTACAGCTAACTTTCAGAGAGGGTATTTCAAGCAACAAACTATCTTAAGTTCTGAAGTAAATACAGACGCGCTTATTACCTATAAAGAGAAGCTAGGAAATCGTATTGCACTAACAGCTTCTATCGGTGGCAATATCCGGAATCAACGATATCGTAATGTGAATGGATCTGTAGATGGCTTGGTGATTCCTGGTGTATACAAACTTTCCAATGGGGTGAACCAGCCATTGATGACTACCAATAATTCTGTTCGTAGGGTTAATAGTCTGTATGGATTGGCATCGTTTTCGTATGATGAGAAAATTTTTGTAGATGTAACAGGACGAAATGACTGGTCGTCTACATTGCCTTCACAAAACAATTCCTTTTTCTATCCATCCATTAGTACCAGCTTTATTCTAAGCGATCTGTTACATCTGCCAGCAGCGGTTTCGTTTGCCAAGCTACGTTTGTCAGCAGCTCAGGTGGGTAATGATACTGACCCTTATAAAACCCGTAAATACTATGGACAGAGTGATTTTCCTGGTTCCGGATCGTTGTCTACAACGCTCTTTAACGTAGATTTTAAACCGGAGATTACCACCAGTTATGAGGTAGGATTAGAGTACTTTATGTTTAATCGTCGTCTGGGTCTGGACTTTACATTATATCAGAATAGTACGAGAAACCAGATTCTGGATGTTCCGCTTGATCCTACTACCGGTTATACCAAAGCCGTGTTGAATGCAGGTAAAGTGCGTAATCAGGGTGTAGAACTTGTATTGAGTGGCAGACCGTTGGATCATACACAACTGAAATGGGATATTACACTGACTTGGGCCATAAACAGAAACAAGGTATTGGAACTGGCAGAAGGGATGACAGATCAACAGGTGATCGGAACGGGTGGAAATGCTACCATTATTGCACGTAAAGGTGGTACTACCGGCGATATTTACGGATTTGGATTTATGAGATCGCCTGACGGACAAATAATCTATACGAAAGATGGTCTTCCTGCTCGCCCGGTAGAGATACAGTATATAGGTAATGCCTATGCAGACTGGAAGGGTGGGATCCAAAATACGCTTACCTTCAAAAATTTCCGGTTTAGTGTGCTGGTAGATGGACAATATGGAGGTATTGTATATTCTCAGACACATCATAAAATGACGGAACAAGGTAAGCTAAAACACACACTGAGAGGTCGTGAAGAAGGATACATTATTGGAGAGGGTGTGGTAGATAATGGAGATGGTACATATACCGCCAATACCAAAAAGGTTACAGTGGGAGATTACTATGCAGATTATTATCGGCGGGCAAACGTGGAATCCAATTCTTTCGATGCTTCTTATATCAAGTTACGTGAGGCAAGACTTGAATATAGTTTGCCTAAAGTATTGTTACAACGTTCCAGGATCTTTGAACAGGCCAGCATTGCATTCTATGGACGTGATCTGCTGATGATCACCAACTTCCCAATGTTCGATCCGGAAACAGCTGCTTTGAATGGAGCAACCATACTGCCTGGAATTGAAATGGGCCAGATGCCTTCTACAAGAACTTACGGAATGAATCTTACACTCAAATTCTGATGATCTGATTGATATCCTATAGAACAGATTTTCAATAGATCCTTTATGCAAACTAGTATGAACAGACAACGACCACATTCCATACAAAAATTTATCATTGCATTAACCATTCTGACAGGATGGTTACTCAGTGCCTGTACCGGCAATTTTGATGAGATTAATACAGATCCTAACCGTATTGAAAAAATTAGTCCTGGTACCCTCTTGAATCCGATTATCTATGAGATGGCTAGTTTTAATACACTTCGTTCGGATGAGTTTACGTTTGATCTTTTACAGGTTTCGTTACCCTTTCCAAGTGTATCCGGAGGTGTTCATCGCTATGATATCAGTGAAAATGCAGGTGGTTCTACCTGGAACACATACTATCGCTGGATTACAAATATCCGGGAAATGCAGACTGCCGCTGTAGTTGCAGAAGATCCTAATTATCAGGCGATTGCTTTGATATTAAATGCCTGGGTGTATTCACTGCTTACGGATGGGTTTGGGGACGTTCCAATGACGGAAGCGGGCAAAGGAGAAGAGAAAATTTTTCAGCCAGCCTTTGACACACAGGAGTATATTTATACTACCATACTTAAAGACCTGGAAACTGCCAATGGCTTGTTTGATCCTTCCCGGTCAATGATCTATGGAACGGATATTCTGTATGCTAACAATGTTTCGAACTGGCAGCGGTTTTGTAATTCATTGCGCCTGCGCCTACTGCTTCGGGTAATGAAACGTAATCCTGAAACTGTACAAGCTGCCCTTGTCACCATGTTGAGCAATCCGGATACCTATCCGGTATTTACCAAAAACACAGAAGCCGCTGTGCTGAAAATTACAGGTGTGACACCCAACGTATCACCGTGGGGACGTGCCGTAGACTTTACCAATGCACGCGCTGCGGCAGAATTCTTTGTGGACAATCTCAATCAGTTCAATGATCCACGTCGTCCTATATTTTTGACGCAGGCCCGGAGTAGTGATGGGAAAACCACTATTGGTTACAAAGGCATCCCGAGTGGGTATGCAGGAGGTGAGTCGCAATTTGACTTTTTGCCTTCCAATTTAAATGTAAATCTGGTAAAAACGGATGTTGGGCCTATGCAATCCGTAATGATGACCTATGCTGAGGTAGAATTTATCAAAGCGGAATTGGCTCAGAAAGAAATTTTTGGCGAAGATGCTCAGATACATTATGAAAATGGAGTGAAAGCTGCTATTGAACAATGGGGAGCTGTTTTACCAGCGGATTATTTTGCCAATGAATACACTCAATACGATGGCACATTAGATAGGATTATGCTCCAGAAGTATTATGCCTTATTCTTTAATGATTATCAGCAGTGGTTTGAATATCGACGCACTGGCTTGCCTAAATTGCCTAAAGGAGAAGACATGCGAAACAATGGCATTATGCCAGTTCGGTTTCGATACCCGACTACTGTACAGACAAACAATGCTGCCAACTACAAGATCGCTGTAGAAAAGATGGGAGGCGATAATATCAATACCAAAGTCTGGTGGGAGAAATAAGAATCATAAGGAAAATATAACCTGAGAAACGCTCTTCTCTATACTTATGAAAAGAGTGTTCTCTCTCTGTCCTTCTGGAAGAATCTTCCCGTCACGGCGGGCCACGTGTGGCAAAACCGGAAGCATTTAGATTTTGAGTTTATTTCTCTCAGAAACCAAGCAGGGCTCTATTTGTCACAAGATTCTTTCAGAAGGACAGTGGGAGAGAGAGCCTTTCAGGAGGACAAAAGGGAGTAAGAGCAGGTAAGGGAAGAAAGATATTGGATAGTAAAGTAAAGGATGACTAATATCAAAGAAAAAAGCTACAAAGAGAGTAACGATACCTTTAATCGCGGCACGTTGTAGCTGTGCGTTGGCAATCTTTCTGCCGCGAGGAAAGCCCCTGGCTTTGCGCGGGGGAGGTTCGGCAGAAAGTGTCCTTTTTTGGTTACTTTTTTGGACAAGCAAAAAAGTGACATGGCGTGTGATACGCGAAAGTTTTGAATAATAAACAAATATGGATACAAGCAAGCAAAAAACGAAGGAATTAGAGGAAGAGAGACAAAAGAGATAATAAACAACTTTACATCCAAAACTCAGAATGACTCATGTTTCTACCATATATAACCTTAAAAACTAAATCATCGTGCTAACGAAAAGAAGAAGTTTTCTGAAATCAATCGGTCTGGGAGGACTCGGACTGTCGTATGTACACACCCTGGATGCTCACACCCCACAAGTGGGTACACAGACAACAGATATTTCCGTTGTAAGGATTAAGGGAAAAGTACAGGCAGAAGGAAAAGGACTGGCAGGCGTGGCTGTGACCGATGGAATCAATATCACTACGACAGATGCCAAAGGTAACTACGAATTATTATCCAATGCCTCTGCTGAGTTTGTATATATCGCTACACCCCGGGGATATGAATTCACTAATCAAAACGGAGTAGCCCGATTTTATCAGCCTGTAAAGGCCGTCAATGGCGCATTTCAGGCTATTTTTACCCTGACAAAATTAACTCAGGATGATACACGTCACAACTTTATTGTATGGGCAGATCCCCAGATGATTTCCAAAGAAGATGCCGAACTGTTTCTTCAACAATCCGTTCCGGATACCCGCAAGTTATTGGATAGCTATAAGCAAAAGAATAACGGACAAATGCCACCTTTTCATGGTGTAGGATGTGGAGATCTGGTATGGGATCACTTCGAACTGTTTGACGATTACCAGAAAGGTGTTACAGCAACCGGGATTCCTTTCTTTCAGGTGATTGGCAACCATGATATGGATCTGACTGCCCGCACAGACGAGCATTCGGCTAAAACATTCAAATCTACTTTTGGTCCAACCTATTATTCTTTCAATCGTGGGGAAATCCATTATGTAGTACTGGATGATGTGTTTTTTATTGGGACAGCCAAAAAATACATAGGGTATCTTACAGAGCGTCAACTGGCCTGGCTGGAACAGGATCTGGCATTGGTCAAACCTGGGAAAACCGTTGTAATATTTATGCATATTCCTGCCAATACAGGTGATCCGCGTCGTAATAAAGCAAAAGAAGAACCCATTGGAGGAGTAGTGGCTAACAGAAAGGAACTGTATCGCCTGCTTCAGCCTTATAAAGCACACATTATGTCAGGTCATACGCATTTTAATGAGAAGATTGTGACCGGTGATAATCTGGTTGAACATGTGCATGGTACAGTCTGTGGAGCCTGGTGGACAGGTCCTGTCTGTTTTGATGGTACACCAAACGGATATGGCGTGTATGAAGTCAATGGAAGCACTATCGAATGGTATTACAAGTCTGTTGGACATGAAAAAGATCATCAGATGCGTTTGTATCCCATTGGAGCCTCAAAAGAAAAGCCAGATCATGTGGTAGTAAACGTATGGAACTGGGACCCTGCCTGGAAAGTAGAATGGCTGGAAGATGGAAAGCCTATGGGGCCCATGACTCAGGAAACAGCCTTTGATCCATTGTCGGTAGAACTGCATGAAGGAACTGCCAAACCTGCCAAACACAAATGGGTAGAACCTCAGCTGACAGATCACCTGTTTTTTGCCAAACCTTCTGTTGCTGCCTCAAAGATTAAAGTTCAGGTAACCGATCGATTTAAAAATATATATACACAGGAAATGGATGTGAAGCACAGTTAATAGATTGCTGCTTACCTATATAAATCCCTGTAACAGGGGATTTTTTATTGGTGAACACTACCTCTACTTACTAAAAGAAAACCATCTTTTGCTGTAATAACTTTTCAAGTAAGAAATACATGAATTACTGGCAATCAGTAAGTGATCTTGGAGTTATAGCTAGTTTTAGTTTCAGATAGGTTACACTGGGCTACACATAGTTACACATCTGGTTACACTCTAACTATTTGATAATAAGGCAGGTTACACGGGTTACACCTGTTTGGGTATCCGCAAAACTCCTGGGAGAGTATAAGCACACTGTATATACCCTATTCTATACTATATATATATTATATATATACACGTGTATATAAGAAACAAGTGTAACCAGTGTAACCGACCTTATTTACAGCTACTTAGAAGTGTAACCGCTAGTGTAACTATGTGTAACCTGGTGTAACTCTCCTTAATATCAACTACTTACTACATAAGCTGTACAGCTACCGCTTATATAATTCCCTGAATTATTATGCCTTCATGATTTTATGATTTAACCCCTATACTTGCTGCAGTGTTCGTATTTCCTCTCCTGACTAATATGTACTTCATTCTACTTCACAGATTAGTTTTTCTACTTCGCCTTTTTTAGCCCATTGGTTCATCTATAGGTAGTGGGAAGTCTTATTTCTTTGCAGAAACCCTAGACCACTTACAATCTATGAAAACCCTGTTATTTTCTACTTTCATCACACTTATTCTCAATGCATTTTCAGTACAGGCTCAACCAGATACAACTGTAAGAAGAGTTCTGATCCCATCGGGATCTATTCAACTGGATGGGATGCTGATTACTCCCAGGCATATAAACCAACCAGTTCCGGCTCTTATCTGGCTGGGTGGGTCCGGAGGATGGGATTTGGTTGGGAATTATTTCAAAGACTCTACCATCTTTTACCGGTATTATATGGAGCCCCTTTTGCTTTCAAAAGGCTTTGCTGTTTTATACCTGAATAAACCTGGTATGGGACGTTCAACTGGAAAGTGGCAAAAGCAGGATTTTTTAGCAAGAGCCGAAGATGCCAATGCTGCTTTTCGATACCTGACTACGTTACCTGGAATCAATCCCAAAGCTATTGGTATGGTAGGGCATAGCCAGGGAGGCTGGATTGCACAGATTGCCGCGAGTCGTAACCCGGATATTGCTTTTAGTGTGTCCCTCTGTGGTCCATCAGTTGACGTATATACACAAACTATTCAGACATATCATCGATTGTATGAATGCCAGGGGATGCAGGGGAAGCGATTGCGAAGAAAACTTCGCTGGAAAAAGAGAGAACTGGCAATTGGGGGTATTGCAGGCAAAGTCTTTACAGGTGGAGAAGCAGGGCAGTGGGCCCGCATCCGCAAGTATTCGCATGATAACATATTGACAGCATTAAAAAAACCTTCACTGATGATATTTGCAGAGTACGATGCCTATGTATGGCCTGAATATAATCTGCAACATCTTCAAAAAGTATTTCAGAATAAAATACCAGCACACCTGGAGACTTATGTCTTGCCTCGTGGAGAACATATGTTACATCAGGTGCCGACTGGCTGCGTTCTGGAATGGAATGAATTAAGTAAATACCCTTACTCGGAATCTCTTCAGCAAAAACTTGTCCAGTGGATAACTCACGCTGTACATATCGAATAACCCTAAACCATTATATCTATGCAATTATCCGGCTTTCAGCCCATCCAAACGCATGAACGTATTCAACTGATAGATGCTCTGCGAGGGTTTGCTTTAGTAGGTATTCTGATTGTGAATATCCCATCTTTTTCCCGCTCCGAATGGGGGCCAGTTGAACAACAGATACAAAACGGTTTTAGTGATATACTATTTGTACTGATAGATACAAAGTTTATCACTATTTTCTCTCTGTTATTTGGTGCAGGGTTCTTTGTGCAGCAACAACGAGCAGAGAGGTATGGTATAGACTTTACTGCCTTTTATACCCGACGAATGGGTATCTTGTTTGTGCTAGGCTGTGTGCATGCCTATCTCTTCTGGTTTGGTGATATAGTACGCCATTATGCCTTGTTGGGAATAGCTTTGCTGGCAGTAAGTCATTTGTCTGCAAAAGGCACATTGCGATTAGCTCTGTTCTTTATTGTTTTCCTGACTCCTTTACTTTTTCTGTTGAATGGCATATTGCCTGTGCATACTACTCCTGATACTATTGATGGAATGCCTTTATCTTCCTTTGTATACAAATCATTTACAGAGGGGTCGTATCCTCAGATTCTGAGAGCAAACTGGATCATTGATCCATTGCATAACTTCATACAGGATATGCCATTGACATTAGTTTCTATGTTTGGGAAAATGGTGTTGGGAGTATGGCTGGCAAAGATTGGTTTTTTCCGTAATCCTGCCGAGCATGAAACATTGCTTCGAAAATGGATTATATGGGGTAGTACAGCAGGTGTAATAGGTAGTATAGCTTTCTGGGCTATCAAGAAAGAGATACTGCCAGTACCTGAGATGGGATTGGTGATACTTGTTTTTCCTGTATCAGCTTGTCTGGTGCTTCATAGTCTTTTTTATCTGGCATTATTTACTAAATTATACCATCGGATGTTAGGTGCTGTCTTGCTTCGCTACCTGGTACCTGTAGGTAGAATGGGATTAAGTAATTATTTTGGTCAGACAATTCTGGCTTTCAGTTTATTCTATGTAACAGGCTGGGTAGGATATGCAGATCCGGTTGGTTTGACAGGACTTGCCCTGCTTATCTTTGTGGTACAGATACTGGTAAGCCACTGGTGGCTTCAATACCATGAATTTGGCCCTGTAGAATGGATCTGGAGGACTTTATCCTATATGTGGACAGAGAGAAAAAGGAAGACGGAAATTTCTGATTCCATACCTGTATCTCCAAATCTGGTAGGAGATAAATTTACAGAAAGTAAGCCAGTAAACGAATAACCTGTTACGATGTTAATACATTCTGACTGCTAATGAAGTCTATACTGGTATTGAAGACTGTGTTTTTGCCAAAAACTGATCATAAACTGTCTTTAAAAATGACACGCCAGCGGTGGTTGCAGATTGGCGGGGCAGCGTTCTTTGCATTGTTTTTGGTGACTTTTAACAGCAGCCCACTGGTAGAGCTGCTTCGCCGACAGAGTTATTACCGTGATCTTGCCATTACTTTTGGCGCTGCATGGCTTATTATAAGTTATGTAGGCTGGATTACGGCCAAACTCGATAGCTATATTGACTGGCAGTCCGATAAAAGACAAAGGCTTTTACTACAGATACTCCTGGGACTTATTGGTGCTTCACTGATAAGTTATGGGATTGCCTACCTTCAATACCGGTTTATCGATCCTGAACATGTTTTTGGGACAGAATCATTTTTGCAGACAGAGTTACCGGTCATTGTACTTCTGATAACTTTTTGCAATATCATCTATGTAAGCATTTCCTATTACCACTGGCAGGAACGTAGATATATAATACAGACATTGCCTGTCGTAGAAAAATCAGAACCCAGTATATCTTCTTATCTTTCTTACCTGATAGTCACCAATGGACAAAAAAGCATTCAGCTGGCAGTGGAGCATGTCGCCCTTATTTATCTGGAACAAGGAATTACCTGGGTAGCAACTTTTAACAATACCCAATATCGAGTGGATGAACCACTTCAGAGTATTGAAGATAAGTTAGATCCCGGTTCATTCTTTCGGGTCAACCGTCAGACCATTGTACAGCTTTCAGCCTGTTACTCCTTTCAGAGCATGGAATACGGCAAAATTAAGCTACATCTGGTACCTCCTTTTACTACTGAATTAACCATTAGCCAGAAAACAGCTCCTGCCTTCCGGAAATGGATGCAGCGGTAGGTTGTGTCCTTAGTTAATGAAAAGTTTTCCTGCTACTTAGTGTAAATCCAGTATATTTGTTGCTTTCAATCAAGACGTTCTTTCTCCTCTGAAAAAAGGTTCTGTGTAAAACAGATTAATAGGGAATCGTGTGTAAGTCACGAACTGTCGCGCAACTGTAAGTAACCTATGGGATTATGCGTTAGTATCCACTATACTACACTGTATGGGAAGGATGGCATAATTGGTACAAGTCAGGAGACCTGCCTGTTTTCAGTATGATAATGCTTTCGCGGTTTAAGAGGGTATCTAAATTAGTTTAGACCACCTCTAAAGCAGAGTCAAATGAGGTGATTTGGAATGTGGGCAGGCTTATACCTGTACCTTTAGCTTTTACAAGCTAACTTTTCATTCCTCCTCTGTCACCTGTCTATCCGCAAGCTTTTGAACGTCTGAAATCCGATTGCTTGCTTACATAAGTTGTAAATGGTATGACAGAAATAAAACGCCAGCGGGTAATGCGCCCGGATGGAAAAGCCATTAACCTGGTTCAGCGAAGAGGACATTTGTCTTACTGTTACAATGCATGCTGCTGTGGCCGTACAGACAGAGGCTATGCTCCCATTCCGGTTGAGTTGTATAAAAGTGAATGGTTACGACGGAAGCTACGTAATGTAGTCCATATGACCAAAGGTGGATGTCTGGGCCCATGCACACTGGCTAATGTGGTCACATTGTTGTTTGACGGAAACTCTGTATGGTTTCATTCTGTCAACAGCAACTGGCAGATCATTGCCATTTTCGATTACATCGAGAGTATGGTAAAGGCCGATAGTTTTCTAACCCCACCCGCTGAGTTGGCAGAGTATGTGTTTCAATTCTATACATGGAAAGGTTCTGAAGCTATAACCCGTTCCGGGCAGGTGGCAACACCCGATGGAGGAATTGTATTCCTAACCCATGCCGATACCGATCTACTTACCCTAAGTCGCACACTTCAGGACTTACCTGCTGACTTTCCCAAAACGACAGGCCTTAACCTGATGGCAATTAAAAGTGATGCCCATATGGCTCAGTTGCTGGATCGGGAAGTAGGAGCCGCTCAGATTGTAATCATACGTATTCATGGCAGAGCTAGTAGTATTCCAGGTTTCGCGGAACTGGTTCGTCGGGCAAAGCAGCAGGGACAGCACCTGATTGTGATAAGCGGAACGGGTGAACTAAATCCCGAATTTGCCGCTGTGTCTACAGTGTCACCAGCCATATTGCATGAAACACTGGCATACTTACAAGCAGGAGGACATAGCAACCTAACCTCCCTGTTGTACTTTCTGTCAGATCATCTGCTGATGACAGGTTTTGGGTTTGAGGTTCCTGTAACTTTATCTGAACATGGCATTTACCATCCGGATCTCCCTGAAAATGCAGAGATAGAAGATTGGTTAAAGATGCGCAATCCTGCTCTCCCTAGCATTGGCATTACCTTCTATAGGGCACACTGGCTTAGCGGCAATACGTCCTTTGTAGATGCCATGATTCGTGCACTGGAAGCTCGGAACCTGAATGTACTGCCTGTCTATACAGCCTCTCTCAAAGCAGTTGACAATGGTACAGGTTGGCCATATGCCCTGGATATATTCAGATATACTAACGAAGTGCTGATCGACGTATTGGTAAATACAGTTTCGTTTGCCATGCGGGATATACAAACAGAACAACTGCGACAAGGAGAAGAGGAAATTCTGCGTCAGCTAAACGTACCGATTCTGCAAGCTATTACCAGTGGTATGAGTCGTGGCCCTTGGGAATCATCAAGCCGGGGACTCAATCCATTGGATACTGCTATGAATGTGGCTATTCCTGAGTTTGACGGACGCATTATCACTGTACCAGTTTCATTTAAAGAGAAAGACAGGGAAACCAAAGGATACGAACCTGTTGAAGACAGGATAGAACGAGTGGCGGGTATAGCAGCTCGTTTTGCCCGTCTGCGTCATTTACCCAATAAAGAGAAACGCATTGCGTTTGTTTTTACAAACTCCAATGCAAAGGCATCGCAGATTGGCAATGCGGTAGGACTGGATTCTCCAGCGTCTTTGATGGCTATTCTCCAGGCTATGCAGGCAGAAGGATATACTATACCTCATATGCCTGCTAGTGGAACAGAATTAATTCACGAACTGATAGACAGATGTTCATATGACTTAACCTATCTCACCACAGAGCAATTATCACGTGCCGTCGGACAGGTATCTTTTACCCAGTATGCTCAATGGTTTTCAGAACTACCTGAGGCTTTACAGCAAAAAATGCAGAAACAATGGGGGCCACCACCTGGTGAAACCTATGTACATGATCATCATATTGCACTGGCTGGTATTGAATTAGGCAATGCCTTAGTCGTATTACAACCACCACGTGGATACGGCATGGACCCGGATGCGATCTACCACCAACCTGACCTGCCACCTACACATCATTACTATGCATTTTATAGATGGTTACGGGATGGTTGGGGTGCTGATGCGATTGTGCATGTAGGCAAACATGGGACGCTGGAATGGCTTCCGGGCAAAGGAATTGGGCTTTCAGAAAATTGTTTTCCGGATGCTTTTCTGGGAGATATACCCTTATTTTATCCTTTTATCATCAATGATCCGGGGGAAGGCTCACAGGCGAAACGTCGGGCTCATGCGGTCATACTGGATCATCTGACCCCACCTATGACATCAGCCGATAGTTATGGTGAACTGGCACAGCTAACGCAGCTGGTAGATGAATATTATCAGGTCGAAACACTGGACCCTGCTAAACTTCCACTGTTACAACGCCAGATCTGGGATTTAATACGGCAAACCAATCTGGATAAAGACCTGTCTGCGATGCTGAAGCGGGATCATGGCGACCATGTACACGAATGGGATGACGAAATAACACCCGAAGGTGTGCCTGTTACATTGGCAGAAATGGGAGGGAAAGACATTGCTCACTTAATCGAAGATATAGATGGGTATCTGTGTGAACTGGGCGCAGCACAGATACGGAATGGGTTACATATACTAGGAGAAATGCCTCAGGAACAAAACCTGATTGATATGTTACAGGCTTTGACCCGATTGCCGAATCGCAATACTCCCGGATTACCTGCTGCCATGGCTGCTTTATTCGGATGGGAATGGGACGTAATTACAGCTGTCAGAGGGCAAAAGGTGGAAACTGTGTCTGCTGCTTTTACAGAACTGGCAGGGCGTCCGGTTGTGACAGGGGCAGACGTACAAGAAATAATTGAGGAACTTGGCAGACATATGTTTCAGATACTCTACCGTGAACGATTTCGGGTTGATTCTATACCTCAGGTAATTGCTGAGACATTTGGGGTAGAGTTTTTGCGGGATACAGCAGAGATTCATAAAATGCTAACGTTTGTTTGCCAGCAACTTGTACCTAATCTGGCGCAAACATACGATGAGATAACGCATCTGTTACATGGATTATCCGGAGGTTATGTGCCAGCCGGCCCCAGTGGCGCTCCTACACGAGGCATGGCCCATATTTTGCCTACTGGACGCAACTTTTATGCGGTAGATCCCAGAGCCTTGCCTTCACAAGCTGCCTGGCAGGTGGGACAACAGCTGGCAAAGGAGGTACTGGACCGTCATATGAAAGAGACAGGCCGCTATCCTGAAAACGTCGGCATCAGTATCTGGGGGACGAGTGCTATGCGTACCTATGGCGATGATGTGGCAGAGATTCTGGCATTATTGGGTGTGTGTCCTGTATGGCAGCCAGAGAGCCGGAGAATTACAGGGATAGAAATAGTGCCATTGGCAGAACTAGGAAGACCACGTATAGATGTAACCATTCGTATCAGTGGCTTTTTCAGAGATGCCTTTCCGCACCTGATCGAACTCATGGATGATGCAGTACAACAAGTGCTTGCTTTGGATGAACCTGTAGAGCAAAACTTTGTACGGAAACATTATCTGACGGATCTGGCAGAACTGCAAACTCCTGATATGCCTGTAGAAGAAGCAGAGCAACGGGCCAGCTACCGTATTTTCGGAGCTGCGCCGGGGAGTTATGGGGCAGGTATTTTACCACTGATCAATGAGAAAAACTGGCACAATGAAACTGACTTTGCTCAGGCGTATGTCAACTGGGGTGGATATACCTATACCCGAAGTGTAAGCGGAGTAGATGCCAGAAATGAATTCCGGCAGTGTTTGTCAGGAGTAGAGGTAGCGTTGCATAACCAGGACAACCGGGAACATGACATCTTTGACAGTGACGATTACCTGCAGTTTCATGGCGGAATGATTGCTACCATTCGCAGCCTGACAGGACATCAGCCAAAACATTATTTTGGTGATAGTCAGAATCCGGATCGGCCAGTAGTCCGGGATTTAAAGGAAGAAGCCTTACGCGTATTCAGATCCAGAGTGGTGAATCCCAAATGGATTGAAAGTATTCAGAAGCATGGGTATAAAGGAGGATTGGAACTGACAGCTACAGTGGATTACCTTTTCGGATACGATGCAACAGCACAGGTAGTCGACGACTGGATGTATGAAAAAGTGGCAGAGACGTATGCCTTAGATGCTACTATGCAGCAATTCTTTGCACAAAGTAATCCATGGGCTTTGCATGCTATTGCTGAACGTTTGCTGGAAGCTGCACAACGCGGTATGTGGAAAGAACCCTCACCAGAGATACTGGAAGCCTTGCAAGAGGTATATTTACAGAGTGAAGGCTTGCTGGAAGGAAGAGTTGAGTAATCTTATCCTGTCCCATAGCTTTTTCAGAAATGAAAGTTTTAAAAAGGGAGCACTGGTTTGAATAGAAAGATGCTGGTTCGAACGTTTGGTCAAGGCTGTTAGCTTAAGCAGGTCTGCTTTGTAACATGTGCCAAAAAACGGACGCTTGAACCACCCCGCCCTTCGGGCACCCCTCCTTAGAAAGGAGGGGAGTGGCGAGCCTGTTGTTACTAAAGCCGTCCATACGAACTGTAAAAATATATTTATAAAAATAGATGTATTTGATTTTTAGGTATTTGAATAATGTAGACTAAAGGCTTTGTAAACTCCCCTCCTTTCTAAGGAGGGGTGCCCGAAGGGCGGGGTGGTTCAGACATTGTATTTTGAGAGAGGTTACAAATACGACTTGCCCTTATGGGTGGTTCAAACGCTTGGACTCTGAGTAATGGGGCAAATAATAGCCCTTAAGGGACAGCATCTCCTTGTAACACAAACTTTTTTATTTCCTCAAAAGACATGAGACACGATAAGTTGAGTAATAGGCCAGCAATGGGCAGGCAAAAAATAAAAACAGTCTTATAGCGTATTATCGATACATGAAGTATACACAGACATACTATCCTTTTGCTGCTTTAGTAGGACAGGAAAAACTGAAACGGGCTTTGCTGCTTTGTGCCATCAATCCGGAAATAGGAGGGGTGCTGATCAAAGGTGACAAGGGTACTGCCAAAAGTACAGCAGCCAGAGGGTTAGCACAAATAGCACCCACTATTACTAAGGTGACAGGCTGTCCCTACAACTGTGATCCGGTTCACCTACTGGATACATGTGAAGTATGCCAGGATAAAACCAATCTGGTACAGGAAGTAGAGATGCCTTTCGTTACATTGCCTTTGGGAGCTACAGAAGAGCGTATTGTAGGAAGCCTGGATCTGGAAGGAGTGCTGAGTGAACGGAAAAAGAAATTCCTCCCTGGCCTGCTGGCTGCGGCACACAGAGGTGTATTGTATATTGATGAAGTCAATCTTTTGTCAGACCATCTGGTCGATGTATTACTGGATGCTGCTGCAATGGGAGTGAACACTGTACAAAGGGAAGGACTTTCGGTCAGTCACCCTGCACGATTTACATTGATTGGAACCATGAATCCGGAAGAAGGCAATCTGCGCCCACAGTTTCTGGATCGCTTCGGATTAATGGTAGAGATTGAAGCCCCTCGTGATACAACTGAACGAACCGAAGTAGTACGCAGACGAATTGCCTATGATGCCGACCCTGCTGCCTTTATAACACAATGGCAGATTGCCCAGCAAGCTCTGCAAAAGCAGTTGACAACAGCCCGCCAGTTACTGACCTCTGTACATATGCCAGATCATTTACTGGAACTGATTAGTCAGTTGTGTATGGAAATGGGTGTAGTGAGCCTCCGGGCAGATATCGTCATGTACAAAACTGCACGCACTCTTGCAGCCTTAGCCCAGCGTATTGAAGTAGTGCCAGAAGATATCCGACACGCCGCAGAACTAGTTTTACTGCATAGACGTCGACAGAAACCTTTTTCGTCAGATACAAAAATGGATGAAAAGGCACTGGATGACCTGATGCAACAAGCGCAATCTACGACAGAAAATAAAACCTCTGATTCCAAACCGGACGCTTCCGAGTCTTTGGAGAATCAAGCTCCCGATAATGATTGCCTGACAGAGGACTGTTTGCCTGGCCCATCAGAAACGGAACAGGAAGGAGAGAAGGAACAGGTTTTTGCCAGTATACCAATTGATAGTCTGCCTGACATTCAGATTGAGAATGGCGTCAAAACTTCACAGAATGCTACAGACGGAAACAGGAATCAAACCTATACTATACAGAAAGGGAAATCAATCCGGTCTGTTCCGGATAAGCAACCAACTAATCTGGCTATAGAGGCCACGTTACAGAAAGCCTTATTCCGGAATCCGGACGAATGGCAGATTACGCGTGATGACTTACATCAGAAAATACGGGAGGACAAAAAAGGTAATCTGATCCTTTTTGTGGTAGATGCTTCCGGTTCCATGGCTGCCAGCCGACGTATGGAAGCAGTAAAAGGCAGTGTACTGTCCTTGCTCACCAATGCCTATCAGCAGCGAGACTGGGTCAGTGTCATTGCGTTTCGGGGTATTGAAGCACAGGTTGTACTTGAGCCAACCCATAGTATAGAAAAAGCCGAAAAGGCTCTTCACAGTTTACCAACCGGTGGGCGGACTCCCTTGCCCCATGCTTTGCAGTTGGTTTTGGAGATAATAAATGCTATACCCACAGACACTTTGCAGCCTTTAGTCGTGATTCTGAGTGATGGCAAAGCAAATGTACCCCTGCCCGGAGGAGGAAATCCCTGGAGCCAGATACAGATGCTGGGTAATCAACTAAAAGAGCAACAGATCCCTTCACTCGTACTGGATACCGAAAGCGATTATTTACGACTGGGAAAAGCCCGTGAACTGGCTGCTATAATGGGTGGCGAGTGCTTGTCGCTAGATGAAATTTCATCAGATTCGATACTCCAAACCATTACTATCCGGATGCATGCTGGATAAAAGAAAGTATTTGTTGTGATATACTTGTTTGTGTTGATATATAATTGATTATCAGTTGTTTGTGTTTTGCTTGTAAATGGGTAAATAATTGGTCATATGAGAGATTTTTAGTATTTTTAAGCTACTAAAAAATCACTTTCTATCCTTTATTTTTATTTCATGGCAAGACACACTACAGCTTCTGCATTACGCAAATACAGATCAGAATACTATCGCTTGATGGCTCAGGAGGCCCGACTGAATGAGCAGCTTTACCATATGCTGAAACGAATCAAAGCCATCAAAGCAGACGAAGAGAGAACTCTTGCCAATCATACCCATCTAACCGCTCTGCTGTCTCAGGCAACTCGGCAAAAAGCCGAACTGGAAGCTCAACCTGTTTCCAAAGAACGTAACAAGCAACTCAAAAAGGCTGAATCAGTATGGAAGGACATCCATATTCAATACAAACGCAGTGATCTTCGTCTGGCAGTGCTTGACAGAAAAAAAGACAAGGACAATGCCGCTAACTATGTATTGAAAGAGAATTACCGTGATCAGGTACGTTTACGTGCTGACGTTGCCTATGCTATGTGGAAAGAACTGGAGAAAATATATCAGAGAGAATGCCAGCAGGAAAGTCGGTTAGTGACTGAAATAGCTTCTCTTGAAGTGAATCCTGCCTTACAGGCATCTGAAAGGGAAACAACAGATATTCCATCAGTGACGGATGTTAGACAAGAGATTGTAACAGAAAATCAGGCAATGATTGTTTTTGCGTTATCCAATCAGTGCCTGTATATCCTTACACCTGTTAAATCTTTCTTTTTAATTCAAAGTGTTTACCCAGATAAACGCGTCTTACCTGTTCATCAGATGCCAGGTCTTCGGGAGTACCAGATTTAAGGATCTTACCTTCAAATAGCAAATAGGCACGGTCTGTAATAGACAAGGTCTCGTCCACGTTGTGGTCTGTGATAAGGATGCCTATGTTCTTTGTTTTGAGTTTGGCCACAATACCCTGAATCTCTTCGACGGCAATCGGGTCAACACCTGCAAAAGGTTCATCCAGCAGTACAAACTTAGGATCTACTGCCAGTGCACGGGCAATTTCCGTACGACGTCGTTCTCCTCCGGACAATACCCGTCCCAGGTTTTTGCGTACATGGGTAAGACTAAATTCTTCCAGCATTTCCTCTGTCTTCTCTTTACGGGCAGCTTTGGGTAAATCGGTCATTTCCAGTACCGCCATAATATTTTCTTCGACAGTAAGTGTTCTGAATACGGATGCCTCCTGTGCCAGATATCCTAATCCCCTACGAGCTCGCTGATACATGGGTAAATGAGTAATATCCTCATCATCCAGGTAGATAGTGCCTTCATTGGGTTTAATCAACCCTACAATCATATAAAAGGTAGTTGTTTTTCCTGCACCATTCGGACCCAGAAGACCAATGATTTCACCTTGTTGTACCTGTACTGAGACATTGTTGGCTACAATACGGGCTCCATATTTCTTTAGTAAATTTTCAGAGCGAAGAAGCATTTTTCAGTTTAAATACAATGTTCAGCTTTCGTTGAACCATTTCAGCCTTTTCTTAAGAAGAAGCCTAAGATAGAATATTGTTTTGGGGAGCTACAAATTTTGTTCCAATCCATCAGATATGAGGCTAATACAATACTAAAAAGCCTTAATATCTTTGATCAGAAGCTGCAGAGTCTGATTGCCACGGTAGTTGTTTTCAACAATCTGGTAACAGATACGGAATGGTTTACCTTCGGTGACTTTGTCCAGATGCAACTGAGACATGCCAAATCCAATGGCATCAATGTAGGAAGTGCCTTCCTGGAATACACTCATTTTCAAGTGAACGTCTTTGAGTATACGTACATTATCTGCATACACAGGTTCGGACATAAATACCGGACGCATATTTTCAGGGCCAAATGGCTCCATTTGCTTAATGATATTATAAAACTTGAAGTTGATATCCCGCAGATGCAATTTTAAATCAATTTCAATCTGTGGTATTAATTGCTCGGCTGTAATACGTTGAGCAACAATTGTTTCAAAACGTTCCCGAAACGCTTCCACATTCTCCCGTTTCAGAGTTAAACCGGCTGCATAGGTATGTCCTCCAAATTGTTCCAGCAAGTCAGCACATTCGGCAATGGCCTCATATACATCAAAACCTGGCACAGAACGGGCAGATCCTGAGACAATCTCATGGGATTCTGTAAGAATGATGGTAGGACGATAATATTTTTCAACACAACGCGAGGCTACAATGCCAATAACTCCTTTATGCCAGTCACTTTTAAACAATACAGTACTTTTGGATAGCCGCAATGTCTCATCCTCTTCAATCATCGCCAGGGCTTCCTTGGTAGTATGTATATCGTATCCTTGTCTGTCGCGATTATTAACATTAATTTCTTTGGCATATTGTTCTGCCTCTGCTTCAGAGTGTGCAAGTAACAGATTGACAGCTGCATGGGCATGGGCGATACGTCCGGCTGCATTGATACGGGGACCTATTCCAAAGACAATATTGGTAATATCCAGCTCCTTTTCAAATCCTGCTATTCGTGTCAGTGCTTTTAGTCCCGGACGTGGATTGTAGTTAAGTTGTTTAAGTCCAAAGTGAGCCATTACACGGTTTTCACCTGTTATCGAAACCAGGTCGGCTGCAATACTGACAACCACCAGATCCAGGAATGGATAAAGTCGTTCTTCCAGCGATAGGTCATTTCGTTGACAAAAAGCTTGTAAAAACTTAAACCCAATACCACAACCCGATAATTCTTTGTAAGGATAAGGGCAATCCAGACGTTTGGGATTGAGGATTGCCACTGCTGTTGGAAGTGTATCATCCGGGCGGTGGTGATCACAGATAATAAAGTCGATCCCCAATGTTTGAGCATAACTGACCAACTCTCCTGATTTAATTCCACAATCCAGACAGATAATCAGTGAAACACCTGTTTTATGTGCATAATCAATACCTTGCCGGGAAACTCCATAGCCTTCATTATAACGATCCGGAATGTAAAAAGATAGATTGGAGTGAAATTGTTGGAGAAATCCATATACTATCGCGACAGAGGTCGTACCATCCACATCATAGTCTCCATACACCATGATGGATTCATTATTACCTATGGCCTGCTCCAGTCTTTTAACTGCTTTGTCCATATCCTGCATGATAAAAGGGTCATGCAGATGAGATAATGAAGGCCGGAAAAACAACTTAGCCTTCTCGAATTCACTAATGCCACGCTGAGTCAATAATTGGGCGGATGCACGGCTAACATTGATAGCCGTAGTCAGAGACTGTATAGTTTCTTCAGAAGGGGTTGACTTAATGATCCAGCGGTTCTCCATATCTGCAAAGTAAGCAAAAAAATGTTAATTGGTTTGGGTGAAGAATGGAATTCTTGGATTTAAATATTGTATTTTAATTATTTCTCTTAGGACTATGCATACTAATTTATGCGGATATATTAGTGATAATCAGGATATAAAAGTAAAGTTTGGATAAGTAGTTATTTTTTTATCCCTCCAGAAAAACTAAAAAACGACATTCTGCTGTTTTTGTCAAAAGTTAGCCGGTTTCTGTTGGAATACTATTACATAAATCCGACAAAATGTCATATTTTTGTGGGCGCAATGTAATTGGCAATATTCTTGAACTGCTGACATTGCATTCAGGTAGCTTCTCTATCAGGGTAGATAGCGCCTGATTTTTCATAATGACTTCTTAAATTATTTGAATAGGTATGCAAAACGAATCAAATCAAGGTACAAACCAGCACGAATCTGAAACTCCTGTAGATCTGAACGAAGAAACAACAGAGACTCAGGAAACGCAAGCCGCAGCAACAGATACTCCATCGGCTGATGCACAGGTTGCCGAAATCAAAGATAAATATCTGCGTTTGCTGGCAGACTTTGAGAACTTCCGTCGTCGGACTGCCAAAGAAAAAATAGAATTTCAGCAAACTGCCGAAGAGGGTGTCATTTTGGCCATTATACCTGTTCTGGATGATTTTGAAAGAGCTTTGAAATCAATAGAAAAAGCACAGGATATCAATTCTGTGAAGGAAGGTGTACAACTTATCTACCATAAACTGTATAAAACACTTGAACAACGTGGTCTGAAGCCAATGGAAGCAATCGGGAAAGAGTTTAATGGGGAAACTCATGAAGCAATTACCCAAATTCCAGCTCCTACTGAAGATCTAAAGGGTAAAGTAGTGGATGAAGTAGAGAAAGGATATTCTCTGAAAGAGAAGATTATCCGCTTTGCCAAAGTAATTGTAGGTAACTAAGAATCATAATCAATGGAGAAGTAACGTAGGGAAAGGTCTTCTTATCCCTGGTTTACGTTTCAATATATATCTTAACCCATGACAAAACGAGATTATTACGACATACTGGGAGTAAGTAAGACTGCTTCGGAAGAGGAGATAAAAAAGGCTTATCGTAAGTTAGCTATCAAATATCACCCCGACAAAAATCCGGATGATCCTTCTGCAGAAGATAAGTTTAAAGAAGCTGCTGAAGCGTATGAAGTGCTGAGTGATGCTCAAAAGCGTCAGCGGTATGACCAGTTTGGGCATCAGGGCGTAAATGGTGGAGGTGGCTTCAATGGTGGAGGCTTCTCAGATGTCAATGACATTTTTTCACGTTTTGGAGATATTTTCGGTGACAGTCCGTTTGGTGATTTCTTTGGTGGAGGTGGCCGTGGTGGCAAGCGGGTCCGTAAAGGAGATAGCTTGCGCATCAAGCTTAAACTGAATCTGGAAGAAGTAGCTAACGGTATTGAGAAAAAAATAAAAGTAAAGCGTTATACCAGTTGTAATACCTGTGGTGGAAATGGAGCCAAAGGTGGTACTGCACTTAAAACCTGTTCCACCTGTCAGGGGTCAGGTCAGGTACGTCGTGCTGTAAATACCATGCTGGGACAAATGATTTCAACCAGTACCTGTCCAACCTGTAACGGGGAAGGCTCTATTGTATCTGATCGTTGTGAGGTTTGTCATGGAGAAGGTCGTCAGCTGACAGAAGAAACTATTTCGGTACGTATTCCTGCCGGAGTAGCGGATGGTATGCAGCTAAATATGGCTGGAAAAGGTAACGTTCCTCCAAGAGGTGGTGTAGCAGGTGATCTATTGATTCTGATTGAAGAAGAAGACAATGAATTACTCAAACGGGATGGTGACAATGTGGTATTTGATCTGTATGTAAACTTTGCAGATGCTGCATTGGGAACAAGTGTAGAAGTACCTACCATCGAAGGAAAAGTAAAAATAAAGATAGATGCAGGTACTCAAAGTGGAAAAATCCTTCGTCTGAAAGACAAAGGAATCCGGAGCATCAATGGATACGGCAGAGGTGATCAGTTAATTTATGTAAATGTATGGACTCCTCAGCAGCTATCACGCGAAGAAAGTGAGATTCTGGAAAAATTCCGTACAGCTCATAATTTCCAGCCTCGTCCTTCCAAAAATGAAAAAGGATTCTTTGATCGTATGAAAGAATTTTTTCAATAAATTAGCGATCATATTATCCTTTACTTAACTATAAATGCATATGAGCGCAGACAAGTATTTTCATAACACTGATGAATTTGATTTTTATAAAGATTTCTTTGATGAAGACACTGAAGCGCGAGTTGCGTTTAAGTTAGGGATGTATGAAGTTTTGCATAATCTACCTAAGTATAAGGATATACTACCCACTAATGTATATAGTGCTTATAAAGCAGGTAGTTTGGCAAACAAAGATATTGAGAAGTTAAAGGATGAGGTAGATAGTATCCTTAAATTATATAAATACGAAAATTAAAAGAATAAGACTTTTTATACTAAAAACACCTTTTGGAATTCCAAAAGGTGTTTTTATTTATAGACTGATGTACTATACTTTTTTTGACTTTTCCAGACATAAAAAAACGCAAGCCACTCTGGCTTGCGTTAACTATAAAAGAGACTCTACGTTTATCCAATCTTATCGGTTGCTTGGCTGACCACCTTGAATCTGCTGCGCTTCCTGCATAGGGTTGGCTGGACGACGGTTTTGCTGTTTGAACAACTGAAAACGTGTAGGTGCAGCTTTTGATGGGAATGCATTGTTATCCGTATCGATATCGGCAGTTTCCTGGAATGGATCTAGTGTAAACTGTACTACTTTTTTAGAAGTATGAATGACTTTGCTTACTTCTTTATTATTCATACGCCAGATTTCAGCAGGAATACGAACAATCTCATTGGTGCCATCTTCAAAATCCAGTTTCAGAATCACAGGCATTACCAAACCACCATTGTTTTTCAGTTTCAGACTATAGAAGTTTTCTCCTGAGGCAAGCAATTTCTTTTCTTCATCACTTAACGAAGCCTGGTATTGTTCATAACGTGACTTGCTTTGTGGGGTTACTGCATAGCGGTCATATGAGTTATAGAAATCTTTCAATTCCGGATTTTCATCAACCAGTGTTTTCTGAATATCTTTTTCGTTACGAATCTGACTGATTGTCTTCTGTTCGTTTGCCTGTGCTTTGCTGATTGGGTTTTCTTTCTCCGGATTCTGTGTATCAGCATTGAATGCTTTTACATCTTCCAGTGCAATATCCACAGGTTCTGTGCCATAGAACCAACCTCTCCAAAACCAATCCAGATCCACACCTGATGCATCTTCCATCGTACGGAAGAAATCGGCAGGTTGAGGACTTTTGAATGCCCAGCGTGTAGCATATTGTTTGAATGCATAGTCAAACAGATCACGTCCCAGAATTGTTTCACGAAGAATATTCAGCGCAGTAGAAGGCTTTGCATATGCGTTGTTACCCAGCTGACTTACCTGTTCAGAGTTAGTCATGATAGGCTCCAGCTTATTTTGTTCCATACTCATATAAGGAACAATTTTATAGGCTTCCCCGCGACGGCTTGGATATTCACGTTGCCATTCCTGCTCAGCCAGATACTGGCAGAATGTATTCAACCCTTCATCCATCCATGTCCACTGACGTTCGTCAGAGTTGATAATCATGGGGAAGAAGTTGTGACCTACTTCGTGGATAATTACAGAGATCAGACCATATTTGGTTTGTTCTGAATAGGTACCATCTGCTTCCGGACGACCACCATTGAAACAGATCATAGGGTATTCCATACCACCTACAGGACCATGTACTGAAATCGCTACTGGATAAGGATAAGAAACAGTACGTTTGCTATAGGTACGAATAGTATGTGCTACTGCCTGAGTAGAATATTTACCCCAAAGAGGATTACCTTCTTTTGGATAGTAAGACATACACATAACAGGCTTGCCATCCTGTGTAATCTGCATAGCATCCCAGATAAACTTACGTGAGGTAGCGAATGCAAAGTCACGTACATTCTGTGCTGCAAATTTCCAGGTCTTCTTTGTGGTAGATTTGTCTTTTTCGTTTGCCTCAGCTTCTTCCTGAGTTACGATTACTACAGGTGTTTTAGCTGTTTTAGCTTTTTGCAGACGGGAAATCTGAGTAGCTGTTAATACCTCATTTGGGTTTTGTAGAACTCCTGTTGCACCCAGAATGTGGTCTGCCGGAACTGTAATCGATGCCTTGTAATTTCCGAAAGGAAGAGTAAACTCTCCATTGCCCAGGAATTGTTTGTGTTGCCAGCCATATACATCGTCATAGACGGCCATGCGAGGGAAAAACTGTGCTATCTCATACAGATAGTTGTTATCCTTAGCGAAATATTCATAACCCATACGACCATTGCCAGGAGCTCCTGCCAGTTTATTGTGGTCGTGTATATTGTAACTCCATGCAATAGAAAAGCTAAAAGAACCTTTTGATTTCAGTGCATGAGGCAGGTCAATCCGCATCATGGTACCGTTAACGGTATATTTCAGTGCATTGCCAGCTTTGTCTTTTACATATTTGATCTTATAGCCACCATCAAACTGTTCCAGTGTCATGAAACCGAGTTGGTACATAGACACCTTTTCTTCCATTGCAGAAGTTTTGGTCAGATTGGCTGTTGAGTTTTTGTCAAATATGTTTTGTTCCAGTTGTAGCCAAAGATAGCCTAGTTCATCCGGAGAGTTGTTGAAATAGGTAATCGTTTCGGTACCTGTGATCTGTTGTTTTTCATCGTTTAGCTCAATCTGCATGTCATAGTCGGCACGTTGTTGCCAGTAGTCATGACCAGGAGCACCAGATGCTGTACGATACGTGTTGGGAGTAGGGAGTAAGGTGCCTAACTGCTCAAATTTGGAGCGATTCTCCTCAAAACGTTGAGCCATGCCTGCTGTACTTGCCAGCAAAGCCGCTGCCAGAATTACTTTCTTCATGTTTGTTGGTTATGAGATATGGGAGGTCTTTAGTTTTTCAAAGATACTACTTTTGATTACTGGTTGATGTAGGTACAAACTATTATTTTACTTTTTTTCCTGTATTGCGAATAATTATACTGCCAAGTACTTTGTAATTAGTAGAATATGTCTTTTACGAGGAATAAAATTTTTATCCTTTATGTTGTATAAAGGATTTAAAAGATCCATGTTTTCTGAATGAGAATGAGGGCAATTCCGCCTACTGCCCCTGAAAGTACAAGGTTCCAGTCACGTCTATTGGTATTTAAGATTCGTTCAAATAGTGACGCAACAATAACAAATATGGCAACAATAATTAACTGACCAAGTTCCAAGCCAATATTAAAGGCAAGCAGTGGTTGCCAGATACTTTCTTCTTTGCCTAGCAGACTACGCAGGTAGTTGGAGAAGCCCAGTCCATGTATCAGGCCAAAACCCATTGCCAGAAAATAACGGGAATATTGTGGTTTGGTCGGATTTGAGAGAGAGTAAGATTTAGGAACTTTATAAAATAGATTGAATATAGCTGTAAGAAGTATGGTGACAGGAATTAAAAATTCAACTACATCCGTTCTGTATGTGAAAAGCTGAAGGGTTGCAACAGCCAATGTAATGGAATGACCAATGGTAAATGCAGTGACTAATACCAGAATACGTTTCCATTCCGTTATCTGATAAATAGCACAAAGTGCTATAATAAATAAAATGTGATCATATCCATTCAGATCTGTGATATGGTCAAAGCCCATAATCAAATAAGCCTGAAAACTATTCATAAGATGTAAGTGGAATGTAGGTTGGTTAGAAAATGGCTTAAAATGTATAACCCCTAGTGTTCAGGTGTTTGTTACAACCATATGCTATTTGCTGTTGAACTGGAATAATAACTGCTAAAGAGAACTAGTATACAAAGCACTTAGGCATAGTATTGCATAAAATAGGAACTGAATTTCTGTAATTGGGTTAGAATTTCGTGAAAACTAAGAAGAAAAATGATGTTTTTTATTACATGGGCAGAAAAAAGTACTGAATTTTTAGGCACAAGAGGGTAGGGTCGTTGTATATTGCAACGCCAGAAGAAAAGTGAGTTTTTTGTTCTGCCTCATAGTCAAAGTTTTACATATACGTGAAGACATACCTTTGTTGTTTGTGGGTAACTGTGTGTATTTGCATATCTTCTACAGCATATGCAGATCGTGTCACCTCTGCTTTAAAAAAGCTGAGAAAAAACCATACAGCAGAAGCCCGGCTGTCTCTTAATAAGGTTTTACGAAAGCAACCAAAAAATGCAGGAGCTAAATATGTATATGCTTTGTATTTTTTGTACCATTATTCACCTGTACAGGCACAAGCTACCGCCTCTCTTACTACAACTTTTACAAACACTGAAATATATCTTGATTCAGCCTACGCCTATGTCCTGGAGGCATTGGTTGATTATCCGCAAACGGAACGTTCTTCTCTAAAATCATGGAAGAAGGCGGGTATAGATCTAACCGCTATTGAGGCCAAGAAACGTGAGATAGATAGTCTTGCCTATGCCATTGCAGAAGGTAAAAATAGTATTCCAGGTTTTCAGTCATTTATAGATCGTTTTCCGGAAGCTTTGCAAAAAGCACAGGCGATAGAAAAGAGGAATGAACTAGCGTATGCGGAAGCATCCAGAATTAATACCTATAAAAGCTATAAGAAGTTTTTAGATACCTATCCGGATGCCCGTCAGGCACATGAGGCGGTAAAACTATACGATTTGCTGCTTTTTGAATTCCTGACACAGGATGATGATATTGTGTCGTATGAAAAATTCCTGGAAGTAGAGCCCAACAGTCCATACAGAGGAGAAGCCGAAAGACGCTTATTTGAACTTTCTACCTTATCTCATACCCGACAGACTTATTACGACTTTATTCAGCGGTATCCGAAGAGTCCATATGTTGAACAAGCGTGGTATTGGATTTTCTCTTTGTATAAACAGGAAGATAACCCACTTGGAAACTTCCTGACTACTTATCCCGACTTCTTTGATAAAGCATATATTGAAAAACGTATTGCCACACAACCGCTGGCGTATTTTCCTGTTTACAATGAGGAAAATGAAAAGTTTGGCTTTATTGATGCCAATGGAAAACTCCAGATAGAAGCAAAATATGATTCGGTTGATACCGAGTATTTTTGTGATGGCGTAAAGGAAAATACAATGCTGGTGTATCGGCAAAACCGATTGGGGTCTGTTGACAAGACAGGCAAAGAGATTACTGGATTTGGCTATGAGAGCATCGAGCCGCTGGAAGGTGAGTTATTACTGGTAAAGCAGGAGGGCAAGGTAGGGGTATGGCACGAATCCGGATTTGCTGTATTACCTGTTCAGTATGAAGAAGTAGATGTATTGAATGAGACATTTCTGCTGGTAAAACAGGATGGCAAGTATGGTCTGACCAACTTCTTTGGTGGAAAAGTTGCAGATACAGAGTTCGAAGAAATTAAGAATCTGGAAGATGGGTTGATTGCTTTCAAACAAAACGGGCGATATGCTATTATTCGCAACCAAAGACTTTTGTTTAAGAAGTTTCCAACACTGGAATTTTTATATGATTCAGTTGACTGGATCAGACAGGATGCACTGAAAGTAAAAATTGGAGACTATGAGAGTATTATTAACTCCGAACTACAGACTATTGTAACTCCTGTTGCGGCTCAGCTAAAACCTCTGCCTAATGCATGGATAGCTCAATATGACAAATATCAGCAACTCCTGAATAACAGAGGCAAGCTATTAGCTGATAGTTTGGATGAAGTAAGGGGGAATAACTCATTCTATGCTACCCGCAAAGGAGACTTCTGGGCAATCTGGAAAACCAATATTTCCCCTCGTCTGAAGTTTGACTATGATACGGTAATGTTATTGGGGCAAGATGGATTTGCCGTTAAGAAAGGAACTGTTTTCTACGGTTTTTTTGCCCCGGATGCATTCCTTAAACTTGGTAATTTCGTTAAAATTAGTTTACTACAATTGGAGGGACAACAGTCACGTCGTTGGATTTTGGTGGAAGATAAAGTAGGTGCACAGGGATTACTGTCAGCAAAAGGACAAGCTATTTTACCCGTTAAATACGACAAGATTGTACTATGGACACCTGACCTTATTGCTGTAGAAGCAGGAGGGAAATGGGGATTGATGGATGGCAACGGAAAACAGATTCTTCCTTTATTGTATAGTGCACTGAATTATGAGAATGGTTTTGTCAGTACACTGAAAAATGGAAAGTTTGGATTGCTGCATCTGGAAAGAGGAATCGATATTCCGCCACAGTATGAACGACTTATTAAACCGTATACAGATAACTCGCTTTTATTTGTAGCTGCCAAAAATGGAAAGTATGGATTTGTGACTGCGGACAATGAACCTGCTTCTGAATTTATTTTTGATGAGATAAATTACTGGCAATATGGAGTAGCTCTTGTAAAAAAAGGTGATCAATGGCAGTTTTATCAGATTGCAGAAAAGAAGTATACATTAAAGCCTGTAGATGCATTTGAATACATCCGGCAGGATGATAAAGAAATAATTATGCGTTTGTATGCCAACAAGCAGTATGGTATAGTTAGCAATACGCGTGGTATTGTAGTAGATCTCGAGTATGATGATCTGCGTAATGTAGGCACTAAGGAAATTCCATTCTATCTGGGCGAAAAGTATATTGATACTGCCGATGTATATCTGATATTTTACATAGACCGTGATGGCAAGAAAGTACATAAGCAATTGTTTGATCAGCAGCGATATGATCGCATTGTTTGTGATTAATACCAGCCATTCAAAAAATGTAGAAACCTGAGTTAACTCAGGTTTTTTCTTTTTTAGAAAAAGCGATTCTTTCCTGACAATTTTTTGCGACTATCTTCGTCTGTATGTGTAGATTTAAACTTTGTAGAGGGTAAGGCATTTTTAGTTGAATATACTTTTATTTTTATGGAGAATTTAGTTCCTGTTTCATATACATCCAATCCGGCATTACGCACTATTTTACCTGATGAAAAATGGAAAGGTACTCCATTGGATGCCAAAGGGCGGTTTATAAACCATGAATTCCCTTTTTGGCCTTATTTGAAGGATGTATTGAAATGGCAAGTAGAACACAATCCCTATAAAGAAATAAAAAAACAGGAGCGGTGGCAGCTTCCCGTCAGAAAGAGTAATTCGTTTCTGACCTCATCTGACGATGTGATTGTATGGTTGGGACACGCTACTTTTTTTATTCGTATCAATGGAGTTAGCCTACTGACAGATCCTGTTTTTGGAAATGCAGGTCCTGTAAAACGCAAAGCTGCACTACCAGTTGCAGCTTTGGATATCAAAGGATTGGATTATGTATTGATTTCCCATAACCATCGTGATCATTGTGATAAACCTAGTTTAAAAATAGTAGCCTCACAAAATCCTCAGACTACTTATCTGACCGGGTTACGGATGAAGGGTTTATTACAAGACTTTACCAAAAGTACACAGATTCAGGAAGCAGGTTGGTATCAGCAATACATTACAGATAACTCAAAAATTAAAGTTTACTATTTGCCATCCAGACACTGGGCCAGACGTGGATTGACAGATACAAACACTCAACTTTGGGGAGCATACATAATTGAAGCAGGAGGGAAGACAATTTATTTTAGTGGTGACACTGGGTATGGAAGCCATTTAAAACAGGTAGGTGAGCTATTTCCTCAAATAGATTATTGTATCATAGGAGTAGGAGCTTTTGCCCCCAGGTGGTTTATGGGCTCTAATCATATAGCCCCGGATGATGCAGTGAAGGGTTTTTACGAAATGAAAGCCAAGAATATGATCCCTATGCATTATGGTACATTTGATCTGTCTGATGAACCATTAAGTGAACCACAGCGCATGCTTATTGATCTTAAAGAAAAGGGTAAAATTAATGGTGAATTAAAGTTACTGGATATTGGAGAGGTTTTGCCAATTGGATAATTGTTTCTCTATGCGAGATTTGGTAAAGGTAAAGAGAAAGTAAAGGTAGTGCCTTGATTAAGTTCACTGGAAACCCAGATTTGCCCTCCATGTTTTTCTACAAACCCTTTGCAAAGTTCAAGGCCTATGCCTGAGCCTTTCTCTCCATGGGTACCATACGTAGTAAAGTTGGTGTGTTTTTGAAAAAGTTTTTCCAGGTTTTGGGGACTTATGCCTACTCCATGGTCCTTCACAGAAAATAGTATCATACTATCTTGTTGGCTGGCTGTTAAAATAATTTCTCCGCCTGATTTAGAGAACTTGATAGCATTGGACAACAGATTCCGGAGTATTACCTTAAGCATAGATTCATCTGTAAAGGCAACTAGATCTGGGGCAATCTGGTTCGTAATCACAATATTCTTTGCTAGTATCTGATATTGATTGTGTTCTAAAATGGATTTTGCAATATGCAATACAGTACAAAGCCCCGGTTCAAATGATACTTTCTGAAACTGACTCTGAGCCCAGAGTAAAAGATCTTCCAGTAAGTCTTTTGCATTGACCGAACAAAGCTGAGATAGGGATAACAGTTCTTGTAAATCAGGAGCTAGTGATTCATTAGAGGAAAGTGAAAACTCCAGAAGTGTATTAATTTTTCCGATTAATCCCCGTAAATCATGTGCAATGACAGAAAACAGTTTATCCTTTTGTAAGTTTGAAGCTACTAGTTCATCTAACAACAGATTTATTTTTTGTTCTCTTTTCTTAAGCTGAGAAATATCCTGAATAAAAGACCATACGTATTCTTCCCCTTTCCGGTTTTTTATAATGATTCCAGCCATTAATACTGCAATCCGTTCGCTGGATTTGGTAATATACTCTTTCTCATATGGTCCATATTGTCCTGTTTCTCCGGCAAGTATAATCTGAGCTTTATCGCTATCTTCATATTCGGGAGGCGTCAGGTCTATAAACGTCATACTTTTGAGCTCTTCCCTGGAGTAGCCAGTACTTTCTGCAAAGGCATTGTTAAATTCTACATACCTCCCTGTTGAAGGTTCTGTTAATACCATGCCTACAGGAGACAGATTGAACATAGTTCGAAATTTCTCTTCATTCTCTTTTATCTGTTCTTCTGTTTGTTTGCGGGATGTAATATCTTCTGTAAAAAGTAGAATTCCACCTACTTGTCCTTCTAAAGTATACCAGGGACGAGCCTCCCAGCGCATCCAAACAGCTGTTCCGTCTTCGCGTAAAATGTATTCTTCTTCACTGGATTCTACATTTCCTGCCAGACAACTGTCATGGCTAGTTCGGTGCATTTCGGCTATAAATGGAAGTAACTGATAATGATTTTGTCCCAGATAATTCTCTGGATCCAATCCATAATAAATTAACCAACGTTCACTGGCTGCCAGATAATCTAACTGGGTATCCAGCATAGCCAATGAAGAAGGTGATTGACTAATGAATAATTGTAGTTGGGTTTTGCTTTGCTGCAACAGTCTTTCTGCTTCTTTCCGGTCTGTAATATCCCGAGCTATGGCGTATATCTTCTCATTTTTAGTCACAGAGGTCCATTCTAACCACAAATACTGACCATCTTTTGTGCGGTATCGATTGGTAAAATGCAGGGTTGGTATACCAAGATTCAACGTTTGCAGTTCTGCCTGTGTAGATTCCAGATCATCGGGATGAATGAGCTCCAGAAATGGAATAGCTAGAACCTCTTCTTTGGAAAACCCAAGCATTTTAGTAAATGCCGGGCTCACCTGAATAAAATATCCTTCAAAGTTTGCAATGTTAAGTGCGTCAACAGAAATTTCAAAATAGGTTTGTAGTTCTTCCTGTACTTTTTTCTGCTCCTGAATATTTTGAGTGGCACCTCGCAGACCTGTTATCTTTCCTGTATTGTCAAATATGGGTTTGCCGAGAGTTCGTACCCAAATAATATCTCCTTTGCCAGTGATAATCTGAAATTCTTCATTCCATGGCTTGCCAGTTTCTATGGCTTCTTTTACCTTTTGTTGTATCAAGGAGGTATAAGGTGGAATAAAACGACTCAGAACCTGGTCTAATGTAGGTGTAAAATCGTCTGGCATTTGCCAGATATCATACAATGCCTGTGACCAACGAAGCGATTGAGTTGCAAGATCATACTCCCAACCTCCTGCTTTGGACATTTTAGAAACTTCCTGTAATAGGAATTCACTTTCAGCCAGTTCCAGTTGCAGCAACTTCTTCTCTGTGATATCAATAATAGAGCCACACATCTGAATGGGCTTGTTCTGGTTGTTAAACAGTGCTTTACCAGATGTTTCAAACCAATAATATGTACTATCCTTATGCTTTAGACGAATTTCCAGTTTATATGGAGAGGCTGTTTCCAGATGTAGTTTGATAGCTTTCTCAACCTGCTCTTTATCTTCAGGATGAAGGAGTACATTCATGAACGTGTCGTAGGAAGGAATAACATCACTTTCCTGATAACCCAATAATTGATAAAATTTAGTTGACCACCAGGTTTTCCCGCTTTCCATATCCCATTCCCATATACCGGCATCAATACCATCTACAATCAACTCTAATCTTTGATTACTTTTTTTAACCTCTTCCTGTATTTTCATCAAGGAGGATATATCGAAATATATACCTGTAAATAGAGTAGGTTTACCCTGAGTATCCCACTTGGCTATCTGACCTTTACTTAGGACATGCATAATGGACCCATCTTTATGCCGAAAGCGTAGTGTGGCTTCATACGGAATTTTGCCATCACTATGAAGATAATTGGTCAAAGATTCCTGAGCTACTTCCAGATCTTCCTGAAAAACCAGCTGCCTCCAGTGATTGGATAGTTCGTTGGAATCCGTGATTTCATAACCTAACTTTTTATAAAAGTAAGGATCTACAAAAACGTGGTTTGTCAGTATATGCCATTCCCAATAATCTGGAATAGTATTTACAAGAATTGGGAATAAGTTTTGGGTGTCAGAATTCATCATTCGTGGATAGAGCTTACCCGACAGAGTTGTAGAGATGCAGATCTTGTATGGATACAGAAAAAAAGGTGCTCATATAGGACTATTCAAATAAACGAAAAAAAAATGAAAAAGCAATACGTTGACTTTCAAATATAAAAAGAAGAAATGAGGGTGGTTGGCTTAGATGAGAATAGGACTTTATCCTGAATAAAGTGTAGGAGTGATGTAGATAATTAACAGTAGAAAATATTCACAGAAAAATGTATAGGACGCTTTCCACTGTTAAAATATCAACACAGCTAAATTAAGAAACTTACTTTTTATTGTTTTCTATAACAGAAATGTCAGAAGCCTATGTCTATGACGAGTGGCTGTATAATGATATCTCCCAACTGAAGACGATACACTGTGCGAAACCCAAGTTCCAGCTGAGGTAATAAACGCATAAAGTTGAAATCGGCAGATATATCTACTCCTATAGAAGTCAACTCTGCACTTGCATTGCCAGTGGATAGACGTCCATAATCGGCAAAGAGATTGCCTTTAATCCGCTGTATATAGAACCATCTGCCTAATGTCCAGTCAGGATAAAAGATAGGAAAACGATAATCAGCATATACGCCAGTATAATAGGTTGAGTTTGTATAAGATTGTCCTCTTACAAAGACGATAGGAGCTGCAAACCGATAGTTTTGACGTGTGGCACTCACATCTTCGTATTTGAAATTACCTCTGAGTAAGAATCCATGATGTTTGGCTAGTCCTGGAAAGAATAAACCACCCTGGACTGTATATTGAGTTCCTGTAAAATCACTGCCTGGCAATGTGTGACGGTATTGTGAGGTAAGTGTTTGTCCCCATCTGGGAAATACATCCCGTAAGGCTTGTTTGCGCAATCTGTTATATTGTAGCGCATATCGCATATCATATAAAGATCCATTGCTTTGTTCGCTATAAGATCGGGCTGTAAAATCATAATCTGTTACTTTTGTATAGCCACTATAAACAGATAGCACCAGACTTTCTCTAAATTTTGAGCGAGTAAATGTGAGCGGTAAACGAACACCTCCGGAGATGCTGGTTTCTCTCCATATATCTGTACGAGTACTATCCAAAGGTAATTTACGATCTACATACCCGGTTCCACTTCGACTTCCGCTGGATACATTTAAATCCAGTACAGGATATAAGCCCTGATAGCTAATATTTCCTATATAACTAGCTGTTCGTTGATTGGCATCATATCCAATTCCTGTTTGAATGGCTGTAGTACTTAAAATATCCTGAGACGAAATACCGACAAAAAAGTCACTGCCAGTACTGTTTACCACAGGTCCCCAGCTATAAGGATTAATCAGATTGGCTAGTTTGCTGTATGGCTTTATGGTATAAGAATCATGGCTGGTCATTCTTAACAGGTTTTTCTCTCCTTCCTGTAGAAGTAGTGGGCGATAGAAGGAAACTGTACGATTTGCTAGGTCCTCCAATGGTTGCCAGGAAGAAGGGTCGTTCTGCATGGTAGCAATACGAAACCCGTTTGGTGTAAAGTCATTGAACGCAATTTCTTTGCCATCAGGAGAGATTGTTGCATTGTATGCTCCAAACTTTCGGGAAGTGACCTGATACTTTTTACCTGTAGGAGCATGAAGTGCATAAATATTGTCAATACCTGTAAAAGGTGAATTATAATAAATATACTCACCATGTTTAACAGGATGCGACACGTTTTCATCTCCAAATGGAAATGATTGTTTTGTTCTGTTCTTTAGATCAAATAATACAATACTTTTACTATTTTCCTGAAGAATGACAGACGTAATATAATTACCATCCGAAGAAAATCGTGGTAGTTGAAAAAGAGGGTGCTCGGAGGCATTAAATCCCTCATTCAACCATTGAGATAAATCCGTTTGAACTATTTGACCAGTTTGTGTATCCAATAATTGTAAAGAAGACTGGTTTTGAGCAGTGTATTCTACTGCAAGTATGGTTTTCCCATCAGGTGAAAGCGAAGGTGCAAACAATTTCGTTCTGCGCGTAATTCTACGAATTTTTTGTGAAGACAGATCATACAATTTGATTACAGCATAGTCTCTCATATTCCAGCGGGGATCAAACCCATGTTCTGTCCATACAATCTTGCTATCAGCTACAGATAACATACCATTGGATGGATTGGATGCATGGCTGGTAAATTCTACAATACCAGGAGTAAACAATTTCTCTTCTATTGCTTTTCCATTTTCCATTTTTTTCAGAGAAACATATGTTTCTATATCTCCAATTCCTGATTTACGGCATACAATAGTGGTATTGTCCAGATATTGAGGAAACTCGTAATTCGTCATTACTTTGTTACGGGCAGTAGGCAGGAGAGTGGCTTGTGTCTCATTGAGCTGGTTTAGTTGATTACGCCATAACCCTGCCAGTTCTTTAGCGGCTTCGTGATACAGTTGTTCCACCTTCATTCCTGTTTCTTTACGGATAGCTCCTGAGAATGAAAAGGGTTCAAGAGGGAATTTATAATGACGCGTAAGTATTTTACCCCAGGCATCTCCTTCATAATGGCGTCTTAAATAAGAGGATAGAAAGTATCCAGATACATAGTGATTGGGTATATAATCTTTATATGAACGACAGGTTGCTTTTGAATACGAAAATTCGCTGCCTGTAAGTAACCGGGTTCGAAATTCGAGGTCAAAACGTGGAATACGACCTCGACCACCCGATGTTAAGGCTGTTTCAGTACTCACAGCATCTCCTTCCCAGAACCAGTTGGGTACGGTAAGACTAATAACTCCCAATGCATTGTTTCCAAATATCCAGTAAGCTCCTTTGGTAAACCCAGTGAGCATCTTATCATATTGTACCACATGCCGAAATTCATGTACTGACAGGAGACCCAGCCAGTTATTGGTTCCGGCTAGGGTTGGGTCCTGAGGTGGTGTTGTGAAAAATTCAGAGTGCCGCGGAAACATAGTAACAAAACCATTGGAGATAGTAGTCTGGTTTTGCAATACAACGGATAGCTTTCGGGGTTGCTTTCCTAGTGTGTGAGATACCGATGCGTAATTGGTCTGTAGTAGATTGGCTGTATATTGAGCTATACTATCTAATCCTCTGGGATAGATAATACGGAAACGAGGTGTTTGTAGCTGATTCCATCGAATACTGGTTGGATTCTGTTCCAGGATAGAAAAAGTTTGTGCATGTAAACTGAGCAAAAACCAGAAAAATAAAGCAGACAGACAAATAGGTTTCATTAGAAATGAAGGATAAATCTTGGATGCAAAGGCAATGAATAGGATAAACTAATACATTGTTAGAATAGATGTACGAAAATGAGGCTTGGGAAACGTATGTGAATAGACTATACTTAATATTCGTCTTTATCAATTTTAGCACTTTGCTTAAAAGAAGCGATTTTCCCTGTTTGCGTTTGCGCAAGACCTTTAATATCAATATCCTTACCCTCTATAGTGGTTACTGTAATGCCTACCTTAGATGAATTAGATTGACTGTAATATTCTGAGTATACAGTATATTCTGTTCCTTTATTGGAAAATGAAAGCCAGTTAAGATCTTTTGCATCTGTTTCTTTACCACCTGTTCTCTGATAATAGCGAAAGGTAAATTTTTTCCAACTGGATTCATCCAACTGCTCCGGATATTGTAATTCGGTTTTAGCAGTTGTCCCAAATCTATATACCAGGTATTTATCTGACTTCTCTTTGCAGAGTGACACGGTCTTTTTGTTAGTCATCTGGAAGGAATATACATTGGTTTCATTTGCTGTACACAAACAATTGCAGGGTTGCTGAGCAACAGCAGTTAGACACAAGCATGTGCAAATGAAGAAAAGACAAAATTTCATAGAATGGTATAGTAAAACTTTGTGAGTGAGTTTCTTGAAGTTCATGTTTCCGGCTCGTTAGTAGCAAAACTATCTGTTTTTGGGAAAAAGAAAAACCTCTGGCCACCGGCAGAGGTTTTGTAAGGATAAAGAGTGTAATCTGATGTTTAAGCTGTCTTTTTTTGTGGCAGGTTCTTTAGGCATATACTTTTAGTATTTTCCCTGTTATTGCACCTTCTGTACTGCGTATATAGGCGTTTACGACTTTATTCATCGGTACAGGATCAATTCCGGGAAAACTTGCTCCATAACGTTCTACAGAGTCTTCTACTAATCCGGGACTTACCACATTGATACGTATGCCTCGTGTTAGTTCCAGTGATGCAGCTAGCACAAAGCTATTGATGCCTCCATTGAGCATAGCCACGCAAGACGAATTACGTACGGGTTCTTCAGATAAGATTCCGGATGTTAAGGTAATTGATCCAGTGTCATTCAGATAATGTTGTCCAATCAATACAACATTGATCTGACCCATAAGTTTGTTTCTAATACCACTATACACATTTTCCTCTGTCATGGTCTCCAGTTTGCCATAGTATCCTGTTCCGGCTGTGCAGATACAGGCATCCAGTGAACCTATTTGTTTGAAACCTGCTTCAATCGATTGTGCAGAGGTAATATCCATCTGAATGTCCCCACTGGTGCGACCTGCAGTGATAATTTCGTGTTTTGTCGATAATGCCTGAGCTACTTTCTTGCCAATAGTGCCATTTGCACCAATAATCAGAATTTTCATATTGTTTTACGTTTAAGGTTTCTGCAAAATTATAGTGCACTGAACAAACCCTGATAACGCAAAAAGCTCAAAGAATTGCCTGATTGGTTCGATTCTGAGCTGGGGTAAAGCCATAGTGCTTTTTAAAAATCCGGATAAAGTGAGACACACTTTCAAATCCACAGGCAAAAGCTGTTTCTGAGACATTATGGCTGGTATTGTCTAATAATACACGGGCATGAGCCAGACGTTGCTGATTAATCCATTTCTTTGGAGAGGAATGATAATGTGCCTGAAAGTCGCGCTTAAATGATGCCAGGCTTCTGCCTGAGAGACTAGCTAACTCTTCAAGCGTGACCGGATGGAACAGGTATTGCTGCATAACATACTCCAATTCCAACGGTACCTTGTCGGTAATAGATCTTATAAAAGATAATACAGAATCTTTATGTGCTCCAAGACTCAGCAGCATAAAAAGCTCCTGAACTTTCATTTGCAGTAATTGATCAATATGTGGATAGGGACGTTTGAAATATGCCATATATTGCATCTTGAAACTGTTAAGCAAATCGTCGGATGGTAGTAGCAGATATTCTTTGTCCATTTTGGGAAGGGTGGCAGAGAGTGGATTTTCATATAAGAATTCATTCAAAAGCTTATCAGTAAAATAAACCACCAGTGCTTCGTAGTTGATACCTTGTGGCACATAATCTGACATCGCATATATCCCTCTTTTTAATAACAAAATAGTTCCTGGTTCAACTACAAGTGTTTCTTCCGGAAAATGCAGGAGCTTTTGACCTTGCAGAACAAACAATAACGAATGCTCTTTTATGAAGTAAGTGCGTTTGTGCTGAGCTTTCTGAACAATATATTTGGCAAAATAGGTATCACCAGCCATAAGGAAGGTAGAATTTTCATTTGTTTCCTGTGGACTTCTTGTCAACATTGCATAAAGGGAATAAAACAAAATAATAACCCAAAGATACTGAGAGGTACAAAGCTTCTCAAATGAGATGAAGTATCTTTGCTAATACTTACTATACATTATATGAAGCATGAAGCGCTTTTGAGGCATATCCGTCGATATGTAGAGTTAAACGAAGAAGAGCAGGATTTGATTGGTGTATATAGTAGCATACAGGAGTTCCGAAAGAAAGATTTTCTATTACATCTGGACCAGATATGTTCAGCTCATTTTTTTGTAGCAAAAGGTTGTTTAAGAGCTTTTCTAATCAATGAAAAAGGTCAGGAACAAATAACTCAGTTTGCTATTGAAAACTGGTGGATTACCAACTATGATAGCCTGGACAACCAAATACCTTCTTCATTAGCTATTCAGGCAGTTGAAAATACAGAGGTGATTCGCATACATAAGAATGATTATGAGATGTTATTGCATAAGATTCCTAAGCTTGAACGCTATTTTCGTCTTGTATTGCAGAAAGCTTATGGAGCATCTCAGCGACGGATACAATACATTTACACACTCTCAGGAGAAGAACGATATCATCATTTCAATGAATCGTTTCCTGAATTCGTTCAGCGAATACCACAATACATGCTGGCCTCTTACCTAGGATTTACGCCTGAATTTTTAAGTAAAATACGTGCAAAGAAAATCTAGGTATCTTCATTTCTTGAACTAGATTAATTTTTTTCAGCTCGAACTAAGGCACTTTTGTGATGTATTGAATTACTCACCAACTAAACATCACATAGTATGAACACCCGAATCAAAATAAATACTGTAGAGCCTGAGGCTTACAACGTTATGTTTGCTTTTGAAAAATACCTATCTACTACAGAGATACCAAAGTTACATAGAGAACTTATTAAAATCCGGGCTTCACAAATCAATGGCTGTGCCTATTGTATAGATCTGCACACCAGAGATGCCCGTAAAGCTGGGGAAACAGAACAACGAATTTATGCTTTATCTGCCTGGCGTGAAACACCCTTCTTTAGTGAAGAAGAACGTGCTATACTGGCATTAACTGAAGAAGTTACCTTGATTCAGGGACGTGTATCCGATAAAACCTATGCAGAAGCAGCACGCTTTTTTGATGAGCAGTATCTGGCTCAACTAATAATGGCTATTATCGCAATTAATGCTTGGAACCGAATTGGTATTGCCACAGAATTAACACCTTCTATCAGGGAATAATAGATTTGATGAGATTTCTAGTTTATATTCATAATCCCTTGTAAATCTGTTGTATTTACAAGGGATTGTAATGCTGAATCATACCTTTTAAAGTAAATCTTTCAATTTCTGGTGTCCTTTAAAAAATAGATATGCAGATTGATTATCTGTAACTTTTCTGTGTGATGGCTGATCCGATTGTATAGCAAAATGGGTAAAAAAGATCTTTGAGAAAAGCAAAAAAATCGGGCTTTTTATCTTCAGTTTTAATAAGAAACACCAGTCTTTTTACGACCACTTTTTCACTGAAAAGACTTACATTTGCGGCCTCAAATCAAAATAGTCGGAGTTACATGAGTTTAACACACATTGCCAAAATTGCTCAGGAACTGTCCATTACACCTAAGCAGGTAGAAGCCACAATTACCTTGCTTGATGAAGGTGGTACAGTACCTTTTATTTCCCGCTATCGGAAAGAAGTAACCGGATCTCTGGATGAAGTTGCGATTACTGCTATTCGTGATCGTATAGAACAACTACGTGAACTGGATAAGCGTCGTGAAACAATTCTGAAATCTATCAGTGATCAGGGTAAACTAACACCAGAGCTGGAAGCTGCCATTCATGCAGCAGAAACAATGGCTGTTCTGGAGGATATCTATTTACCTTACAAACCGAAAAAACGTACTCGTGCAACCATTGCAAAGGAAAAGGGATTAGAACCTCTTGCAGATATTATCTTTGTACAGCAAACGGCCGTTAATCCTCTGGCTGAAGCAGAGAAATTTGTAGATGTGGAGAAACAAGTTGCTTCTGCAGATGAAGCACTCGCAGGAGCACGCGATATCATAGCTGAACGTGTGAATGAAAATGCAGAAGCACGTGCTGCAGTACGTGATCTTTTCTGGAAGAAAGGATCGTATAGCAGTAAGGTGATTCCTGGCAAGGAAGAAGAAGCTCAAAAATATAAAGACTACTTTGAATGGAGTGAATCGGTTTCCACTGCTCCATCACATCGGGTGCTGGCCATGAGAAGAGGGGAAAAAGAAGGATTCCTTTTATTAGATACAGCTCCTGAAGAGGAAGAAGCAATTGAATTACTGGAAAGACAGTTTATTCAGAATCGTAGTGATAGTGCAGATCAGGTAAAATTAGCGGTAAAAGATTCATATCGTCGTTTGTTAAAACCTTCAATGGAAACAGAGATCCGTCTGATGTCCAAGAAGAAAGCTGACGAAGAAGCTATTCGGGTATTTGCTGATAACCTGCGTAACCTGTTGATGGCTGCACCAATAGGTGAACGAAACATTCTGGCAATCGACCCGGGTTTCCGTACAGGTTGTAAGGTAGTTTGCTTGAACCGTCAGGGTAAGTTATTGCATAATGATGTGATTTATCCTGAGTTTCCAAATAAAAAACAGGATGCTATTCATACAGTTATGGCATTGTGTGCCCGTTACGAGGTGGAGGCTATTGCTATTGGTAACGGAACGGCCGGTCGTGAAACAGAAAGTTTTGTGCGCAGCATTGGTTTGCCAAGTACAATACAGATCGTAGTGGTAAATGAAAGCGGAGCTTCTATTTATTCTGCATCCGATGTAGCTCGCGAAGAATTTCCGGATTATGATGTAACGGTTCGGGGTGCTGTTTCTATCGGACGTCGTTTGATGGACCCACTGGCGGAGCTGGTTAAGATTGATCCAAAATCGATAGGTGTTGGACAATATCAGCATGATGTGGATCAGTCTGCATTAAAGCAGAGTCTGGATGATGTAGTAATGAGTTCAGTAAATGCTGTAGGGGTAGAAGTCAACACTGCTAGTAAGCAGTTATTAACCTATGTATCGGGATTGGGACCACAACTAGCGCAGAATATCATTGATTATCGGAATACCAATGGTCCATTCAAAACCCGTGAAGAATTAAAGAAAGTGCCACGTCTGGGTTCAAAAGCATTCGAACAGGCAGCTGGTTTCCTACGGATTCGTAATGCAGAAAATCCATTGGATTCCAGTGCTGTACACCCCGAAAGATATGATCTGGTAAACAAGATGGCTACAGACTTGAATACTTCTGTAAAAGATCTGATGAAGACAGATAGCTTGAGAAAACAATTGGTTTTAGCCAAATACCAGAGTGAAGAAGTAGGATTACCTACGTTACAGGATATCGTTTCTGAATTGGCTAAACCAGGCCGTGACCCTCGTGAGCAATTTGAGACTTTCCAGTTTGCCGATGGTGTTAATTCCATGGAAGATTTACGTGTAGGAATGAAATTGCCAGGTATAGTTACCAACGTAGCCGCCTTTGGTGCCTTTGTTGATATTGGCGTTCACCAGGATGGATTAGTGCATATCAGTGAGTTGTCAGACAAATATGTTTCTAATCCAAATGAGGTTGTAAAAGTACAGCAGAAAGTTGAAGTGACTGTAATGGAAGTGGATATTGCACGCAAGCGTATCGCTCTCTCTTTAAAAACTGGTAAACCAATTGATAAAGCAGGTGCTGGAAAGTCTAAAGAACGTTCGCAGAAAAATGCAGAACCAGAAAACGATCTACAGGCGAAATTGGCTCAGTTGAGAAGCAAATTTAAATAAAGGCTGATAAAGCGAGCAATTTGCTTAAAATGAGAAAGTTGATTTAAAAATAGATAAAGAAAGGCTGGCAGTAATGTCAGCCTTTTTGTTATCTTAATGTAATGTATTGATTAATTTTTGCTAAAAAAGAGTCATTTCTTTGTAAAAAACATAAGTTTATTTTGAGGGTCGTTACTTGTACTTTTTCTGGGTGAGTAAAATGTAAGTCGCTATAAATCAGTATAAAACCTTTTTGGTGGGTTTTAAAAACATCACTATATCATTGAATTGATATTTGTTTTTGCAGATGGCGTTTGAAAAAAAGGAAGAATAGAGAAATTGAAGTTTACAAATAATGCATTTTTTTCAAAAACAGAAAAGAAGGTATATGTGTATGAAAATGAGTGAATTGTGACTTTACAGGGAAGGGATAGATATAGTATCTTTGTAATGTAAATCAAGCAGATATATCCTCAGATGTAAGTCTGATTAAAATATAAAAATACGAATTTAGGTTGTAAGTGGTTTGTTACTGAAATTCTCCGAAGGTGTCCTTCGGAGAATTTTCGTTTTACTAGGGTGATACAATTGAACTAATGCGGGAAATGATCGGTGAATTTATGACCATTATACATCTGTAGAACTTCAAATGGAGTACATAGGCACAAACCAAGTTCCTGCTTGATGATTTTTTCTTCTATATCCTGACCAATAATTACCAGTTCATTTATACGATCACCAAAGTCACTATTCCACCGTTCCTCTATTAGTTGCTTGTTTTCCTGATATGCTGTATGTTGTTCTCTTTTCGCTTCCGGCATAGATGCCCACCATATACCCGCAGTTTCCGCTTGTAAGGATCCGCCTGCCTGGCTCCAGCTTAGTGCTACACTGGGACGAGAGGCCAGCCAGAATAGACCTTTACTACGAATAATATTGGCAGGCCAGTTCATATTTAAGTAGTTCCAGAATCTTTCAGGGTGGAATGGCAGTCGGGATCGGAATACAAAAGAGCTAATACCATACTCTTCGGTTTCTGGTGTATGCGTTTTTTGTAACTCTTCCTGCCATGCTGACGAAATTTCAGCTTCTTCCAATGTAAAAAGTTGAGTATGAAGAATCTCTTTTAACTCAACCTGTCCATACTGTGATTCAATAATACGGGCTTTGGGATTAAGCTTCTGTAGAATAGCTTTTAGCTCACCCAATGTTTGTGGTGTTACCAAATCTTCTTTATTCAAGATAATAACATTGGCAAATTCAATCTGTTCTGTGAGTAAGTTAACGATTGGGCGATGGTCATCTTCCGTTTCATTTAGTTTTCTGTCTGTAACAGTTTCATTGCTTCCATAGTCTCTGGCAAAATTAAATGCATCCACTACTGTGACTAATGTATCTAGTTGTGAAAACCTGGAAAGATTAACACCTGATTGTTCATCTACAAAAGTAAAGGTTTGAGCAACAGGCAGTGGTTCTGAGATTCCTGAGCTTTCAATAAGCAAATAATCAAACCTTCCTTCTTTTGCAAGTTTCTCTACTTCCTGGATTAAGTCTTCCCGTAATGTGCAACAAATGCAGCCATTTGACATTTCAACCAGTTTTTCTTCGGTTCTGGATAAAGTATTTTCTCTTTGTACAGTCTGAGCATCAATGTTGACTTCACTCATATCATTGACAATAACGGCCACCTTCAGATTTTCTCTGTTATAAAGAATATGATTCAGGAGAGTAGTTTTACCTGCTCCCAAAAAGCCGCTGAGAACAGTAACAGGCAATTTTTTAACTTCTTGCATAAGAATAAGTAGTTGGTTACTTGAACGATGGATTTTTACTTTTGCAACAATATTGCAAAAGTAAAAATCCATCGGAACTTTTAAAAAAAATCCTACATTCGTTATCGCAACACCAATTGATCAAACCAACCATTCATCATGAAGAAAACTTTCTGGAGACTTTCTATCTGTCTCTTTGTCGCAGCAGGAGCTCATACTCTCAATGCTCAATCTTTAACAGGCTTTTTACCTTCTCAACAGGCAAAAGAACAAGAAGCTGAAAAACTTTTTTTGCAGAAACCTAAGCCTGAAGTCTATAAAAAACATCTGGAAGCATTGACTCGTGTACCACATTCTGCAGGTACTCCTGAGAATGCTCAAGTACGAGCATATATTGTAGATATAATGAAAAAAGCAGGTTGGCAGGTAGAAGAACCTGCCTATGACATTTTTATGCCTGTGTCTCCTGGTGAAAATACAGTTGAAATCATCACACCTGAGAAAATAAAATTAAATACTACTGAAACACCAGTAGATGCTTTTTCAGGCCAACCTCGTGTTACAGGTGGTTGGAACTCATTTTCCGGTTCTGGAGATGTAACAGCAGAAGTAGTGTATGCTAATTTTGGTACAAAGGAAGATTTTGAAAAGCTGGAGTCAATGGGAGTTTCTGTTAAGGGTAAAATTGTTATAGCCAGATATGGTGGGAACTTTAGAGGATACAAGGCCAAACATGCTCAGGCACATGGTGCTGCCGGAGTAATAATCTATACAGATCCGATAGATGCTGGATATATGAAGGGCATTACTTATCCGGAAGGACCTCAGGCAAATGATTCCTATATTCAGAGAGGATCTTTATTGACAGTAGATTTTACAGGTGATCCTTTGACTCCTTTTGTGCCTGCATTACCATTAGATGGAAAGAAAAAAATAGAACGCTTATCTCCGGATAAAGTAGATTTACATAAAATTCCGGTGACTCCAATTTCTTATGGTGCTGCCAAAGAAATTCTAACCCGAATGACAGGACAGAGCGTGCCTGCTGGCTGGCAAGGGGCTTTGCCTTGTGCCTATCGGATTGAAGGAGGGAGTAAACTAAAAGTACATTTAAAAGTAGAGCAAAAGAATGACTTTACCAGAGTCACTAATGTGATTGGTACACTCAAAGGTAGTGAGTTCCCCGATGAGTGGATTATTCTGGGATCACACTATGATGCATGGGTTCATGGAGCAACAGATCCAAATAGTGGAACCTCTATGCTCATTTCTGTAGCAGAAGCACTGGGAGAGCTCACAAAGGCAGGTTACAGACCTAAGCGCAGTATTAAAATCTGTCATTGGGATGCTGAGGAATTTGGGGTAATCGGATCGACAGAATGGGTTGAGCAATTTAAAGAAGAATTGTCTGCTAAAGCTGTTGCTTATATGAATGCAGATGCAGCTGTATCAGGTAAGTTCTTTGGAGGGGCTTCTTCCCCATCGTTGAAACAATTGTTAAAAGATGCTACACAGATGGTTTCTTATCCGGGTTCTGATAAGACAGTCTATCAGCAGTGGGCAGGAGCTAAATCTGAACCTGAAGTAGGAAATCTGGGCGGGGGGTCGGATCATATCGCTTTTTATATGTATGTTGGTGTGCCTTCGTGGGGTGGGGGAACAGGTGGAGTAACACCTTATCACTCGGCTTATGATAATTTTGAATATTACTCCCGCTTTGTTGATCCTACTTTTCAAATGGGGCCAATGGTTTCACAGATATTTGGTATTATGGCTATGCGATTGGCTAATGCTGAAGTGATTCCTTATGATGTAAGTCGATATGCAACAGACCTGGAAAAGCATTTAAGTACTATTGAGAAAACGATAAAAGTGTATTCTCCTGCTTATTCTTGTGAAAAGCTAATGACTGCTGTTCATGAACTTGGAAAAAATATTGAAACATATAATGCAGCACAACAAAAATATATTCAAGCCAATAAGAGTGTTAAAAACACAACTGCAGAATTAAATAAAATTCTTATTTCTCTGGAGAAGTCATTTATAGATACACAAGGGATGGCCTATGGTAAATGGTATCAATCCTTGTATGCGTCTCCTGATCCTTATAGTGGCTATGCTTCCTGGATGTTACCAGGTTTTATGTATGAGGCATCTTTAAAATCAACAGCCAACCTGCCTCATTTAGAGACTCGCTATCTGAAGGCTATTCAATCTCTAAATGAAAAGGTAACGGCTCTGACCAAAAAGTTAGGATAGACTAGTTGTATCTGACTAAGGAAGTCCAGATCTCGTTGATAACAGTGAGGTCTGGACTTCTTTGTTATACTTTATATAATTGAAATTTGCAAATTGAAGTTGTATAGAAACTTGCATTTTATATAGTAAAAAACTTTTTAGTGTTTTTTCAGAAAGAGAAAATCTTTTCTAAAAGACTTGGTTTTTCTGGTAAATGTAGGAGACAGGTCTGTTTGAATAACTATGTGAGACTATTTTGGGAGATGTGATTATTGTAGAATCTTACAATCAGATTCTATTTTAGATGGGAAATTTTATATTTGGTTATCACAAACTCCTAACTTAATTAAACATGAAAAAACTGCTTCTACCTTGCCTGATTATGGCATTGACTTTTCTGTCCTGTCATAAAGATGAAATTGAGTCTCAAAGCTCTGATATCACTATTGCTCCGACTGCACGTAAATGTGCTTCTATGGAACTGCTTGCCATTCAACTAAAGAATGATCCTGCTATGGCAGACAGAATGTTGCAAATAGAATCATTTACCAATAAGGTACTAAAAGAGCATAAGGCAGCTCGTTTAGTAAATGGTGTAATAGAAATACCTGTTGTAGTCAATGTCCTGTACAGGACTGCATCAGAAAACATATCTGATGCTCAGATACAATCTCAGATTGATGCATTAAATGAAGACTATAATGCAACCAATGCTGATTTCACGCTTGTTCCGGCAACTTTCTCAGGTGTAAAAGCCAACGTTGGAATTCGGTTTGTACTAGACCAGACTGTTCGCAAATCCACCAACAAGAGGTCATGGAATACCAATGATTACATGAAAATATCATCACGTGGTGGAATTGATCCTACTTCGCCTGCTACTAAATTAAATTTATGGGTGTGTACCTTGTCAAATGATATTTTGGGGTATGCACAGTTTCCTGGTGGAGCCTCTGCTACAGATGGCGTCGTAATATTAAATACAGCCTTTGGTCGCACCGGCACTGCTGCTGCACCGTTTAATAAGGGGAGGACAGCAACCCATGAAGTAGGGCATTGGCTGAATCTGCGTCATATATGGGGTGATGCAACCTGTGGAACTGACTATGTAAATGATACTCCATTGCATAATACAGCTAATTATGGTTGTCCTGCTGCTGGTCATAAATCTACCTGTACAGGTACTCCTGTAGAAATGACAATGAATTACATGGATTATACAGACGATGCCTGTATGTATATGTTTTCCAATGGACAAAAATCAAGAATGCTAGCTACTTTTGTTTCTGGAGGACCACGCTATAGCTTTGCTCAATAATGTCAGTTTTTGATAGGTTGTTGTGTACATACAACAACCTATTATTTTTTATCTGTTCTCCTCATTTGTTTCTCTACAAGTTTCTCTCCATTCAGAAATTCATCGTTAGATTCTTGCATCCTAATTAGAAATTAAAGCATTTTATTTTTATACAGCTCATATAGTAATAAACTATCTCTCTGTCAGTGATATAAGAATTTCTTTGTTGTAATAATTAATTATATTTTCAAAATATTTTGAAAATATAATTAATTATCTGTAGTTTTGAATCGTTCAACAAGAACAAAGAGCATCAGAAAAACAAAATCCATTTTATATGAATGTGATTGCTTACCTAATCTATTTTGCTATAACCTATTGGGTTACAGTACATGTAGGGCTTAGTTTTTACAAGCATGGAAGACTTTATCTTCTTTCTCTTTTTCAAAATGATGAAAAGATTAGTGATAGTATCAATCGCTTACTGCTTGTTGGATACTATCTGCTTAATTTAGGCTATGTAACTATTATGATACGCTTCTGGGACTCTGTTACTTCCTGGCAAATATTAGTCGCAAGTGTAAGTAATAGGGTAGGAAAGATCATGTTAACTCTGGCTATTATTCACTTTATCAATATGACAGTACTTCTGTTTTTTAGTAAATCATATCATACATCTACTCATTCCAAATAAACACTTTTATGAAAACTTCATTTGTATTAACCTCGTATTTGATCTACTTACCTGTTGTGGTAATGCTTACCTGGTATGTTGCTCATACCTTATTTAAAAATAGCAAAGTCTTTATGCTGGATATATTTCATGGGAAAAGTGAGATTGCCTATTCAACCAATAAATTGTTTGAGGTAGGATTCTACCTGCTGAATTTGGGTTTTGCTTTGTTGATAATGGAGACGAGTGCTGCTATAGCCAATAGTCAGGGAATGCTGGAAGAGTTAAGTAGCAAAATAGGAGGGTTCAGTATCTATCTTGGTATAATGTTGTTCTTTAACCTGTATCTGTTTTTTAGAGGACGTCGGATTTCTAAACAAAAAATGACGCAAAGTTTTGTACCACCTGCTGATTTGCAATAAACAGAAACGAAATACAAAAGAAATGCCAGTCGGAATATATTCTGACTGGCGTTTTGTTATGATAATCAGTAATTATCAGATATAGTATTCAAGATATTCATCAGCCTTTTCGTATGCTGCTCCGCTCACTTTTATCTGAGTCTTATTATAAACTTTAGAATAGGGCTTGATACTTTCTGTAAGCCATACATTTCCGCCTATGATACTATCATGACCTACAACAACATGCCCACCCAGAATCGTTGCTCCTGCATAAATTACCACATTATCCTCAATCGTTGGATGGCGTTTTACACCTGCCAGGGTTTTTTCTACACTTAAAGCCCCCAATGTTACACCCTGATATATTTTAACACGATTTCCTATAACTGTAGTTTGACCAATCACAATACCTGTACCATGATCTATGCAGAAATGCTCTCCAATAGTTGCTCCTGGATGTATGTCAATACCTGTTTTCTGATGAGCATATTCTGTTAATAGACGTGGAATCAAAGGAACTCCTAACTGGCATAGCCGATGGGCCATACGATAAATAGCTATGGCATAGAAGCCAGGATAAGCCAGTATAACTTCATTAGGACTTGTTGCAGCAGGGTCTCCATCTGCCATAGCACGTGCGTCGTTCAAGAGCAAATCATAAATGCGTGGAAGGCTTTCTGCAAACTGATTAGCAATGGTCGCAGCAGGAGCGGGGAGATTAGGCTCAATATCAATTAAAAGCTTTTCTCCATTGTTTTGTAATTCATAGAGTTCTGCTTCTACACTTTCAGGTGTTTTGAATGTTTGATCTGCAAATTGTGGAAATAACATTTGCAAAACTGAGTCTATAAAACGATATACTTCAATCTTTTGTGGAAGTTTGTCATAACTTGTGTGTGACTGAAATAACGTTTGTGCAAAACGGTGGTAATTCATAATCGTGGCAAGATAGATGAAATAAGCAGATAATGTAAAAGTAGTATAAAACCCAATGGTAATGGCTATACGCCTACAATTTTCCGCATAGTTTGTGTTTTTAATTCTGTTTCACGCCATTCCCGTTCTGGAATAGACCCTGTTGTAATACCTGCTCCTGCATAAAAAATAACCCGATTGCTGAGCCATTGTGTACATCGCAGGTTTACAAAAAGATGAGACTCTCCATCTATATTTACAGGACCTAGAAATCCGCTATAAAATTCCCGGTTATGAGGTTCGTGGTTAATAATGAAGTCCATGGCTGGTTCTTTGGGAGTACCACAGACTGCAGACGTAGGATGCAATAACCGAAGCATAACTGTACCCAACTGGGGAAACTGAGTAGCTTGCATATCTACAGTCAAATCAGTTCGTAAGTGTAAAAGATTACCTGCGATCACAGTTTTTGGACCTTCTTCTTCAAATTCCCTCAAACGAATTTTTTTGAAACAGTTAATAATGTAACGGCTAACCAATGCCTGTTCTTCTATCTCTTTCTGCTTCCACATTACTTCAGACAATGGTACACCTGGCTCATAAGGTTGTGTTCCTGCCAAAGCTATTGTACGAAATATCTTTTGTTTATTCGTGCTGATAATCACCTCAGGAGAAGCTCCCATCCATGTACCATGTTCAGGTATACTGATTAATGAGACAAAAGCCAGTGGATAAGATTGAGTTAGCTTAAAGTAAGTTTGAATGATATTGATATCTTCCTTGATTGGAACTGTAATAGTGCGGGAAAGTACAACTTTTTGAAAGTTTCCTTCTTCCATCTCCCGAATAGCCTTAGATACCATATCTTCAAATATGGCTTGATCTGCATCCTGCGTTTGATAGGAAGTTCTGGAAGATATAACTGATGAATGATTTCTGGTTTGTAAAATATTCTCTACAGTCTGATAGAAATTTTCTTTTCGAATCTGTAAGATAGGATCGTTAAGAGGAAGATTCTTATCCGAGAATATGTAGGTTTCTCTTGATGGATCTTGTTCTAGCGTAAAATGAATGTCCGCATGAATAAATAAAGACTGATCTGCTTCAGGGTTAATGAAGGGACTGACTGCAAATCCGGAATGCAGTTCTTCAAGATCAATGACCGTTTTTTGAGGTTGCCCTGAAAGATCTATTATTCCCTGAATTTCCTGAGTTTCTGGTAACCGCCATAATGCGATAGGTAAACCCATTTGGTGTGTAGCAATCCAGAGTGCTTGTATATATTCTAAAGTATTTGTTAATGTAATAGAAGAAACCATGGAAATGTGCAAAGTTCGATACTCAGAAAGGTAATAGACCAAAATAGTACCCTGATAAGATTCTCATGCTCACCTTAGGATATACAAAGAACTGAAAAAAAAAACTTTCAGTTTCCATTTTTTTCAAAAAATAAGAAAACCAATCAGAGTGGATGATCAGGCTGGATAAATACCTATACTATATTTGAGGGAATTGGGAGTGATATTCACGTCTTTGTATAAATTAATTCTTATTTTTACTCTGTTAACAAACGTTTACTTATGAAGAGATACTATCTTGCCCTATTCTTTTTCCTTGGTTATATAGGTAATGGCATAAACCTCTATGCACAACAAGTAGCAGGAAAGGAGACTGTTATATTTCTTGTCCGACATGCAGAGAAAGATCTTACGGAAAGCTCAAGTGATCCCTCACTTTCTTTGGAGGGAAAGAAACATGCGGAACAATTGGCTGCAATTTTGAAAGATGCAGGAATTGAAGCTATTTATTCCACGGCAACTAAGAGGACAGAACAGACTGCATTGCCTTTGTTGCAGAAGTTGGGCTTATCTATTATTCACTATGATGCCAAAGACTCTGATCTGGCTATAAATTTAGCGAAGAAGGGAAAAGATAAACGTATTTTAGTAGTAAGTCACTCAAATGTGGTTCCTAAGCTGCTAAATGAGTGGACAAAGTCAAAAAAATATACAGAGTCAGAGGATTATGGTGATTTGTATATTGTAAAAATTAGTGATAGTCAACCTGCTAATGTGATTAAATTATACTTCTAATAAAACTGCCTATGTTCAATACATAGGCAGTAAAAAGAGATAATTGACCGAATTGTTTGGATTGACAAGTAGAGTAATTAACGAACCTGATAGAGCAGATCATCCTCTGTATCTGTATTTCCATCTGCTCCGGATGATCGTAACATAAAAGATTGTCCGTTATTGAGAGTATTGTACTGATATACGTTTTCCCAACTATCTTTATCCCAATCTCTTCGTAATGGATCGTTACCTATTATTTCTGTAAGAGTTGCCGGATAGGTCTTTGTACTCTCTTTATAGAACTGTAAGGCAGATACTATCTGATCACATTCCTGGCGTGTGTTTCTTTTGTGGAAATAATTTTGTCCAAAAATAAATATACAGGAAATAACAAGTGCAAGAATGAGTAGGGTAACAAAAGTTGATTTTACTATTGATTTAAAGATGTATAGGTAATTTATAGATGAAAGATCTACATTCCATTTTGATACAGAAACAAATGGTAGAGTAAATGTATCATGGTTCATAGAGCGTACAATAACGTATCCTATTACCATAAGGAGGATACACATAAGTCCAGGTAGAAAGCCAGATAGCAATGAAACTACTGCAAATAGAAATCCTGTACAGAATAAAGTTATTCCGGCAGAATAAAGTAATGTGTATAAGGTAGGATGGGAAGATTTCATAGTATGTATCTTAATGTGTTAATGTCCAGGTAGTTTTAATACGTTCATTTTTTTCCACTGATTTATGTAAGAATACAACATCCAGCAATTCTCCTTTAGACCATTTGTCTATCATATTATCATAATAGTAACTGCCAGGGTTACCAGATTGGCCACCTGGATAGAGTGCATACGCTTTAAGGCTTGGTCCTAATGCCACTACCATACGCCATGACGGGCCGTTGCGTTCAGAGGTTGCATTTACAATTCCTCTGCCTCCTCCAATCCATATATCCTTTCGTGAGAAAGGAAGAATTGAACGGGACAAATGTAGAATGGTTGTACTTTTGTATTTTGCCCAAGCCCAGGATTCTGGATTTAATTCTCCTTTTTTAGTTGTGAGTGTGTCAATGGTAGCTCTGAATGATTGAGTTGCTATATCTGCCAGTGTTTCTTTTTGTTCTGTTTCTTTATTGTCAATCCATGGGGAGGTAGGTTCTGTTGTTACAAGTTTTACCGTTCTATCCTGGTTGGGCATTCGCATAGGTTTGTCATCTGTACTACGAAACTCATCCCATAATTTTAGTGAGAAATATTGCCACCAAACATAAAATATTGTTGGTCCAATCTCTGCAGGGTTATTTTGTTTATTCCATGCAGCAATTGTTTGATATGCTTCTAATTGTTCCTTACTAAGTTGACTTTGTGAAACATACGATAATAACTGTGGCAATACATCCCGTGCGTGAATATTATAGTTGTCATTTTGCAACATACGAAGGCTATCAGGGGTGATCTGTTGCATGCTGGTTAATCTTTGATTGATGCGTTCGCCACGAGAGTAGTTGGAAAATTCCCACCCCAGATAATAAGGATATGTTGTATCAGCAGAAAATTGGTTGGCAGAGCTGACAAACCCACGAGGAGGGTTAAGAACATGGGGATTCTGAGCATGAGGAATCCACCCTTGCCAGTCATAGGCAGAGTTAGATCCATCCAGAATAAACTTACCCTGTTCTTTCCATTTGATAGGAAATTTACCATTAGGCCACAAGGCAATATCATTGTCAGCAGATGCGAAAACAAAGTTTTGAGCTGGGCTTATATAATAAGATAGGGCTTTTACATAATCTGAGTAATTTTTGGCCCGATTAAGGTAATAGAATGTAACCAGTTCGTTGGATGGTTCATGAGCAATCCATCGCATAGCGCAACCAACAGGCGTTCTGCCATTTAATGATTGCATTCCTTCATTATACACTATAGGACCATGGTGGGTATATAAAACAGTATCTATAACATCCGGTTTGCCCCGAACTTTAATAATTTCAGTAACCTGTTTTACTGGTTTGTAAACACCATCATATAAGTATTCTTTGTGGGTTTGATCTTTGAATGTAATTTTATACCAATCCATTACATCTGATCCTACATTGGTTACACCCCATGCTACTTTCTCATTAAAACCACTAATAACATTAGGTGCTCCAGGTAATGAGGCCCCACATACATTTACGTCCGGACCGATAAGCTGAATCTGATACCAGATGGATGGTAACGATAGTTCCAGATGAGGGTCATTGGATAAAATAGGATAACCAGTGGCTGATTTCTGACCGTTTACAGCCCAATTGTTACTGCCAATTTCTTTCTCTGCCTGAGGATCATTGTATACAAGAGATGGATTTGCTTGAGAGATTTTGGATGAGCTGATAGCAGAGTTTGTGAGTGGTTTAATAAAATCTTTTGGAGGTTTTGGAGAAGGGAGTGGTTCAAAATCCCATTTGGTACCGACAGGGATGACTGGATTTTCGTGAAATGGATAGTCAGGGAATAAATCTTTGACAACATCATAGCCATATTGAGCCAGCACATTTGTCATCTGACCATCATCATCACCCGTTGCCAGAGTGGTTGCCATTTGTTTTAATAGCAAGGCAGACTTTAGAGGTTCCCAGGGTTCTGGTGAATAATCAAGAATTTTGTATTCAACCGGATAATCTTTTGGAGATAAGCTTGAAATATAGGCATTGACTCCTGCTGAATAAGCTTCCAGAATTTGTTTGCTTACAGAATCTGACATCATTTGTGTCAGTGTTGCTTTGGCCGCAACAACCATTCCTCTTCTACGGGCATTTCGATCTATTTCCAGTGTACGGTCTCCTATAATTTCAGATAACCTGCCTGCTGCGGCGTGAGTTTGCAATTCCATCTGCCATAACCGATCAGAGGCAGTGATATATCCCTGAGCATAAAACAGATCATAGGTATTATTAGCAAATATATGTGGTACATGATTGTCATCAAACCGGATCGTTACTTTATCCTGTAATCCTTTAAGAGAGAGACTCTTCTCTGATTCTGTTTTAGTTGGTTCTGCATTAGCCCAGAACCCGTGAAAGGGATTCAGTAGCTTTCCTATAGGAGGGAGAACCCCCAACTTGGTATTAAATAAAAAGATAAGTACAATTGTTAAAAGAGAAGAGAGAATGGCTTTAATCCATTTCATAAAATCAGAAATAAGAGGTTAGATCAGACAGATACTGTGTTTGATTCAGACAGACAATTAAAATATGTGTAAAAGATACTAGTGCAGTTGAAAAGTACCAAATACTTCTGGGAAAATTGATTATATCTTGATCTATATGCTTCTATAAATAACTTTAGAGGAAATTCTCTCATAGAATGACTTTTCATATTCTGATAAAAAAATATCCCTCTGATTAATCAACATCAGAGGGATATACTTATTTAAAACAGACAAATTAGTTTAGCGTCCTTGGTCATACCAGGTACGACGGCGACTAAGTTTAAGATCTTTCAGCATAGAAGCTTTCACTTGAATATCAATAGAATAATATTGATAGGTACCAAAAGGAGCCCAGTTGGCGGTCATTTGCCAGCAGTGTAAATCTCTGAATATATTGATGGCTGTAGTATTGACAACATAATTTCTCGTAAAATCATATCCTGATGTAACTCCAATACGCCATTTTTCAGTAAGTTTTACTTCTCCATTAAAAGTAAGCGTTTGGACAACACTTGAAGTACTAAAACCATTTTTAGAATAATTGAAGTTATATGCCAGATTGACGTTCCAGGGAATATCAAAATCTACATACAGATTAGGATTGGCTTTTATCTGTTGTTTGGTTTGTTCATCCAATGTTGGGTCTTTGTCTACCTTTTCAGCTGTCTTTTTACTCGCATTTGGATTTAAACTGGTACTAATGCTTAGGTTTAAACTAGTAATACGTCCTAAGCTGCTACCCTGTACTTTTCCCACTCTTCCTGTATTAGAAGTATAATGACTGGAACGCCAGGCAAATTCATCTACACGACGTTGTATATAAACCGGATTGCCATTAGAATCAAAAACTGGATTATTATCTGCGTCGACCGATTGAAATTGAACCATCCGGTAAGGATCTAAGGTAGATGTGAAATTGATATCTACTTTTTTGAATAGTTTGGTACGTGCTGATATACTAATGTTGGACAGTTTTAATGAATCTGCTGCTAAGTTATAACTGCCTGAAAAACCAAAATTATCTAGAAGGCTTACTTTTTCGTACTTCACTTTTGCTGTATCGCTTTTGGCTTTTATTTTGGCTTCAAGTGTATTACTCAAACTAAATGTAATGCTTTTTGAAAGACTGGCACTGGGTAAGTTACTGGTACTGGCAAAACGGGGGAGCCTCACCTTTGTCATTTCTCCTGAAGAGTCTCTTACCATGGCTATCTGATAAAACCCAAATTTATCAGGTGATAAATCAGGTGTAAAGCTAAAACCTATACTTGGAACCATTCGGTGGCGAATTGCCTCAATTCGTTTGCCATGAACATTAAACATCCCATAAATATTGGTTGTCAGACTGGCACTGGCAGAATAAGAGCTTGAACGGGCAAATCCACGTGCTGTATCAACCCGAATACTATCACCCTGATTGAATGAAAGTGCTGAGTTAATTAATTGATTGTTAGCATCATAGAACGTTAATTTTTGAGGATACCAGGTTTCTTTGTAATTGAAACTATAGTTCATACTCAGATATTTAAGTAGCTTCATAGTCATAGAAACTGGTATAGTATGGGTTACACCTTTATCCGCTCTTTTCCACAGTAATCCAGCATTTGAGAAATTGAAAGGAAGAGTATCTCCGTTGGTCTGATATGCATTCAATATAGGTAGTCCCTGATAGGATGTGGCAAAAGATTGAGGTGAGTTACTGATTCTGTTATATCCATCTAATTGATATGCCATATTTAAGGTTTGCCAGAAATATTTGCTGCTGCTTCCTCCTTTTCCTTTCAATGGGTAGAATCTGTTAAGAGAGATGTTAAATTCAGGTAGAGATGTATTAACAATACCTGTTACTGTATTCATGTCCTGTCTGGCACTTGCACTATAGGTTACCGGCAGGTTTTTAATTGAGAAAGAGTTGGAGTAAGAAATACTAGAAGTAAACGAAGACGAGATTCTTCGGCTAATATCATTTTGTACACCTGCACCTGCATAGGCAAATTTGGAGTTATAATTGGTAGAACCTAAGTTAACACTTGCGGAAAAACGTCCTGTTCCTTTACTGAAAGGCGTATGTGACCAGCTAATCCAGAATGCATCTGTACGTGATTTAAATCCTTCATCACCTGTACTTTGTCGGTTAAAGCGTAAGTCAAGTGAACCGCTGTATGTATATTTCTTCGTATAGGCTGAACGAACATTCAGACCCCATCCACCCCTCGAATAAACCTCACCCAGGAAACTCATATCCATATAATCACTCATCGCCCAATAGTAGCCACCCTGGCGTAAGAAAAAGCCTCTATTAGTAGGTTCTTCTCCATAAGTTGGTACAATAACACCTGATTTGCGTTTTTCAGAAGAATAGGGAAAGAAACCAAACGGAAGTCCTAAAGGCAAGGGAATGCCACTCAGATAAAAATTAAAAGGACCAGAAACAACCTGTTTATTACCTACCACCTTAATTTTCCGGGCTGCAATATGGAAGTGAGGATTGGGTAAATTACAGGTTGTATAAATAGCACCTTTAATGTAAAGGTTATCATATGGATCTTTAAATACATCTGTTCCTCTAACATATCCTTCCCCTTGTTGGGTTATAACGCCACTGATTATCGCCTTTTTGGTTTTAATATTATATTGAATATTTTCTGTTTCATATTTTTGGCTCCCTTCTGTAAAAACGGGCGCTCCAACCACTTTACCTGTGGAATCTTTTACCCCTTGCGCCTCTACAATTCCTGTTTCCCAGTTTATTTCTATGTATTCTGCATCCAAGGCAATATCTCCATAATTGATCTTTGCCTGACCATATAGTCGGGCTATTTTACCATTAACATCCAGTATAATAGAATCCTGAGCACTATATGTAACAGAAGTCTCAATTTCTCTGCTTTGTCTTCGCAAACTGTCTGTTTGTGCTCCCTGAGCTGTTGTGTCTCTCAACAAAGACGGTTTTTTTAACGAATCAAGTGCTGTGCTACGTGGAGAAACACGTACGCTGTCACGGCGATTCTGACCATAAGTGGTTATTATTGTACCTGTAAGAATACAACCGAATACTAGAAGAAGGCAAGATAAACGCAAAAGATGTTTCAGTTTTATTAAAAAATTTACATTTTTGCACAAATTTAGGGCATTCGAGACAAAAAATTGAAGCATTGTGAAAAATATTATTCTCATTTTTGTACTGGGTATTATAGTTTCGTTATGTGCTTTTACTCCATTAGAAAAACGCCCCCAATACAAACTACGTCTGGTGGTTATTGATGCAGGCCATGGTGGCAAAGATCCAGGTACTCATGGAAAATATGTACAGGAAAAAGAAATTGCTTTGAAAGTAGCCTTGGAAGTAGGCAAAACTATAAAAAAGAACTTTCCTGATGTAAAAGTACTTTATACCCGTATGACTGATAAGTTTGTGGACTTACAGGAACGTGCTGCAATTGCTAACAGAAATCATGCCGATCTTTTCATCTCGATTCATTGTAACTCAAATAATTCCAAAGCGATAGCTGGAACAGAAACCTATACAATGGGGTTACATACTTCGGAAGGAAATCTGGAGGTTGCTAAACGGGAAAACTCTGCTATTCTGTTAGAAGATAATCACGAAAAAAAATATGGTGGGTATGATCCTGACTCTCCTATGGGACATATTTTGTTTGCCAATTATCAAAGTGCTTATATGGAAAATAGCCTTAGATTTGCTAGCCATGTAGAGTCTCAGTTTGAAAAAAGAGCAAACCGGCACAGCAGAGGGGTGAGACAGGCAGGATTTATCGTTCTATGGAAAACAGCTATGCCTAGTGCTCTTATTGAGATTGGCTTTCTGAGTAACCTGACAGAGGAAAAATATCTTAGAACAGAAGAAGGCCGTTCAAATATTGCAAACGCCATTTATCGCGGATTTAAAGCGTATAAAGAAGATATGGAAACAACAGATTGAACTTTCTGTATCATGACAGATAAAAGCCATTTTTATTTCCTAACAATTTTGTTTTTCTAGTATTATTGGACCAATTTAAATAGGGTTTAAACATTGATTTTTTAACTTAATTATTTTGCTGTGGCAGTCTCGAAAGAAATTAGAATAGGTATACTGGCTCTTGTGTCAGGTGTTGTTTTATATTTTGGTTTCAATTACCTGAAAGGTTCTGATCTTTTCTCTAACAAGGAGTATTATTATGCTATTTATCCTAATGCTGAGGGATTAAATGTTTCAAATCCTATTACAATCAATGGGGTGCAAGTGGGGCAGGTAGCTGGTAAAACATTACTTCAGAATCATGGAAATCATGTGCTTATCACATTGGATATAGAAAAAGAAGTAAAACTCAATGATTCAACTGTTGCAATAGTTGCCAGCACTGGTTTATTGGGTGGCAAAGAAATTAAACTTCTGATTGGTAAAGGTGGTCGTCCATTGGATGAAGGGGATACTTTGATCTCACAAACTGAAGTAGATATGTTGGGAAAACTCGCTGACGAAGCAAAGCCTTTAAGTCGTGACCTGGATACCGCCTTGAATAACCTGAATGTTTTGCTAAAACAATTTCAACAGATAAGCAAGCCTTTGGGAGGAACATTACAAAATCTGGAGAATACTTCTTCTGCTTTAAATGGTATACTGGCACAAAATCAGGCTGCTATCAAGGGTATTCTAACAAATCTGAATGCAATGTCTAGTGCTCTAAATGATCCTCAAACAGGAGTAAAACCTTTAATGGCAAAATTGAATGCAACAGGGGATAGCTTAAGCCGAATACAGTTAGGCCAGACAGTTGACAAGGCCAATGCATCACTTGCTAATATTAGCAAATTGTTAAATGAGATTAATCAAGGACAAGGATCATTGGGCAAACTGGCAAAAAATGACTCACTTTATAATAACCTGAATCGATTTTCTGCCAATCTGGATAGTCTGATGGTTGATTTCCGTGAACATCCTAAGCGATATGTACATTTCTCTGTGTTTGGAAAAAAGGATAAGACAAAAAAATAAAACAGCTAATTAGCTAGTCAAAAACCTTCAGTATCTCACTGAAGGTTTTTTTATTTCCATTGTTTTTGATTTTTGTCTATATTTTTCCCGTAAAAGTATAACTTAGTTCCAGTTAGATTTCATCACGCAACTGATAAGCCATTCTATGAATTCGGAATTAGCTAAAAATGAACAGACAAATAAACAGCTAAGCGCTGATCTTATTGAAAAATTAAAGAAGATACATCTGGGTGGAGGAGAGAAAAAAATTGCAGACCAGCATCAGAAAGGTAAGCTTACCGCAAGAGAACGTATCCAATACCTGATTGACAAGGAAAGTGATTTTCTGGAAGTCGGAGCCTGGGCGGGATATGGTATGTATGAGGCTGATGGCGGATGTCCAGCTGGAGGAGTAATTACAGGAATTGGCTATATTCATGGACGTCAGTGTGTGATTGTTGCCAATGATGCTACTGTTAAAGCAGGAGCCTGGTTTCCTATTACAGCAAAAAAAAACCTTCGCGCACAGGAAATAGCAATAGAAAACAGATTGCCAATCATATATCTGGTTGACAGTGCAGGGGTTTATCTACCTATGCAGGACGAAGTTTTTCCGGATAAAGAACATTTTGGACGTATTTTCAGAAATAATGCTCAGATGTCTTCATTGGGAATTGTTCAGATCGCAGCCATTATGGGGTCTTGTGTAGCCGGAGGAGCTTATTTACCTATAATGTCAGATGAAGCTATGATTGTAGAAGGAACAGGCTCTATATTTCTGGCAGGGTCTTATCTGGTCAAGGCTGCTATCGGGGAGGATGTAGACAATGAGACTCTGGGTGGTGCTACTACTCATTGTGAAATTTCAGGCGTAACAGATAATAAATATCCTAATGATCAGGAATGTCTTGCTGCTATTCGTCGCATAATTGATAAAATGGGTCATGTTCCTAAAGCAGGATTTGATAGAGCCGCACCTGTGCCGCCTAAAGAGAACCCTCAGGAACTGTATGGCTTATTTCCATCGGATCGGGTAAAACCCTATGACATGCGTGAAATTATCAAGCGTTTGGTTGATAATTCAGAGTTTGATGAATATAAAGAATTGTATGGGAAAAGTTTGCTTTGTGGCTTGGCACGTATAGACGGGTGGGCTGTTGGAATTATTGCCAATCAGAGAACTATGGTAAAGACAAAAAAAGGAGAAATGCAGATGGGCGGAGTAATCTATTCAGATTCGGCAGATAAAGCGGCACGATTTATTATGAATTGTAATCAGAAACGTATACCACTGGTGTTTTTACAGGATGTAACCGGGTTTATGGTAGGGAGCCGTTCTGAACAGGGAGGAATTATAAAAGATGGCGCGAAGATGGTAAATGCAATGGCAAATTCTGTAGTGCCTAAATTTACAGTAGTAGTAGGTAATTCATATGGTGCAGGAAATTATGCGATGTGTGGCCGTGCATATGACCCCCGATTAATGGTTGCCTGGCCTTCAGCTCAACTGGCAGTAATGAGTGGGGCTTCTGCTGCCAAAACATTGTTGCAAATTCAGCTGGCAGCCTTAAAAGCTAAAGGAAAAGAGATTACACCTGAGGAAGAAAAAAAGATGTTTGAAACCATTAAGACTCAGTATGATAATCAGTTGTCTCCATATTATGCTGCAGCCCGGTTATGGATTGATGCAGTAATAGACCCACTGGAAACTCGTAAAATACTATCAATGGGAATCGAAGCTGCTAATCATGCACCTATTGAAAAACGGTATAATGTAGGAGTTATTCAGACGTGAGGATTGTTATCTATATAACAAATCTGAGAGGTTCTCTAATCAGAATGTATCTGTTTGAATTGTTATCGAATCTGATTATTTGTTTGTTTCTTGTTTTTAGAATTGACACATTTGCGTGTACGCTACGTTTTGCCTTGCTATGAATACAAATGAAATCAAAGCTTTGGTGTCTCTATTAGATGACGATGATAAGGAAGTCCAACTACATGTAGAGCAAAGGATTATTTCTTTGGGTGGGCCAGTGATTCCTTTTCTGGAGGCTGAGTGGGAGACAAATTTTAATCCAATTGTTCAGAAGAAGATAGAAGAACTGATTCATACCTTACAGTTTGATGCTTTAAAACAACGTTTAAGGGAATGGAAGGATAGTGAGACACAAGATTTGCTGGAAGGCATGTGGTTAGTGGCTACATATCAATATCCTGATTTGTCTTTGGAGAGATTGAAAAAAGATCTGGAACAGATCTATTATGATGCATGGCTTGAATTTAAGGCCGACGTGCATGCATATGACCAGGTGAAAATACTAAACAGTGTGATGTTTAGTAAATTGAAGTTTGCTGCTAATACAAAAAACTTTCATTCTCCTGCCAATTGTATGATCAATATTGTGCTGGATTCTAAAAGAGGTAATCCTATTTCACTTTGTGTGATTTATATGCTTATTGCTCATAAGTTGAAACTGCCTATTTATGGAGTAAACCTTCCTAATCTATTTATTCTGACATTTAAAACGGCAGAAACTCAATTTTATATAAACGTATTTAATAAAGGGATTGTCTTTTCCAGATCTGATATAGATAGTTATATCAAACAGTTAAATTTACCTCCTTCTGATATTTTCTATGAACCTTGTTCAAATGTAGATATTATCAAACGGGTGCTTCGTAATTTGTCTCTGGCTTTTGAGAAAACAGGTGATAGTGATAAGATGGAAGAAGTACGTTTACTATTGGATGTGGTGACAGAAAACAAAGAGAGTCAAGAGTAATTTGATATCTTTTACAGAATAATAAAAAAGACTGAAGAACATTCTTCAGTCTTTTTTATTATTCTGTTAGCTGCCTGTTCCAAAGTTTGTACTTAGCGTAATATAGCCTGGATAAGGAATCGTAAGGCTGCCAATCATAATAGATGGCTTTATCTTGAGAGATAATTTAGGAGACGGTTTATTCCCTGCTCCAACAAGCCCTAAGCCTAGGTTGATATTTTCATCCATGCTATTCTTAGCCATGATTTTGCGTAAATCAGCATTGATTTGTACAGGAATAGTCGCTGTTCCTCCACTGGGGGCAATACTTACTCGATCATTTAATGTACCCGTTACGATCTCTTTGCCTTCAATCAATAATATCCACTCCATCTTATTCATGGCAGCTGTCGCATCATTAGGATTTTGAGCATCTACATTAATAGTTAGTGATAAAGGCATCGTACCTGATGCATAAGCTGCTGTTAATTTACCAGCTTGCAGAAGGTTCATGTCGGATAAACTTTTTATCTGCTGTACATTAACGCCTGCCAGGTTTGTGTTTTGGACTGAACTCATTCTAAACTGGCACTTGGTAAAATTGGCCATTTGTTTGAGTTGAGTACAGGAAAAAGAAACCAGCAATAGTGCTATTATCCATAATAAAGAACTTTTTTTCAACATAGGTATGGTATTTTAGTAACTAATTGGACTTAATAACTGAGAGTAAAAATTAACCTTACAAAAATAAGGCCTTTCTTGTGTTAGAGATGAAATTTTTGTATGTTAACTGAACGTTCTATGTACAGAATTAAAGTGAATAATAAAAATGTTTGCTTCTACTTTATTGGTATATAGAGGTTTATGTTTCTTGTTTGATCTGATGGTTGCATAAATTTTGTGTAAAATGATAGAACAAATTCCAGCTAAGGGTAAATTACTGATTGCGGAACCTTTTTTGGGGGATCCTAACTTTGAACGTAGCGTTGTTTTACTCTGTGAACATACGGAAACAGGATCTTTTGGTTTTGTTCTGAATCAGACTACAGTACTGACGCTTAAAGATGTAATTGAAGATGAAATCTATGCAGACCTCCCATTACATATTGGTGGACCTGTAGAGCATAATACACTCCATTTTATCCATCGCATGGGAACAATCATTGATGATACAATTCCGATAGCTGATGATTTATATTGGGGGGGCGATTTTGAACAGGTGAAGAGTTTGCTTAACATGGGAAAAATGTCAACAGATGATATTCGTTTCTTTGTTGGATATTCCGGATGGGGTGAACAACAGTTAGAGAATGAACTGAAACAAAATGCATGGATTGTTACTGATGCGGAATCTTCCTTTATTTTTCAAACACCAGCAGATCAATTCTGGCGTAATATATTGCGTCGTATGGATGGTAAATATAAAGCTTTTGCCAATTATCCAACAGATCCCCGCTTGAACTAAGAATGAGTTTACTGCCTGTACATTTGTTTTGAACAGGCAGTAAACATATCTTTTTTCAGATTTTTACTTTAAAAAAAGGTTTGATATATATTCCTGTATTTTTGAGCAGCTTTCTCCCAGCTAAATGAGCAGGCTCTTTGACAAATTTCTACTGATCTTGTGGTAGACTTATTCTCATGGAGACCCTTTTCCAGTACCTCCTGCATATGTTGTGGATCGAAGTTTAAGAAATAATTGGCTACATTACCACCTATTTCTGGTAAGGATGCCAGAGATGATAAAAATACCGGTTTGCCAAAATACATTGCTTCAATAACAGGTAATCCAAATCCCTCTGCCAACGAAGGAAATACAAAGGCTGTACAATGCTTGTAATACCATGATTTTTCTTCTTCTGAAATAGATCCAGTGAAAATAACTCTATCCTGAACTTTCCATTTTTTTGCCTCTGCCTCAATTTTTCGTTTATAGTCTATATCATGGTTTACTCCTGCAATCACAAGAAATAAATTGTTTTTGGTTAGAATAGCTGGTAATACATGAAAGTTCTTCTTTGGGACCACCGTCCCAATCGTAAATAGGAAGTTTGCTGGAGGTATATACGAAGGAATAGTTATCACCGTTTGAGAAGAGAAATTGCAACCATTATGAATAACCTGTACAGGAATATTTCCTATAGTAAGGTGAGTCTTTACTTCCTTGAGTGTAAATTCTGAGATAACAGTCAGATAACTGGCCTGATCTATCTTAACCTGTAATTTTCGTAATTCCTCCTTCTTTTTTGATGCTGACAATCTATAATCATGCATGAAGTTTAGGTCATGAATGGTTAAGATAAGAGGTGGTTTTATACGGTTAGGTAGATAATTAGTTCCTTGATATATACTATGCCATAGATCAAATTGATTTTTGGATGGCATATAAAATTTGTGAAAAGTATTATGATGTATTGGGGTAAACAAGCAAGATTTAAATATTTGTTGTTCCTGGCGAGGTAAATACAAATATAGGTGCTCAGAAGAAGGCTCAATCTGCTTCAGAAGAGCTTTTCCTAATTGAGAGCAAAAATGATATAGCCCCGTATGAGGATATCTCATTCGTTCAAAATCAATAAATATTTTTTTACAAAGCATTAGTTTAGATAATACATATCTATTCTGCAGATACTATTTATTATCTGCAGTCCAGACTGTCGTAGTCAGTTGGGTGATTGATTATGTGATTAGTTAGTCAGACTTGAACGTCTAAGAGAAGATGTCTAAACTAGTATTAAAGGAACTCGACGAGTAGATTTTGTAGCCAGATGAGTTTATACCTATGAACAATTCGCAACATAGCTTTTGCTATGGGCCGAAAAATAGGATGAGGGCACTGGACTGTCTGTTTAGTTCTTCAAGAACTTTTATAATATCTACCTTTGTAGCCTTTATTAAATAGGTTAGACTATCTCCTAAGAATGGTTAATGGCAATGATTTTGTTCAGAATGGATGTGGGGGTTATGTTTTGAATACAGAAACATTGATGGGGAGTGTGGGAACATGTATTGCAATCAGATTGCATAAAAGTGATAGTAGTTGCATGAATACCTACTGGCTGCCATCTGCCTGGATGCATCGGGCGAATAGTAGGATATAGACCAATTGCATATTTACCTAGTGCCGATGCAATATGAAGTGGGCCTGTACTGCAGGCAATAAGTACATCCGTATGGTGTAAAAAGGAAATTAATTCCTGTAAGGATAGCTTACCCAATAGGTTAGTTACATTTGGTAAAGTAAGTATCTCAGGAAATTCTTCCTGAATTTTAGCTTCCTCTGTTAATGTACCTGTTATAAATATCTGAATAGTAGAGGGTAAGCTACTAGCTAATTCATAATAATGTTTTAATGGCCATTCACGGGCACTTCCTTTAGATTTCGGGTGTAAAACGAGTTTTAGGGAAGACTGTTGTAATTTTTCTTCCAAGAATGCTGGAATTGGAGTTTTAATTTTTTTTAGTCCATATAATGAAGAAATCTCGTTAAGTGTTACAGTTTCAGATATGCCAAGCGGTTTAAGTAATTTAAAGTTAAGCTGTGTCTCATGCAGATTTGACTTTTTTCGGCTGAAATTGACACGTTTGTTACAATAAAGCCAATGCCACCAACGATGACTTGTACCTATTCGTAAAGGTATTTTTCTTTTAGCAGCCCATCGTGCAACTTCACGGTCCGGAAATAAAAAAACGATTGTATCAACATGATCTGTCTTATAGTTGTCTAGTTGATCTTTATCCCAGTACTCATCAATATAAATAGAGGCACTGATTACAGGTTCAGTATATTTCTTCCCAAGAAAAATGATATGAGAAGATGGATATACTTCTTTAAGTTTACCTGCTACAGGGAGAGATAACACCACATCGCCTAAATTGTCAGTACGGCTTATGATGATTGTCTGCATATTTATAAAAATGATTGATTAAGCTATGATTTATCAAAAGTTTCAAAGATAGAAATTTACATGAATGTAATAGGTGTTTTTAAAAGGAGTATTCACAATTCTGTAATGTTCGTAAGATAGATAAAGAGTTTTATAATAGTAATAAAATAATCTAAAGTATAACTATAAGTGAATGCAACCTTTCTCGGATTTTGAGGGTCAAATAGTTGTGACATAATTTGTCTTTTAATCAAAAATCGAGATATATGAAAAATTGCTACCTTATTTATTTCTGCATGGCAGTTGGTATTTTACTTTTTTCTGCCTGTAAGCAGAATGAAGTTTCACCAGACAATAAACCTAATGTTCGGGCTTTGCGAACTAATGAAACACAGACTGTTAAAAATTCCACGGATTTTGCTTTTAATGTATTTCATAAGCTAAATGAAATACAGCCTGCTGATAAGAATCAGTTTATTTCTCCCTTTAGTATTGCCATGGCTGTAGCTATGACATATAATGGAGCAAATACTACTACGAAGGATGGAATAAAAAAAGCATTAAGTATGCAAGGCTTGACAGATGAAGAACAAAACAGTGCTTTTCAATCAATAGCAGCATATTTAAATGGCATTGATAAGACGGTTACTTTTTCGCCTGCTAACTCTATCTGGTATAAAAAGGATCTTACACCACAAACAAATTTTGTAGAAGCCAATCAGAAATATTTTGATGCAGAAGTAAGAGGGTTAGATCTAATAAAAGATAAAGAGGGTTCAAAGAATACCATAAATAATTGGGTAAAGAATAAAACCAATGGTAAAATTGATAGGATTATAGAAAATATAAGTGATGATCAGGTAATGTTTTTAATCAATGCTATTTACTTTAAAGGAACATGGGCCTATAAGTTTGATAAAAATAAAACGCAGGAAGATGACTTTTATCTTGAGAATGGTTCAACTGTCAGAAAGGAATTTATGAGAGGTAATGCTACTGTAGGTGTATATACAGATGCGGACAAGGTGCTGATTGATCTACCTTATGGCAATAAACAATTTACAATGACATTGATAATGCCAAATAGTAATAAGTCAATAGAGAGTCTACTAAAACAACTTACTTCTGAAAATTTTGCCAACTGGCTGGCAAAGTCAGATACAACTACAATAGACATTAAATTACCTAAATTCAAATTTGAAGGTAATTATATAAAACAGGAATTTAACACTGTTCTAGCTAATTTGGGAATGGGAGAAGCATTTTCGGATTACGCTGACTTCAGTAATTTATTAGTTGGCTTTACTAAAGGAGATTTGAAGATTAATGAGGTGGCACATAAAACTTTTGTGCAGGTAGATGAAACAGGAACTGAAGCTGCTGCTGTTACATCTATTGGAATGGTAGAGACTACGTCTTCTATACCTCGTATCTGGACTGTTAATCGTCCATTTATTTATATAATTCGGGAAAAGAGCTCCGGGGCTATTTTATTTATTGGCAAGGTGATGAATCCTACCATCGAAAAATATCAATAAATAGATACCCGATACCCATCTGCAAAATCTTAAAAGTGCAGATGGGTAAATTTTACACTAGGTCTAAATGACCTATAAGATTACTTAGGATCATCTTATCATCTACCTTGAGCCAGTCTTTTAGCAAGGTGGCATAAATGCTGCGAAAATCGATCTGGTATTTGAGGTCACCTTCATCCAGATTTTGAAGATTAGGAGATTCATTAAAGAACCCCGGCTTTTTCAGTTTCCCTCCTATAAGAAATACATTATTGGCAGTTCCATGATCTGTACCCCCGCTACCATTCTGAGCAACTCTGCGACCAAATTCTGAAAATGTCATAACCAACGTTTCATTGAGTTGATTGTTCTGTTTCATATCTTGTATAAAAGTGGACATTGCCTCTGAATACTGTTTCAACAATTGTCCCTGTCGTAGTTTCTGATTGATATGTGTATCAAACCCGGAGATTGATACATAAAAGATATTGGTTTCTATTCCTGATACGATAAGTTCGGCAATGGTTTTTAACTTTCTACCAAGTTCAGTAGGAGGGTAGAATGCTTTGGTTTTATAGATTTTGGATTTGTCATAGATATAAGCAGCAGATGAGACAGTTTCACCTAGCGTTTTATATAAATAGCTTACCTGCTCATGATCCGCCTCAGTGTGTTGTGCTGAATTTATATCTGTAATCAACCTGTTATGTGTTAACTGATAAAGTTTTTGAGGATTTGACACTGCCAGTCCCTTCAGGCGATCTCCTTTCATTGCCAGGCTTAATGTGTCATCTACTTCAATGGCTTTGTAGGGCTGATTACAGTATCCTCCACAGGCTGAGTCCAGGTATCTGCCGATCCAGCCTGTACTCAGAAATTCATCCGACCCAGATGCTGTTTGCCAGATATCCATCGAACGAAAGTGAGATCGGTCGGGATTAGGGTATCCAACACTATTGAGAATAGTAAGCAGACCATCATCGTATAACTGTTTCATACCTGTCAGAGCTGGATTAAAACCTAATTCATCAGATACCTGTAATACATATTGTGATTCGATGGCAAGTTTGGGACGTACTTTATAATAGATATCATTTCGGAATGGGATAATGGTATTTAGTCCATCATTTCCCCCCGACAGTTGAATGATAACTAGTTTTTTATTGTTTAAACCTAAAGTATTGAGGTGCTGTCTTTCAAAGGCTTTCAGAAAATTGGGAATCAGCATTGTTCCTGCTGTTGCCAGGGCTGATCGGGAAAGGAAATCACGTCTTTTCATAGCTTTCGGTTGTATATGTAAGTATCCGAGGTAATAGAAGGATGGATATGACCAAGTGGGTACTGGCGATTTTAGATAGACTTGATAGATTAACAAAGTTGATATTCAGGCAGAGAAACCAATGCAGAAGAAAGACTTTTAATCAAGGCATCTTTACTGCTTTTATCAGCTCTTCGCCAGATCAGATCTTTTTGGGCCTGTGTGATAGGTAAGGATAAGAGATAACCAGCAAGAGCATCAAGAGTTTCCGTATCCTTCACTTTTTTAAAGGCATTTTGCAATCCAGTCCAATTGGCGGATGCCTGAATAGTTTTTCCTTTGCGATTGTTCAGATATGCTGTATTTACATCTCCTTCTTCTTTTGCCTCAACCCTTACTTCTGCTGACTGGAAAAGTAATTCGGGGAGTTGCATCCGAAAAAGAAGACTGCTACTGTCAATCCAATTTTTTCCTTCTTTCCAGCCAGCTACATTTGGGGGATTGAGTAGGATTTGTCCCAGAACTTTCTGAAGGAAGATAATATTTTGTGTCTCCTGAAACTGAATAGTGAATGTTTGTTGTAAGCCTACTAACAGCTCTACCGGACTTTTTACTCTGCTACCAATGATAGAAGACTGATAAAACCAGTCTGCGGTAAAGATAGATTCCATTAGTTGAGCTATATCATAATCCGACTTATAAAACTGGTCTGACAGGCTATTGATAATTGTTGGATCAGGTTTTTCATTAACAAAGTATTGATAGATTTTAGTGGTAATAAATCGGGCTGTTTGTTTGTTTTCCAGAATGGTAGTGAGTATATCTTCTCCTGTAAAGTTGCCTGTCTTACCAAAGAATGTTTTTTCTCCCTCATCGTGTTGTCTTTGGTTAAAGAAAAATTCTCCGTCATGTCTGAACTGCCATCCTGTGAAGGCCCTTGCTGCATTTTTTATATCCTGTTCTGTATAGTGATCTCTTCCTAGAGTAAATAACTCCATTACCTCGCGTGCAAAATTCTCATTGGGGCTATCTTTGCGGTTTTGTTTGTTATTGAGAAAGCCCAACATAGCTGCATCCTTCGAAATAGCCATCAGTAAATCACCAAACTTGCCCAATGCATGTTTGCGAAGTGTATTGTTCTGAATTTGCATAAAATAAGCATTGTTGCTACGACAGGCAAAATGGCCATGCCAGAACAATGTCATTTTTTCTCTTAGCATCGCGTTACCACTGACCATTTGGCTGACCCATGCAAGATTCAGGGATTTTATGCTTTCTATGCGATCTTTGATAATAGTTTTAATTTTTTCCTGAGGGGTTGCGCTTTGTGTAAAGGTTTGTTTACTGTCCTTTTTTTCCTCTCTTTCCAATCTCATTTGTTCTGCTGTTACTACTTGCAGAGGATAAATATTCTTTGATTGAACAAACAATTCCCTTACTGCTTTCTCAATAGATTTGTGATCAACTGTTTCTCTCGTAAGTGGTGAGATACCAAAACCTGCCCGATTGTAAAGGTGTTTAATCTTTTGTTGGTTGGATATTTTTGTTTGCATAGCTTTTGATCGTTTTCATCACCTAATTGTAAATCTGTGAGGTTAGATGAAAATTAGTAGCAAACGTTTAAATTAGCGGGAGACTTTGCTGTAAAAAATGAATAACTCCCATAAGTTCTTTTATCTAATCCTCGTTTTTTTGTTGAGTATTTTTATTGCCTGTTCTAAAAAACAACCTGCAATTCATGATAAAGCAGATAAAGTTTTGGTATTTAAAGCAAAACGAAAAATGCAGTTGTTGAAGGGTAATAACGTATTGCGGACCTATACCATCGCTTTAGGAGAAAGTCCTGAAGGTCATAAAGGAAAGGAAGGAGATGAAAGAACTCCGGAAGGAAAATATACGTTGGACTGGCGAAATGCCAAAAGTAGCTGTTATAAATCACTGCATGTTTCTTATCCTAATGAACAGGACCGCAAGAGTGCAGAAGAGAAGGGTGTATCACCAGGAGGGATGATTATGATTCATGGTTTGCATCCAAGTATTACATGGGTGGGTCGCTTTCATACACTTTATGACTGGACAAATGGATGTATAGGAGTCACAAATGCAGAAATGGATGAGATATGGAAGGCTGTTCCGGATGGAACAACCATTGAAATAAAGCCATAATGTATGTTATGGCTTTAACAAAACTTTTCCTGTTGTGATACGTGCTGCGAGATCTTTGTGTGCCTGGGCGACTTCCTCTAGGCGATAAACGTGTTCTATCTGCAACTGGAGTTTTCCCTCTGCTATCCATTGAAACAAATCATTTGTCCGTTGCAATAGTTCATCACGAGTCAATACATAATGACCTAATGTAGGCCTGGTTAGAAATATAGATTTCTTACTTAAATGTAATGGATCAAATGGGGGCACTGCTCCACTGGAGGCTCCAAACAAAACCATATACCCTCGAGGTCGCAAACATGCCAGACTTTTATCAAAGGTTGTTTTACCTACTGAGTCATATACTACCTGAACACCAGATTGATTAGTAATTCGCATGACTTCTGTTTCAAAGTCTTGTTGCGTATATAGAATGACTTCATCGGCTCCGGCTTGTCGGGAAAGCTGAGCTTTTTCTTCTGTTGAAACCGTGGTAATGATTTTTGCTCCAATTTGCCGAATCATCTGGGTTAATAATAGTCCTACGCCTCCTGCTCCTGCATGTATCAATATAGTGTCGGTTGGTTTTACAGGGTAGGTACTATAACAGAGATAATGGGCTGTAAGTCCTTGTAAAAGGACAGCCGCTGCTCTATCATCATCCACCGAATCTGGAATAGGTACCAGTTTACTGACTGGGACAACGGCATATTCGGCATAACTGCCTATCTGTAAGGCATAGGCAACCCTGTCGCCAGGTTTTACTTCTGTCACCCCATCTCCGATTGATTCTACAACTCCGGCTGCTTCTGAACCCGGAGTAAAGGGAGTTGGAAGAGGATATCGACCCTCCCGATGGTAGATATCAATAAAATTGACTCCAATGGATTTGATTCGAACAAGTGCTTCTCCTGGTTTAGGAGTTGGTATGACTACTTCCCGATATTCCATTACTTCAGGACCGCCGGGGATGGTAACTTGAATGGCTTTCATACTATGATTATGAGAATAAAGCAGATAAGTATTTCAGAACCTTACCGGGTATGTAAAATGCTTATCCTATGTTGGACTTAATATATTTAAAGCCGAATAACACGAATAGAATTAAAAAGAAAAATAATAATCCAAAAAAGATAGCACTTAACAGAGGATAGAAATAACTAATAGCTGCTGTACAAAACAAGGCCAAAACTAATGCCAGATAAGGAAAAATGGGATAGAATGGAGTTTTATAAGGTCGTTCCAAATCTGGTTCTTTCTTTCGCAGAACCAGCAGGCTCACCATACTAATCGCATACATCACAACCGCTCCAAGTCCGGACATAACAATGATCTGGTCTGTTTTACCAGAATAAATTGCTAGTACCCCAATCAACCCTCCTGCTATGAGTGCCCAGTGCGGGGTTTGATAACGATTCAGAAAACTTAGTTGATTGGGTAGATAATTTTCACGTGCCAATGCAAAAATCTGTCTTGAATAGCTAATAGTATTGCCATGAAAAGAAGCAATTAAACCAAATAGGCCTAAACTAGTGAATATTTTGGTCCATCCACTTTCATGTCCAAACACCATTGCCAGTACCTCTGGTAATGGGTGATCTATCTGTTGGAGTTTTCTCCAATCTCCTACGCCAGCACTCAGAATCATAATACCTAGTGCTAAGATAACAAGTGTAATGATAGCAGAGATATATCCTCTTGGAATAGTTTTCTGAGGATTTTTCACCTCTTCTGCTACCATAGCAACACCTTCGATAGCGACAAAAAACCAGATAGCAAACGGAATACCGGCAAATATGGAACCGAAAGAGATTGTTGGAGGATTATGAGCAAAAAAGTTGTCTGATTTAAAATTAAAAACAATCAATCCCATGAATAATAGGATTTCGCCCACAGAAAGCAACGTTACAATCAAAGAAATACGGGCACCTTCCTTGATTCCAAACCAGTTAACTGCAATGAATATTACATACATGCTGATTGCCGTCTCTTCTACCGGAATTTGGGGAATCAGAAAGTGTATGTAGGCACCTAAGGCATATGCAATGGCTGGCATGGCTAATAAGAAGTCAACCAGCGTTGCAAAACCCGCTATAAAGCCGCCAATGGGACCAAAGGCACGTGTAGCAAAAGAGAATGGTCCTCCGGCCTTAGGAATAGCAGCAGTAAGTTCTGTATAGCTGAAAATAAAAGTGACATACATTAGCGTAACCAGAAGAGTCGAAAAAAGAAACCCTATGGTACCTGAAGTTTGCCAACCATAATTCCATCCAAAATACTCTCCGGATATGACCATACCAACTGCCAGCGACCATAATTGTATGGTGTTTATCTCTTTTTTTAGTTTGGGTTGTGTTTCTGTGATGGTTTGCATGGTAGTTTGTATGGTTTACCTGCCAGAGCAATCTCTGGCAGGAGGAATTATGATTATGGTAAAGCTTTGCTTTTTAACCAGTTGTCACGTAAAGCCAGCATTTCCTTTGTTGTTTTCATTCCTGCTTTCTCATAGGTAACTACTTCTAGTTGTGGATTCTCGCTTAGTGTAACCTTAGTGGTTTTGACAGCACCTTTGTGGTTATATTGTACAGCTACTACATCTCCTGGCTTGTGTTTTTTTATGAGCTCATCCAGATTTTTAGTATCTGTTACAGTTGTATTTTCAACCGAAAGAATAATATCTCCCTGATCAATACCTGCATTGTAAAGCGGGGTATTGATTTGTGTTCCTGTTCTGACACTAATCTGTCCCTGTTCTCCTTTCAGATTTCTTCCAAAGAAAGCCTCATTGGGTCTTGCTTTCCGAAGCAGGAATCCCATTTTGCTTAATAGAGTCTGATAATCTGCTACTTCATGGCCAGTTACATGTTTACGGAAAAAGGTATTGGCAAACGCTGTGTCCTTGGTGACTTGTCCAAGAATGGTTTGGAGATCCGAAACAGTATAGGGTTTTTCCGGTTTCCCCTGAGTCTGCCAAACTGATTTCATAAAATCATCCAGAGTCAGGTTTTTAAATTTTGTTCTCAGAGATAAGTCAAGAGCCAAGCCAACTACACATCCATAAGGATAATAGGAAGTATAGGTATTGGCAAAGTTGACTGGATCTACATAACTGGCCGCATCCACAAACGGAGCCTGCTGACTCATCTCTACAGGTGAAAAGCGATACGTACCAGGAGAATTAAGTACATAATTTAACTGTCCTGACAGACTTTGTGTATATTGGTCATTGTCATAAAATCCTGCTCTTCGTAAAATAAGCTCACCATAATAGCTGGTAAATCCTTCTGCAAACCAAAGTTCGCTGCTCATATTGGAATGCTCAAAATTGAATGGTTCCAATGACTTGGGACGAATCCGCTCTACATTCCAGCAATGAAAAAATTCATGAGAAACTGTACCCAGAAAATCTTTCGGATTGCCTTTAAAAGATGCCGCATCTGTAATGAATGTTGAATTGCGGTGTTCCATTCCATCCCCATCATTATCTGGAAACACATCCTGGATAAAGGTGTAGGTACTATAATCATAGGAAGGCCATTCACCAAAAATACCTCCTGCTTCCTGTACTACTTTTTGTACCATAGGAGTATAGGTAGTTACATTTTCATCTGTACCATCATGATGTAAGGCAAGACGAATGGTAAGAGACTTTTTATCAGTGTTGGTTACAGTCCATTCTTTCAGTGTAAAGTTGCTTAGCTCAGTTGGTGAATCCATGAAGTATTGCAGATTCGGAGCTGAGAAAGTATTTGGCTCAGGGGCTGGTTTGAGTTGGGTGGCTACTTTCCAGTTTGAACCATCTGGTATGTCAAATGTAATACTGATAGGTGCACTCTCTAAACCTTTGGCCCACAGAAAGGTGGCAGGCATATTCAAATGGGCATGTGTTTCATCAATGCCCACATACGTACCATCGACCAGATTTCCAAATAATGTGTACAGAATATTGACCGTGGTCCCATGTTTCGGTATTTCCCATACATCTGACTCTAGCCGATTGATTGCAATATAATTTCCATTGGCATCAGTAGCCTTCAGATTATAAATATTCTTACCAAACTCATGTGTTGCATAACGGCCTGGAGAAGATCGGCTCATTCGAACTATCAGTGGCTGACTGGATAAACCTGAGAAGTTAGCTGTAATTTCTGCTTCGTGATGAACCGCATTGGGAAAAGATACTCTATAATAGATTGCTGATTGGCAATACCCTAAAGAGACAATGAAAAAGATTGTAAAAACAGATACTAGTGTTTTTTTCATGAAGATTGTAAAGTGAATAAAGATTTTTAGCTTGTTTTTAATGTCCGGAATGGTACTATTCTTAGTTTCAGATACCTTCCGGTTTTGAAGATACTATTTTTTGCTCAAGTCTGTGAAGGATGATGGATTATTTTCAGTTGCAAGTATGCTTAGTTAGATAATAACATTAAAATATATAGACTTTTTCATAGAATCGAACATATCACTAGGTATAGGCAAATCATCACTTGTATAGTAATGTTATCCTAGTTTACTGGTAAACATACTATATACTCTGGTGAATCTAATCTGGCTATGCTTATTTTGGGCCATCTGTCTCTCTCCAAATCCTCAATGATAATCAATCTGTGTGCACTTGATAGTGCTTTGCCTCAATCCTCAAATTAGTGAAATACTTGGAATATGAAATAAAGATAGGAAATATTCTTTTGAGAAGATGTAATTGTATTTACTATTAAAACAACTCTCAGAATGAATATAATTACTTAGAAAAAAAATATTATATCAATTGTTTATCCTGCCAAAAAAACAGAATTAATAGATTGAGAGTCACCTGTTTAATACACAGACGAGTGGAAATCTCCACTTCTTAATACCTGTTTAATTTCCATTTAAAAACACCTAAAGCTATGAAACATTTTTATTGGTTGCTGATGTTATTCGGCAACATTTTCACAACCAGCTATGCGATTCAGTCGCCTGTATTAATTTTCCCGCAGGCAAATTCTACAGTTAGTCTTAAAGATCTTTCTGGATTTACGGTTAATGCCAATGAACCTACTGCCCGATATATTGCTATTCGGGTCTGGCTTAATGATCCGCGTAATCTGATATTTGCAGATGCTAAAAATCTGACAGCAAATGAAGCAACCCAAGCTGTTACTTTTAGTTCGTGGGACAAGAGTTTATTAAAGCCCTCACAGCAATATCTGATAGAGCTGAAAACGCTCAATGCCAATGGTGGGTTTCTCAAACAATTATACTTTACCTTTTTTACCTCATCATTGCCTATTCAGATTGCAAGTAAACCTTTATTAATATCTCCCAAGCCTGACTCAGCATTGATTTTATCTGAGAGAGGGGTACTTTACAAAAGCATGGGAACTTATATTGTAAATGCCAATAACCCAATTGCTCGGTATATGAGTGTAAAGGTTTTGAATGCCAGGACTGGCGAGCAAATTAATTATGTAAGAGGAGGTCCCGTATCTGAGATTTATTTACAAGATGCGCAGGCTGCTATCAGCAATGTGAGTCGTACACAATATATTTATGAAGGAAGTATCAGTGAAGGAATTACAGGTAAACCCTTTGGTGGAAAAGTAACTATTGTTACCTACGATTCACTACATGTGTTATTGGATTCTGCTTCTTATCCAATCACAATTATACCCAGACCATTTTCTAAGGATATACCTATACAATTGCTTTCACCTACCCCCGGGCAAAGTAATGTCGCACTTCCTGTTCAGGTTCGAATAAAGCATCCGGATACAACTCCTTTTACAGACATAGAGTTTGTTTATTCCGGTTATGAGATTGATCGGTATCCTGCGGATTGGCAAGGGAGCGATTTTAGAAAAAATACCACTGTGAGAAGGTATTTTTCCGGATCGATTGGTTCTTGGGATATAGATAGCCTGCAACCTGGTACAACCTATCAGTTGAAATTGAACTACACAGTTTTCAATACCTTGGATGCCCAGCCATACATTAACCTGGATACTATCATTACGTTCACGACTAAGCCAGTGATAAGTAGCAGTAAACCTTTGCTCCTCTCACCTAAACCTGATTCTGTAATGGTTCTGTATCAGAGAGGTGTTTTTGATTTGAGTATGGGAAGTTATGTTGTAAATGCTAACAACCCAATAGCCAGGTCTATGGATGTACGCTTTTATAATACACAAACAGGTCAAAGAATAGATTATGTAAGGTCTGAACCCGTACCATTATTTTATTTCGCTAATGCTCAGCTAGCTACCAGTGATGTAACCAGAACTCTATATATCAGCACACCCAATACGGGGAAACTATTTGATGCGAGGGTAGATATGATTACATATGATTCACTTCATACAAGACTGGATTCTGTCTCATACGCTATAAAGATTCTGCCTCGTCCATTGGGTAAAGATCTACCATTAACTTTTCTTTCACCTACCCCCGGACAAAATAATGTGGAGCGTCCTGTTCAGGTTCGAATACAGGAACCAACGTCGCCTCCTTTTACAGATATAGACTTTGCTTATGAATACTATCTGATCGATCGTTATCCGGCAGACTGGCAAGGCAGTGATTTCAGAAAGAGGATGCTCTCAACCAATTTTCCTGTAGGTTCGACACCTTCCTGGCAGATTGATAGTTTGCAAGCGGGTACTACTTACCAGATGAAACTGAGTTATTTGGTTATCGGAGCTTTCGATAGTAGACCTTATCTTCGTTTAGATACAACTATTCTCTTTACAACAGCGCCAGCACAAGGGACGAATCCATTGTTACTTTGGCCAGTAAATAATGCAACTGTTAGTATTTGTGATAGTACGAATGCATTGTTTAATGCAAACAATATCAATGCACAAATGCTCTCTATAAAGGTATTCAGAAATGATCCAAGACAAGTAATACATGAATACAGCTATCAGCTTTCAGATGCTATGTCAGCAACAAAAACTATTGCTGTACCAGATTTCTTTCAGCAGTTGAATGCTTCTGGTCAGTATCTGATCGAAGTAAAAACACAGACCGCTTCAGGTGGGTTAATCGCTCAACAGTACTTTACGTTATTTACCAGTGGTTGTTCATCTGCTGCCAGAAAAGTTTTGTCTGAAAATATGGAGTCTTCTTTACAGTCTATAGTTTCTCCTAATCCATCTGTAAGTGATTTTAAAATCCAGCTACACAGTGGTTACAGTAAAGCTATCGTTGAGGTGATTTCTATAGATGGCAGAATCATAAACCAATACAGTGCTCAAGGTAATAGTCAGATTCAGATAAATGGTAGTGGATTAAAGCCTGGAATGTACCTTATCCAGGTGAGGGGTAGTGATGGAAAGGCTGAACAATTTAAAATCGTGAAGCAATAATCCTAATAATTGATTTTGTTCTGCTTATGGACAGACTACCAATAGCCACAGATATGTTGTGGCTATTGGTAGTATATAGGGATACTTTTCGTGATAGAGTATTGGTTGTTCAATTTTTTGAGATGATCTTGCATCTGACAAGTCAGACCAACAAACCAATTCCTTTATGAAGCATTTCTTACTAATCCTATCTCTATCAGTATACATCTCCTCTCAGGCACAAAAAAACGAATTTCAAACCAAGTTTGAACGCACCAAAGGGACAGAAACGGTTACATATCAGGAAGGTATTGAATTTCTGGAAAAGCTGGATCGCCAGTATGACAAGCTTAAACTTGTAACCTATGGCACAACAGATATAGGCAAACCTCTGCACCTTGCTGTATTGGATGTTCAACAAAGTTTTGACCCGTTTGCCATCCGAAAATCAGGACGGAGCATATTGCTTGTTAACAATGGGATTCATCCTGGGGAACCTGATGGGGTAGATGCAAGTCTGATGCTGTTGCGTAATTTGTTGCAGGACAAAAAACTGCAGCCATTAATTCAGAATACAGTCATTTGCGTAATTCCTTTTTATAATGTAGATGGGATATTAAACCGCGGCAAATACAGTCGAGCGAATCAGAATGGACCTGCCGAGTATGGATTCAGAGGAAATTCCCGAAATTATGATCTGAACCGGGACTTTATTAAAAATGATACGAAAAATGCACAAACCTTTGTCTCTATTTTTAGAGAGTGGCAACCCGATTTATTTATTGATAACCATGTGAGTAACGGGGCAGACTATCAGTATATAATGACTTACATTGCCCCTCAGAAAAATAAACTGGGAGGAGAACTGGGGAAGTATCTGGACACCAGATTGGTTCCTGAGCTAAAGCGGCAAATGAAAGAGGCAAAGTTTGAAATGACACCTTATGTCAATGAATTTGCGACTACTCCTGATTCCGCTGGTATTGCAGGATTTCTGGAAACGGCCCGTTATTCTACCGGATATACTGCATTGTTTCAAACCATAGGGTTCATGCCTGAAACACATATGCTGAAACCTTTCGCTCAACGTGTAGAGGGTACCTACCAGTTTATGATTAGTATGTTGACTATGTTACAAATCGACGGGCAAAAAATACGAACATTGAAACAGCAGGATATAGAGAATGTAAAGACTCAAACCAATTTTGTTGTGGAGTGGCAATTGGATAAATCTGTTTCTGAAAAGATTGTTTTCAAAGGATATGAAGGTAGAATGATACCCAGTAAGGTGACTACAGGAAAACGACTATTCTATGACAGAACAAAGCCTTACACAAAAGAAATTCCTTATTACAATACATTTACCCCAAAAACTACTGTTCAAAAGCCTCAAGCCTATCTTATTCCACAGCAGTGGGAGAGTATTATTACAAGACTGAAACTCAATAAAGTAGAGTTGCAGCAGGTGTCCCGTGATACAAGTGTGGAAGTAGAAGTATATTATATAGCAGATTTCAAGACCTCCGGACGTGCTTTTGAAGGGCATTATTTGCATTCAGATGTAAAACTTCGTAAGGAAAACCAAACCCTGGTTTTTCGAGCTGGAGATTATATAGTCCCTTGCAATCAGACTGCCAACCGGTATATTGTAGAGACGCTGGAACCCCAAGCGACAGATTCATTCTTTAACTGGAATTTTTTTGATAGTATTCTTCAGCAAAAGGAGGGATACTCTGATTATGTATTTGAAGAGCTCGCTGAGAAACTACTCAATGAAAAGCCGGAACTGCGAAAAAAGTTGGAAGACCAAAAAGCTTCAGACGAAAAGTTTCGTAATAACCCCAGAGCACAACTGGATTTCGTATATAGAAATTCTCCTTATTACGAACCATCTCATCTACGTTATCCTGTCTTTCGAATTCTATAAAGCAAAAGGAGGAGTCTGTCAGACTCCTCCTTTTGCTTTATTATAACAGGTTAGTTATTACAGTTTAACCCATTTTTTCAATACCACATCCTGTTGAGAAGACGGATTGGAGATTTTCTCAATGCGATAACTAATTGCAGGATTACTGCTTAAAACAACATTAATATTTTGAAGAATTCCTCCACGGCTAATCGTAAATACTACTTTATCTCCAGCTTTTTTTCTTCCAAGCCACTGTTGTAAATCATCTCCCAGACGGAAGTTATCAATGGCGATAATCTCATCGTTTACATTTAATCCATACTCATAGGCAGGAGTCCCTTTGGATACACCATTAATGGTTAGCTTTCCTGATGAGAATGAAGTTGTTGCTCCCAGAAATGCTGCTTGTGGATTTGATTTGTATTCTCCTAAACGTAATCCGGCATAACCTAGGAATTTATTGTAATCAATTGTTTTGGCATCGTAGATATTGTTTCTGAAGAAATCATCCATGCTGTGTCCTGCTATCTTCTCCACGGTTTGTTGAAACTCTGTATCTGTAAAACCACGTTTCTGTTTTTTATAGTATTCTTCATATAGGAATTTCATCACATCATCCAGTGATTTTTGTCCATTGGTACTATGAATGATTTCCAGATCCAGCATAGGAGCAATTACTCCACCTTTTGTATAGTAGGAAATAGTAGAGTTGCGAGAGTTTTCATCTGGACGATAGTATTTAATCCATGCATCCCAGCTTGACTCTGCTGCTGACTGAACTTTATTACCTGGTTGGTTTTCTGTACTGCCAATTCCGTTTGCAATGGTCGTAATAAACTGACTTGCATCCATAAAGCCTGCACGATGTGCGATCAGATCTTCATAGTAGCTGGTAAATCCTTCTGATACCCACAACATATGTGTGTAGTTCTCATTATCATAATCAAAAGGTCCTAATACTTGTGGGCGTATACGTTTTACATTCCATAAATGGAAATACTCATGAGCAACCAGAGTTAAGAAGCCTACATAGTTATTTTCATAACTCCAGCGAGTAGTTTGCAGAGTAGTTGAATTCAGGTGTTCCAGACCACCGCCACCATTTTGCAGATTATGTACAATAAATGTGTAATCTTTATTTGGATTTTCGCCTACTACTTTACCAGCTTCTTCTACAATTTTTTTCATGTCGTCAGCCAGTTTTCCTTCCTCATAGTTTCCAATTCCATACATAGCTACTTTGTGAGGAATACCCAAGGCTGTGAATTCAAATATCTTCTGATTGCCAACTTCGATAGGGGAATCAACCAGAATATCATAATTGGGAACTGCCAGTGTCCATTTATCTTTTCCGGCAGCGGATAAACCTGTAGAAATCTGAGTCCAGTCTTTGTAGGGTTTAACAGTTACTGTAGAAGGGAGCTCTTGTTGCTTATCAATATACATGAATACTGCTGCTGGTTGCACATAACCATGAGATGCATCCAGATAAGGTGTACGAACACTTACTTCAAATGCGTATACTTTGTACTCTACAGTGACTTCTTCTGCATTGTTACTATACACTCTCCATGCATTTTTAGATACTTTTTCGCTTTTTAGCGAACTACTCTTACCACTCACTGCAGTGAACCCTTCTACATTGCGGGCATACTCACGCACCAGGTATGAACCAGGTGTCCAGACTGGTAATTTAAAATCAATAGTAGATTGTTTAAGACCACTAACGGTAATTTTGACTGTAAAGTAGTGGGTGTGAGGTTCATCCATACTCAGGAAATACGATAATTTAGGGGCTGCCTGCAGAATCGTTGAAGAGAGGAGAATAAGGAGTGAAGAGAGAATAAAGCTTTTTTTCATTAGCAACAGGTTTTGGTATCTAGAATGTTGGTTAGGTTCGCAAAATAGTAAAAAACGCTGGTATTACTTTGCTGCGTTTAAACAGAATCGTCAAATCAAACAGAATAAAGTGTCTGAAGCGCTTTCTGCAAGTCATTGGGAGTTCCCACATCCAGACAGCTGCCGTCTTCAAACAAGACCCCGCGTACATGTAGACCATTGTCAATAGCAGCTTGCATGATGTCACTGAAAATGATTTCACGGGCATTGCCTGTTTCAAATTCAGGTCGTCTGTGTTCCAGATACTCATGCATAAACTGCGTAAAAGCAGGAGACCAGGCGGCAATTGCCCATACATATTTGAGAGAAGTTTGAGTAGGTTTAATCTCTACCTTAACAATTCTTCCGTCTGTTGCCAGGTCAACAGGATCCCATTTATGCGGGAATTCAGTTGGGAAAAGCCCCAATACCACATCTGCAGATGTAGATTTTAACTCAGACACTATGTCTTTAAATGCATCCCGTGGAGTAATCAGGATGTCAGGGAAGCCCATTACAACAATATTGTTCTGCACGAATGGATAGGCTTGATCCAGTGTGTAAGGTGGACCATAAGGGACATTCATTAACAAATATCCTATATGCATGTTTAACATTGCACCATCTCCATAATAAGCAGGAATATCCCATTTGCCTTGCCGAATGACTATAAATGCTTTGTCTGCACCTCCTGCACGCATATCTTCCAGTAAATATGTAGCTACAGCTTTGGGACGAAGTCCTCCATCAGAGGTTGGATATAGCCCTAATGGAAATAATTCTTTACTACAGGGCAGTGGTGAAATGCGGGTTGCCTTACCTCCCGCAGGAATTAATCCGATAATATCTTGATCCATGCCGAAAATTGCAGGAATTTTAGCGAAAAAAAAAGCTGCCAATAGTAAAACTGGTAATCGGCAGATAATTGATTTAGTAAACAGGTGGTTGGAAATGTAATAACATACTGTATAGTTATTCTTCTGATATCCAGGTTTCGGTGAAGGTGTATTTATATGTGTTATTTTCTATAGAGTCTGTTTGGGGATATGGATAGCTGATAATCAAAGTAGATTTAGTGAGCTTGTCAATGATATAAGATACATTGTCTAATACAAGATGGGATTCATCTTTATTAATAGACCCTGCTCTATTGTTTACATGTTCTTTTCCTTGTTTCGTAATACCTAAAAGATTATCCTTATACTAAATGTAGGCTTGATTTTATTGAAGACATACTTTTCATCCCTATTGCATCTATCCACTAACTCAAATAAATTGTGTGATATATCTTTACTTCTTCTGCATTTGTAAATCATATAAGATAGAAACTTAATCAATTCTGTTTTTTCACCAGACAACCATTTACATGAAAACATTCTCACGCCGAAATTTTCTTCAGGTAATGATGATGAGTGGGGCAGCTTCTACAGTTTTTTCCTCTCATTCACTCCTTGCATGTACAAATCGTATTCAAAAATCCCGATTGGGAATAGCGTTAGTGGGATTGGGATATTATAGTACAGATTTGCTCGCACCTGCTCTGCAATTAACAAAAAAATGTTATCTGGCTGGAATTGTGACAGGAACTCCGGAAAAGGCCGAAAGATGGAAGAAACAGTATAAGATTCCGGATAAGAATATTTACAACTATCAGAATTTTGATCAGATAGCCAATAACCCGGATATTGATGTAGTATATGTGGTATTGCCTCCTTCTATGCATGCTGAATATACTATCAGAGCAGCAAAAGCTGGCAAACATGTATTTTGTGAGAAACCTATGGCAATGACAGTTGCTGAATGTGAATCAATGATTAAAGCTTGTAGGGATAACAAAGTAAAGCTGGCTATTGGGTATCGTTGCCAGCATGATCCGAATACTCGTGAATACATGCGCTTTGCAAAAGAAAAAACATTTGGAAAGGTTCAGATGGTTGCATGCGGAGCTGGATATTTTGATCCGCGTACAGATCACTGGAAGCAAAAAAAGGCATTAGGAGGAGGTGTAATGTATGATATGGGAGTATATGCATTACAGGGTGCAAGATTAGCCACAGGAGAGGAGCCTATAGCTGTAACAGCCCAACACTTTACTACCAGACCTGAAATTTATAAGGATGTAGATGAAACTACATTATTTCAATTACAATTCCCAAGTGGTACTGTTGCGGCCTGTCATACCAGTTTTGGAATTAATATGAACTACCTTCAGGCTAACTGTGAGAAAGGTTTTTTTAAGATGGAGCCGTTTTCTTCATATAGTGGAAATCAGGGCATAAGTTCACAAGGTACTATTCAGTTTCCATTGGCTAACCAACAGGCAAAACAGATGGATGATGATGCAGAAGTTATTTTAGCTAATCGATCTCTTCTGGTACCAGGCGAAGAAGGACTACGGGATATCAGAATTGTAGAAGCTATTTATCAGGCTGCCCGTTCAGGAAAGCAGGTAAAATTGTAGGAGGCAATAAAAATAAAGAAGCCGGATCACATAACATCCGGCTTCTCTTTTTGAAGTATTTAATTCTTCTTTCTATACACAGGTTTTACTGGACGGCCAAGCAGATATTTTTCAATTCCTTCATCTAATGCCTTCCGATAAACTTGTAACGATTCATGGATAATGTCAAGTGTTTGAGCTACATCCTGATCAGAATGGGAATAACTCACAATTAGTGATGGAGCCAATAAACCACGTCTCATCGTTTCCTGCAGAAATAAAGTTCTGTAAGGTTGAGAAGGTTGTTTTTGCTGGTCTTTAGTATAATATACCAGTGCACAATCTTTTCCTGAAACGCCAAAATGTCCTTCCAGGTGCAGTTCCTGTACAGATTGCTCAATACCTTTTCTCAACTTTGCTCCCTGAGTATATAAATGTTGAATTACAGGTTCCTGCTGATACACTTTTATAGTAGCCATTGCTGCTGCCAAGGCATGACTTTCAGCTCCATAGGTCGTTGACATTAAGAATACCCGATCTTTATCATGTTGCAAACCACCCAATTGCATGATCTCTTTTTTTCCTACCAAAGCTGATAAGGCAAATCCATTAGCAATAGCTTTACCAAAACTTGCCAGATCCGGCTGGATGTCATACATGGTTTGAGCCCCACCATTGTGCCAGCGAAACCCTGTAATGATTTCGTCCAGGATGAATACCGCACCATTCTCATGACAAAGCTTTTTTAATTCTTTAAAGTAATTTGGTGCAGGAGGAACATCTTTTTCCGCTTCCAGAATGATACAGGCTATTTGATTAGGATATTGAGCAAATAGATCTTTCAGACTTTGAAGATCATTGTATTTGAATTTTACTGTCATATCCTGAATAGCTTTCGGAATACCAGAGTTGACAGCTGTAGTTCCAATAAACCAGCCTTCTACTGAGAAAAACGGATGATCTCCACAAATAGCAATCATATCACGTCCTGTATAGGCCCGCGCTAATAATACAGCTGCAGAAGTTGCATCAGAGCCATTCTTGGCAAACTTAACCATTTCCTGGCCTTTGATTATATCCAGCACTATTTCTGCACATTCCAGTTCAATAGTAGCAGGACGATTAAAATTAATCCCCAGATCCATTGCTTGTTTGGCCGCCTCATTAACAGGAGTAAACGCATGTCCTAATGTAACGGAACGGAGACCCATGGCGTACTCAATAAATTCATTGCCATCCACATCCCAGATATGGCATCCTTTACCTTTGACTATATAAGGTAAAGATGTTTCCGGATACTGATCATCCCCTTTGGCATATGTATGACTACCACCAGGTATAATTTCGTTAAAGCGTTTTTGTAATGCGTTTGATTGCACAAAGCTGCCAATTTCAGTAACGGTGTGATTCATAGGGTGTATAGATTTTGTATGAAACATGAAAAGGTATTAGACCGGCGTATTCAACTATATAATTATGGAGGCAAGCTTCTGGAATTTTATAATTAATAATAAAAAGCGGCAATATGTAAACTTCTGGTTTATCTTACATAAGTCAACATACATAGCTAATATAATAAGTTTGTAGAAGTTATATACAGTGCAACAATGATTTATGAATTTTAATAGTTGTATATTTTGAATTTTATACAACAAATTTTATACAAAAAAAGGTGTTTGCAATATCACAAACACCTTTTTAGATTTCGTTCCGATTCTATCAGGAGCCTTTATTCACTAAAACCATTTGTGTTTTGTCTGCCTTGACAATCTTCTTTCTAAAGTCTACCCACTCATTATAGACACTAGCTGGATATCTCCCCCGATTAACAGTAACACTGCGTATATAGGTAATTTCTCCTTCTTTGGTTTGTAATGAAGACTGATATGTTCCGAATTTCGATTCGATTTTTATTGTTTCTGGTACAAACTCTATCCCGTAGCCTTTAGGCAATTGATAGATAACTGTATCTACATCCTGATAGGCCATACGAAGTACAATCTCATTTTTCCTGTTTTCTATTTTGGGTGGAATATAGGAAGACGCATTCATTACATTAGGGGTAATAAACATGCGTGTACCACTTTTAGATCCACATTTACGTACTGTTAATGATAATTTTTCTGTAACAACAGGAATACGCGCCTTTTTCTCTGTTAAAGAAAATTGATTAATCTCAAAGCTAGGTATATTAATTTTTTTATAAAGAGCTTTTTTCTGGTCTTCTTGATTTTGAGAATTTAAAATATAACTAAGATCTTCCTGTTGCTCTCCATGATAAGCAGCTAATGATTCTACAATAGCATCTCCATTTACATCAAGGTTAACCTGAACTTTTCTGCTGACAAGATTATCTTTAGCTGTGTAGCGTGTAGTATTTACCAGTTTTCCTCCGGTTGGTGTAATTATGAGTGCATGTCTGTTTCCTGTAAAACTTCCTTGATAGCCAAAAGGATTTGTCTGACTAGTACATTCTAACCAGATTGTATCCTTTTCAACAGGAACACATAGAATAGCATGATTAAAGTTAACACGAGAGGAGAAATCAACTAATAAATCAGTTTGCTTTGAACCTGCACCAATAATAGTATAGTAAGATTCGATCCCTATCGCTTTAAGCATCGCCTTAGTATAATTGGATAATGCCTTACAATCTCCATATCCATTTTGAGCTACTGTCTTGGCATCAAAAGGTTGCCAGCCACCAATTCCCATCTGAATACTCACATAGCGTGTATTGGCTTGCAGGTATTCGTAAACCTTTTTTATCTTTTCTACCTTATTTGTTTCTTTTGCTGTAATTTGAGTAATCTGCTGTTTTACATTCTCAGGAAGTTCATCTCTGCCAGCAAGCAATGTACTTTGGAAACGTCCTAAATTTTCCCAGGAAGTCATATTGCCTTTATAACCTGATACTTCAAAGTCAGAAGGAGAGAGATATACCCCAGAGATGATTTCGTCATTAGATGGTGCATTTGGCTCTTCTATAAGTGCAGGAAGGTTTTCCAATGTCCATTTATAGGTAGAAACTTCTCCTGCTGTCTGTACTTGTACAGAGCTGCTCATTTTTTGCTCTTTGTATCGTAATGTGATATTCTTAGGACATAAAACAGTCAGGGTTGCTTTTTCAAGTGAAACATCTTCATCATTTTGAGGAAACCATTGAGGATAATACATTAAATTGGTTGTAACTACCTCAGACGTAAATTCTACTGTATAAGGATATTGTGCATAGGTAAAAGATGCTATCTTAAATTTCATATCAGTATATAGAGAAAATCCATCTGCTGCACTGATATCGCGTATATCTGTTTTTTTTAAGGTTTTTACTTTACTACCTAATGCATCATAAAGAATACCGTCAAATTCAGTAATGCGATTCATCTTGTCATAATACTGAAAATTTCGCGCCATATCTTCGCCCTGCTCATCCAGAATAGTGATCACATAATGTGTTCTTTCAATCGCTTCTCCAACAGATTTGATTGTAAAGGTTGTTTCATGGAGGCGAATAACTGCATGAGCATCTTTCTTAAGAGCTTCAGAGATGGTACTTACAGGATAAACCATCTCTGCATAACTCTGATACATACCTAAAATTGTGAGGATGATCAATAGGAGGTGCTTTTTCATCGTACTATTTTCTTTAATTAGATTTTCTTCAATACAATTTGCTCTGCATGTTTGCTGACAATCTGAGCATATAACTCTCTAAGTGCAGCATATTCTTCAGCATAGAATATGGGTTTTCTTATAGAGATTTTGCTACTTATCTGAATTGTATTTCCGTTAACAGCAGCCATAAATGAAAATCGTCCTGCATTTTCAGGTAGTGCCATTATGGCATTTTTAGGCATTTCCTCCACTTTAAAACCTTCAGGGACAGTAATTGTAGCTACATATGTTCTATCCATTGCGGTTGCAAAGTCCACCGGAAATTTTCTTTCTTGATGCTTAAACGGATTGTCAGTTAAGGCTTCACTAAGTAGTGGTTTTAAATAGATAATATTTCCAGCCTTTTGACTTGCATCACCCATCGTTAATTCATATTTCTCACTAAAAGCTTCTGCATACTTATCAAGGTTGATGAGATCTATTTTGGATATTTGCCAGGTAGGATGCTCTTTTTTCAGATTTTCGGTATGTTTATCCTTCCCAATTGCAATTATTTCTTTACGGTGTGTCCATGCATCATAACCAGCCAATGATTTTTCTATCTTACCACTTAATTCTCCATCTTCATTGATAGCCATTTGGACATTTATGAGTTGTGATGCTCTTTCTTTAGGGTCTAATGCAATCCAGTCTCCACCTTTTGAATCAATCAGTCTTCCTATACCGTTGAGACATCTGGTTGGTAACATTCCCGGGGATATATGTTCATCTGTAGCGTCTAGTAATATTGAATTCTCTCCGAGCTGTACATGAGCTATAACATAATTGAACTTAGAAATTGTAGCATAAAAGGGGAGTATTTTCCCATTTTCTCTAGTGCTAAGTAAAACGGGTTTAGCATCTAAACCAATTTCTTTTAGCATAGCAATCAACAAAAGGTTAATGTCAGCAGTTGTACCACTATGAGTTTCATACGCTTTTTTAGTTGCATCACTATATACATCTTCTACTTCATTCCATTTGATAGATTTTCGTACAAAATCGTAACTAGCAATAGCTTGAGCTAAAGGCTCTTTATTTTCACTCTTAATTTTGGCTATAAATTCTTTTACAAATCCGGTTTTTTTGATTTGTCCTCCAAAACTTTCGTCTGTCAACATATTCTCACATATGCTGGTCCAGTTGTTAGAAAATGATTTATATGATACACCAGGAACTGAAATATTTGCTAACTCAAACTCTATTTTGGAGACATAATCATCTATAGTAGTTATATATGGTTCTTCTTTGAGTGCAGGAACATCTTTAAATACCCAACGATAATTTTTTCCTGATACATTTGTTGTACCAAAAGATACATTTGCTGGCTCTGTTTTTGAAATGTGTGGGGCTTCATAGCCAGACATTTGTAATTTATAAGACAAATACTCAGGAATGGATGCCCGATATTCACTCCAAATAACAGGAATTTCTTTTTGGAACGTCCAATTATGAAATTCATACCAAAAATCAGAAACTGTTGTATAAGTGTATTCAATTACAGAACCTTCCTTGACATTGGGTAACGTGAATTTCTGAAAATAAAGATTCTTGCTTTTCTTTTCTGAGAAAACTGCTTCTTTACTCATCTTTTCTTTTATTATCTCTCCATTCTGTAAATTGTAGGTAACTCCTTTCAGATCCATAATTTTTACTTCGGCTCCCGTACTTTTCAAAAATGGTATTATCCCATCTGCCCAGCTATATCCTGATTTCTTTAAGATTTTAATTCTTACAATTCTCTCAAATTGAATCTGTAGATTATTATTAAAAAAAGCTTTCCCATAATCGCACAATACAACAGCATCTGCACTAGTATCTTTGTCATATGATTTCATTTGAAGATCTGCCAATTCTATCTTGCCAAACTTTATAGGATCTGCTTGTGCAAATGTTAGATGGATTGAGACTACTGACAGGGCAACATACCAGAGGCATTGAATAAAAAAACGGTGTTTCATAAATAGTAAATTGAAGTTTAAATGTAAGAGGGGGTGGGGTAGAAGCTTATAGTGTAATTGTTAAAAGCAAACATCAGTAAGGGTTGAGAGTAGAAAACCTACATTAATAAGAATATAGATAATAGGTAAACATAGTAACCTGCAAAATTTATTAAAACAATTCATATTTCCAATATGTATTTATTTTGCAGAATGTAAGATTTGTTGATAAAGCTAGACACAGAGGTTAAAGGAGCCTTCACGTAAACATTTAGCTAAAATGCTAAGGTTAGTTTGTAAATAGAGTAGTGTATAGTTCTTTTTAGTACTTTTATAAAGTGAGCAATTTTATTTATCTTTTTTGCTTTATTTTGTTTTTATGTTATCCAGATATATAGTCTTGTACTTTTTTTGTTGTCAATTTTTTATAGGCTTTGAAGGCTTCTCTCAACAGAAAAAGTATTTTATAGAATTTATAGATAAGAAAAATTCACCGTATTCTCTTTCAAAGCCTTTAGAGTTTCTTAGTCAGAGGTCTATTGATCGAAGGGAACGTCAGAGCATTGCTTTATCAGAACGAGACCTTCCTGTTAATCCTGTTTATATACAACAAATACGTCAATTAGGAGCTGTAATTTGGTATTCTTCCAGATGGATGAATGGAGTATTACTAGAGGCAGATGCATCTACTTTAGATCAGATAACAAAATTAGCCTTTGTGAAGCCTGTTACGGATGAAAACCGGCTGAATAACCGTTTGCTAATACCGGAAAACCGTAGTGGAAAAATAGAAGCAACAAAACAAACTGCTACAATAGATTATGGTAGTGCAACTCGTCAGAATAGAATGCTGGGTATTGATAAAATGCATGAAGTTGGGTTCGCTGGAAAAGATGTACACATTGCAGTGATGGATGGTGGATTTTATCAGGCAAATGCAATGAATGTGTTTGGACATCTTTATGAAAACCAGCAATTATTGGGGACATATGATTTTGTGAGAAAGCAGGAGAATGTATATGACCGAAGTAGTCATGGTTCAGAAGTATTATCAGTGATAGCTGCAAATAGTCCAGGAACAATGGTCGGACCTGCCTATGATGCTTCATTCTGGTTACTTAGAACAGAAAATGAAGATAGTGAATATCGACTTGAAGAAGTAAATTGGCTTATTGCTGCCGAATTTGCTGATAGTGTGGGCGTCGATATTATTAATACATCCTTGGGCTATAACTATTTTGATGATGCTTCCATGGATTATCTTCCTGAACAGATGGATGGCAAAACGGCACTAATTACCCGTGCCGCGAATATGGCAGCTGCAACCGGAATGTTGGTTGTTGTAAGTGCTGGCAATGAAGGCTCGTCCTGGTGGAGAACATTATCGGCTCCTGCAGATGCTGATTCTGTCCTGGCTGTAGCTGCTGTGGATAATTCGGAGTTGCGTGCTTCTTTCAGTTCGATAGGAAAAATAATAGGGGGGAGTACTATCAAACCCAATGTAGCAGCTCAAGGAGTCGGTACAGTGGTGATGACACCTTCAAACTCTCTTGGTACCGATAATGGAACTTCACTAGCAACGCCACTTATTACAGGGCTGGCTGCAGGATTATGGCAAGCATTTCCTGATCTGACTAATATGCAATTGCTGGATTTTATTCAGCGCTCGGGAAGCCAGGCAGAACGACCAGATACATTGTTAGGTTATGGAGTTCCAGATTTTACTATTGTCTCAGAATTAATCCGAAAAGAAACCGACCCTAATGCACCTATCGGATATTTATCTCCTAATCCCGTTACTTCAAATGAAGTTATGCTGAGAGTAAATATAACTCATCTGGATAAACCAATAAACATTGAGTTCTTTGATGTACAAGGACGAAGGATTTATACTCATACAATTGCGAATCCTGTATCTGAGAATAGTGTAAGAATCTCTCCGGATATATTTAGAATGGGATTGTACATCGTGAAAATATATAATTCAGATAGTCAGGTGGTTACTCGCCTGGTTAGACTGTAGTCGCAACTTTACCCCTTCTTTTTCGTAGCAATGGCAGTATCTAATCAAGCTATTGTTTTATGAAAAAATTATTATGGACAATCGGGCTGTTTTCTCTCTTTACAATTAATACTATTTGTGGTCAGACAGGTCATGGCGCTGCAATGGCGGGAGGCGGCCTTAGACTTTTCTTTCCAAAGAACTCTGATAACTTCACTATGGAGTTCAATCCCAGACTTGGCTTTTTTGTAGCGAATAATATAGCTGTTGGTGGCATATTACCTGTCACAATAAATCGTACTGGAAATACCCGCATCTCTTCTGTTGGCCTAAAGCCTTTTGGACGATTTTATCTTGGAAGTTCGCAGTTAAAATTGTTTTTGGAAGGACGATTTGGATTAGAACATTTCACCGCAAAAGAAGTTTCTACAGATCGTCGAATCAATCAGTATGATGATATCTCTGTAGGTTTTGGAGCAGGGTTAGCTGCTTTCCTTAATAAACATGTAGCCTTAGAACCACAGGTGAGTTATGATGTGTACAATCGGAATACAGCACAGTATGCGGGTGTAACAGTTTCTGTTGCTTTACAAGTATACTTCCCATAGGTACAAGTATACAGAATGATTTCTTTCCTGATGTCATGGCTTAGTCTATACTTTCTATGCGAACGTCTGCACTATTGTTTAGTATGTCTATTCATAAAACTGTCTATCATTTTGTATGTTATTTTTAGGGTATAAGTAATGCCTTTTCTATAACAACTACTGATATGATAACAAAAAGATGTTTCCAATTTATTTTACTCCTTTTATGTTATATGAATATCCTGGCTGGTTTTGCTCAAGTACCAGTAGGGTTTGGTCCTCCTCCGGATATGGAGATGAACCAGCCTCCAACGCCAACAGAAATGGCTGAACAGGAAAGTAAATGGATGAAAAAGAAACTTAACCTAAGCAAGCAACAGTATGAAAATGTAAGTGCCTTAAATCTGGTTTATGCAAATATCCGTTCTGAAAAGATGACAGCACGAATAGGACAATGGCAAACTGGACAACTGCCTTCACAAGATGAAATGCAAAAGATGAGAGAAGACGACCAGAAGTTAGAACAGGAAAAAGAGGCAAAGCTGAAGGGTATTCTTACAATAGAGCAATGGGAAACCTACCAGAAAAAAAAGAAAAATATGCCTCAGATATAGGAATGGCCCCATCTGCTGGTAGTATGCCGGGTAATCCATAACATAAAAACTCCCAAGGTAGTACAAAGTTTACCTTAAGAGTTTTCAATAGCAAATCTATTTTGTAGCGTATATTACTTCAAATCAAAGAGATTAGCCACCCCTGGTGTACGGTGTGTTGTAAATCCTTCTCCATACAATACACCTATCCGATGGCCAAATTCTATTGCTCTGGCTTTCTGAAAATCCAGAAACTCAGGTTTGGAAATATGTGTAATAGGCTCACTACTTGAAGGATTAAAAAATTGAGTGCCGAATGCTTTTATAGAAGCTTCTTTTTTATCCCAGTAGGAGGAAATATCAACAATGATATCAGGTTCAATATAGGTATCCTGGATAACATGATAAACAATCTTAGGGCGCCATGCCGATTGAGAAATGCCATTGTCAACTGTTTCAACTTTGGCTAATCCAGACAAAAAGCAACTGTCTCGTACTAGCTGGGCTGCTCTTCCATGGTCACAATGTCTGTCTGTAATGGCATTAGTAAGTACAATTTCTGGTTGGTATTTGCGTATGGCACGAATAACCTCTAGTTGATATTCTTTTGTGTTTTCAAAAAAACCATCTGGTAGTCCCAGATTTTCTCGTACATCCAGTTGTAGAATAGCAGCAGATGCTGCTGCTTCTTGTTTGCGTATTTCCGGGGTGCCCCGAGTTCCTAGTTCGCCTCTGGTCAAGTCTACAATACCTATTTTTTTGCCTAGTGCTGCGTGAGCCAATAAAGTTCCGGAACAGGCAAGCTCTGCATCATCAGGATGAGCTACTATTGCCAGAATATCAATTTTCATAAAGTATCTGCTTGCGCTTCTTGTATTTTCTTGGGATGTTATGTCTTTATCGTACTCTTAATCGCTGACCTGCGCGTATTGTTTTGCTACGCAGGTGGTTTAGTTTCATTAGTTTGGAAACGGTTGTTCCATGACGACTTGCTATTCCCCCCAATGTATCTCCTCTCCGCACTCTATAGTAAACAAGCCTTCTTACCATTGCTGACTTTTTCTGACCTATATAAGAGAAATGCTGAGGTAATAAATAAAAGTATTGTTGTCTCAATTTTTCTCCCATATAATCATACAATACATCAGAATTAAATGCGTTTCCCTGATAGCGAACTTCATAGTGAAGATGAGGACCAGAGCTTCTTCCTGTACTTCCACCCAGACCAATTATATCTCCTGCTTTCACTAACTGACCTACTTCTACCAATTGCTTACTCATATGACCATAAAGAGTTTCTAATCCATTGTAATGGCGCAATAATACGAAGTATCCCCAACCACCTGCTTCATAACGCACAATCCGTACAATTCCATCAAATGCAGCACGAATTGTATCACCTGTATTTAAGTCCAGATCTGTACCGTAATGCCATCTATAACCCCTAGAACCAAAATTAGAGTTAACTTTGGTATGAGTAAGTGGTAATGCCCAAAGCTGGCTTTGGGTTTCATCATAAAGCTGTATCTCTACACTGTCATCAAAATCTTTTGGATCAATTCCATAGGGATCTACATTTCGGGAATCCCAGACAGAATAGTATTCTGCGATTTTAATCCATGAAGAATCTACCCGCACCTCTTCCGTTACTTCTACGACACTTAATTCGCCTTCATCTATATCTGTGGTATCCTCACTGACTACAGTGGGCCTGCGTTGAGGGTCAAAGCCAGGATGGTGTTTAGCCGGAGCTTCCTGTATTTCAGAAGGGATATCTTTTACTGTATCTTTTTTTTCTGTGGGCGCTTTTTTATTGAGAGGTTTGGTAAACTTATCACCTTCTTGTGCCAATGCCCATGAAATACAGAATAGAGTAAAAAGAAAACTAATGAAAAAACGCATGATATATATATAAGCAGCTTGTCAATAGAGAAAGCTGGGCTTGTTTCAATGAATGAATAGTGAACCTGCTAAAAACGAAAGAAGCGTCGAAATAGTATTTTATACGTAACAAATTAATTAGTAATTCCTTTAAGCATATAGTATCAAGGAATATTTAGTATGTCTCTAGTTGTAATACAAATAGTATGATTAGAAAATCCTACTATTACAGACCTTTTGAGACAAGATAACGTTCTGCATCCAACGCTGCCATACAGCCCGTTCCTGCAGCTGTAACAGCCTGTCTATAAATATTATCTTGTACATCTCCACAGGCAAATACACCCTCTACATTAGTACGGGTACTTCCTTTCTCTGTAATGATATATCCACTATCATCCATTTCCAAATAAGGCTTAAATATATCAGAATTAGGTTGATGTCCTATTGCGACAAAGAAACCTTTAATAGCTATATCTTTCAATTCTCCGGTTTTTACATTTTTTACGCGAACGGCTTCAACTGCATGTTCTCCTAAGATCTCCTCAGTTTCTGAATTCCATAAGATTTCGATATTGGGAGTATTTTTAACTTTTTCCTGCATAATTACTGATGCCCGCATTTGATCTTTGCGAATCAGCATATATACTTTATTACAGATTTTAGCCAGATAAGTAGCTTCCTCACAGGCAGTATCACCTGCTCCAATAATAGCTACATCCAGTCCCCGATAAAAGAAACCATCACATACAGCACAGGCTGAAACTCCAAAGCCATTTAATCTTTTTTCAGAAGGTAAGCCCAGCCATTTAGCGGATGCTCCTGTCGAAATAATGATAGTTTCTGCTTCTATGGTATGTGTATCATCTATAATGACTTTTCTGGCGCTATTAGAAAAATCGACACTTGTCGCAAGGCCAAAACGAATATCTGTCCCAAAACGAGCTGCTTGCTTCTGAAAATCATCCATCATTGTCGGACCCATAATCCCATCTGGATAACCTGGAAAGTTTTCGACATCATTGGTAATCATCAATTGTCCACCAGGCTGCAGGCCTTGATATAACACAGGTTTAAGACCAGCACGTGCAGCATAGATGGCAGCTGTATATCCGGCAGGACCGGAGCCTATAATCAGGCATTGTACTTTTTCAATAGTAGTATTATCCATAAGTGTAAATGACTGTTTTTGTTAACTCCATAACAAAAACGAGCACCAAAGTTGCATAAAACAGAGGAGATGTGCAAAAATAGTATCTCTATAAAACAGAAAACCTCCAATATGGAGGTTTTCTGTTTTATGTAAGAACAAAAATAAAGTTGATTTTCAATCTACTACTATACTGTATTAACCCAGATATGGTTTCAATGCTTTGCTGCGTGATGTATGACGCAAACGACGAATTGCTTTTTCTTTAATCTGACGTACACGTTCCCGTGTTAAATTAAATTTCTCACCAATCTCTTCCAGTGTCATGGAATGCTCACCATTTAATCCAAAGTAAAGTGTAATTACATCCGCTTCACGTTGAGTTAGAGTAGATAAAGCTCTTTGTACTTCTCTACGTAATGAATCATTAATTAAACCTGCATCTGGAGTATCTTCGCTGTCGTTTTCCAGCACATCTAATAAGCTATTTTCTTCACCTTGTACAAATGGCGCATCCATAGATACATGGCGACCACTTATTTTCAGTGTATCAATAACCTCATTTGTTGGTACTTCCAATACTTCTGCTAATTCTTCTGGTGAAGGTTCACGTTCGTATTTCTGTTCTAATTCAGAGAATGTTTTAGATATTTTATTTAAAGAGCCTACACGGTTTAATGGTAAACGAACAATCCGTGATTGTTCTGCAAGTGCCTGTAGAATAGACTGTCGTATCCACCATACGGCATACGAAATAAATTTAAAACCACGAGTTTCATCGAAACGTTGCGCTGCCTTAATAAGGCCCAGGTTTCCTTCATTAATCAAATCGCCTAGCGATAAGCCTTGATTCTGGTATTGTTTTGCTACTGAAACTACGAAACGTAAGTTGGCTTTCGTAAGTTTTTCTAAGGCTAATTGATCGCCTTCCCGAATACGTTTTGCCAATTCAACTTCCTCGTCTGGGGTAAGCAAATCCACTTTACCAATCTCTTGTAGATATTTATCCAAAGATTGGCTTTCGCGGTTTGTAATTTGCTTGCTAATTTTTAGCTGTCTCATTCTGAAATTGTATATTTTTAAGTAGCCTGCGTTAAATTACCTGATTTTTAAACGTCTGACCTAAGCCAAAAGTTCCGTTTTTAGTAGTATTTATTTTGAGGATATATGTATGATTTACAATCAATATATATCTTCATTTGATTAGTATGGAATCCTTTTATAAGGAAACACAAAATAAAATATATTTACAGACTATAGAATGTACTGATCAAGCAAACTTTAGACTACTACTTTCTGATGATCATATTATCGCTATATTTTCATTTATATACTAAGAAAAAACAGTATTGTATGAATTCTTAAAATACAAATAAAAACAGGCATTCTTTGTTACTATCGAAAGAAAATATTTTGTGTCTCCATAATACTAAATTTTTTATGACTGAGCTGGCTTTCCTTCAGGTTTTGGTAACAAAACTTTTCGGGACAAACGATATTTACCAGTTTTCTTATCAATCTCTACCAATTTAACTTTTACTTCTTCGCCAACTTCCATTACCCCTTCCATTGATTCCAAGCGATCCCATTTAATTTCAGATATGTGTAGCAAGCCATCTTTACCAGGTAAAAATTCAACAAATGCGCCAAATGGCATAATAGTTTTTACCTTGCCATCATATACTTCTCCAATTTCAGGAACTGCAACAATACCTTTTACTCGACTAACCGCTTTTTTCATCGACTCGTCATTTGTTGCGAAGATATTAACATATCCGGCATTGTCTTTTTCTTCAATAACTACTGTAGCTCCTGATTCTTTTTGGATTTCCTGCACTACTTTACCTCCTGGCCCAATAACTGCACCTATCTGGTTTTGCTCAATTCTGATTGTTACAGAACGAGGTGCATGTGGTTTCATCTCCGGACGAGGTTCACTAATAGTTTGATTCATTATTCCGAGAATATGTAACCGCCCTTTTTTTGCCTGAGACAATGCCTGAGCTAAAACTTCGTAAGAAAGTCCATCTACTTTGATATCCATCTGACAGGCTGTGATCCCTTCTGCTGTGCCCGTTACTTTAAAGTCCATATCTCCCAGGTGATCTTCATCTCCCAGAATATCAGAAAGTACAGTATATTTTCCTGTCTTGCTATCTGAGATCATACCCATTGCAATACCAGAAACTGGTCCTTTGATTTTTACACCTGCATCCATAAGAGCTAAACTACCAGCACATACCGTAGCCATTGATGATGAACCATTAGATTCCAGAATATCAGAAACAACACGTATCGTATATGGGTTTTCATCCTCTGGAGGCAACACCTGCTTTAATGCGCGGAATGCAAGGTTACCATGTCCAACTTCACGTCGTCCTGGTGCCCTATTAGGTTTTACTTCACCAGTAGAAAAACCAGGGAAGTTATAGTGTAACATGAATTTCTGATAACCAGATAACATTACACTGTCAATAATTTGTTCATCTAATTTGGTTCCAAGTGTTACTGTCGTCAGAGATTGTGTTTCTCCACGGGTGAAGACAGATGAACCATGAGGGGAGGGAAGATAATCAACTTCGCACCAGATAGGACGAATTTCATCAGGTTTACGACCGTCCAGACGCTTGTTTTCGTTCAATGCAAGATTCCGGGCTGCATCTTTCTCAATATCGTGATAATATTTTCCAACTAACGCCAAATCAATAGTATGATCCTCTGGCAAAGAAGCAATATACTCATCCTTTATGGCTTTAAATGCTTCACTTCTACCATGTTTGTTTGCATTACCTGACTGAGCCACTGCATATACTTTATCATACAATAACTCATAAAGTTTAGCTTTGAGTTCGGGATCATTTACTTCGTGAGAATATGTACGTTTTTCAGTCTTGCCGACTTCTGCTTCCAGTTCTTTTTGAGCCTGAATTTGTATTCTAATAGCCTCATGTGCTGTCTTTAATCCTTCAAGGATTTCTTCTTCCGATACCTCTTCACATGATCCTTCCACCATTAAAATATCTCTTGCTGAAGCAGCTACTACCAGGTCCATACGTGCATTCTTAAGCTGAGTGCTGGTTGGATTAATTAAATATTGACCATCAACCTGTGCTACACGTACTTCAGAAATAGGACCATTGAAAGGAATATCTGATACGGCTAGTGCAGCAGATGCTGCTAGGCCTGCCAGAGCATCAGGTTGTACTTCAGCATCTGCAGAAATTAAAAATATATTTATTTGAACATCTGCATGAAAATCATCCGGAAACATTGGCCGGATTGCCCGGTCTACCAGACGGCTGATTAAGATTTCATTGTCAGATAATTTTCCTTCACGACGTAGGAAACCACCAGGAATTTTACCTGCTGAGGCAAACTTTTCTTGATAATCAACAGAAAGGGGTAAAAAATCAACGCCAGCCTTTGCTTCCTGATTGGCAACAACTGTTGCCAGTAACATTGCATTACCTTGTCGTACAACGACTGAACCATCAGCTTGTTTTGCGAGTTTACCAGTTTCTATCGTTATTTTTTGCCCGTTGGGCATTTCAAATGTCTTGGTGATTACGTTGGGATACATATGTATTATCAAATCAAAATTCAAAATATTTGCAACTATTGTGTGTATAAATACTGAAACTAATCATAACTTCCTATTATTGAGAAAAGTAGATTGTTCCTTCATTATATTTCGTAAAAAAATCTGCCATTGAAAGGCAGGTTTGGAGTGGCACCGATGGGAGAGAGACAATCAAGTCGGTGAGATATTAACTATTTTATTGATACTATTCCGCTTTAAATTTTATGGCTGCTTCTGTTGTGTTTAGGCATACACTAACCATTGACTTGCTAATGGCAAAAGAACGAAAAAAGGGAACTGCCCTTTGGTAAGTTCCCTTTGATGGCTTATTTTCTTATATTTAGCTCACCAATGATAGCACGATATCTTTCGATATCTACTTTTTGAAGATAATCTAGTAATCTTCTTCTTTTACCAACCAGTTTCAACAAACCCAGACGAGTATCGTAGTCTTTTTTGTGAGTCTTAAGATGCTCGGTCAGGTGATTGATACGGTAAGTAAACAGTGCAATTTGTGCTTCTGGAGAACCGGTGTCAGTTGTCTTCTTCGCTTGTCCGTACTGCGCAAACAGTTCTTGTTTTTTTTCTAAAGTTAAATACATTTTGTTTTTGCTTAAAATACTTATAATTTTTTAACAAAGAATGCCTATGCCAAAACAGACGGCAAAGATAGAAATATACTAATGTAAATACAAAGAATAATATAAAATAATTTGTAAGAGAAAGCTCTACAACTGAGGAACCTCTTCATTTTTCTCCTCTGGTTTTAACTGAGGCAGAGATGATTTATCTGTTTTTTTGAAACGTGAGATAAATTTATTAAACGCAATTTTGTAAATGTCCGCATCAAACAATCGAGAGTCGTTGCGTGCTTGTCTTAGGAAAAACAAGCCAATCATAAATAGAACAAAGTCTGCCAGCCATGCTCCATATGGTATCTCCATCACACCTTCTCGTGCCCATTTTTCGCCCATTAAGGTTAATACATAAAATAAGATAAAGAATCCTATAGAGACAAGAACAGGCACTCCCAGCCCCCCTTTACGAATGATTGAGCCTAAAGGTGCTCCTATTAAAAACATAGCCAGACAGGCTACAGATTGAGTAAATCGGCGGTGTCGTTCAATGGCAAAGATTCTATATTCTTTTTGTGCACTTTCCTGTTGATATTTACCTCCATCCAGATTGCTCTTTACATTACGTGCCTGATTAATAGCTGTTTCAATAATGCTTACCTTTTTATAAGGAGGATCTTGCAGATGGGCACGTTCTGTTGAGTCTGCCCAATTAGTAGATCCATTGGTTAGTTTTATTTTTTGAGAAACGTTTGAGTTGAGCTGTTTTAAATGGTGGTAATAATATTGAGAAACTCCCGTCTCTGTGTTATGGATTTCTTTTTCGAGTTTTTTGTTCAAAGAATCTGCAGACTCCCGTAGTTCTTTGAAGTTTTTCATCAAGCGATCGTACTTGAACAATGAGGTAGGCGTTGTGTCCATTTCAAACGAAGCCAAACTAAAGACCATCTTTGTTCGTTTGAAGATATTGCGTATAAATTGTGCTTTTTGATCGCGACGATTGCTAGCTCCCTGATCATCATAAATAGTACCGTTAAATAACTCGAAAACGAGATATTTGCCATTCATGATGTTATACATTTGTGCTGAATCTGCAAGAATTAAACGCGAGTTTCCGTGACCTTGACTATGATCGTAGATCATAAGTTCTTTCATGCTTTTACCATCTGGAAATTTCTTATTGGCTTTTATACTTACTCCTTCAAGACCACTATAGAAAATCCCCTCTTTAATAGATAGAGAAGGCTTTTTTTGCCGTATATCATATAATAGGCTATAGGCTCTCAGATTGGCTTTGGGTACAATATTATTGTTAAACCAGAACGCAAATAAAGTCAATCCTACTGCGAAAATAAATACCGGTTGTAAGGCACGTAGCAAAGAAATACCTGAACTCTTAATGGCTGTTAACTCATTATATTCACCCAGGTTTCCAAATGCAATCAAGGAAGAAAGGAGAATCGAAAGAGGAAAGGCGACTGTTGAAGTATTAATACTGAAATAAAAGAGAAGTTTTATATAAACCAGAAAAGACAATCCCTTACCTACAATCTCATCAAAATACTTGACTAATGTCTGAGTTACAAATATAAAAACAACTACAGCAAAGGTAAGTACAAAAGGACCAAGAAACGCTTTTAATACCAAAATGTGTATCTTCTTCATAACTACTATGCTTTTATTGTTCTGCAGTATTTTAGACGGGATAATTTTTACACAGGAAATAGTTTTTAGAGTTTCCTCAAAAACTGTACCTGAGTTTGAAAAGCAAAGTAATATCTAATGATTTGTAAAAACTATACTTCGCACGTCATTATTTAGTAACCGAACAATAAAAGATTGGAAAATTGACTCTTATTTAACCACCCACAGTTTCTTTTAAAGATGCTATCAGATTTTCCCAAAGTTCCTGAAGATCTTCTTCTTCAGCCATCTCTGAATAATCTGTGATCTTTACAAAGGATGACTGGGTTAACTCATTCTGATCGAATTTAAACTCAATGTAATTTGGGTCTGTAGATTCTTTTCCATCATCATCCAGAAACTCAAACTTAACATAACGGTTTAAACGTTGGGCTGCAATTTTTGCGTAATGAGGGCGATTGTCCCACTGAAAGCTGAATATTTTTTCACCATCTATGGAAACATCATCAGCAAACCATTGAGCCAAACCGGCAGGGGTAGTAAAGTAGGAAAAAAGCATTTTGGGAGATGCTTTCATCTCGTACTCAACTGAGAATTTAAATTTCTCCATTTGTAAAAGATTTAGTGCCAGGTATTATTGCAAATATTGAAAAAAAAATTTGTAAATTAAAATAAAAACTTCATACCTTTGTGACCCAATTCGGCGAGGTAGCTCAGTTGGTTAGAGCACAGGATTCATAACCCTGAGGCCACGGGTTCAACTCCCGTCCTCGCTACTCATTCAAGAACGCCCTGTAAGCAGCAGCTTATGGGGCTTTTTTTTTCATTTCCGGCAAGTTGCTAAAATTATTTAATTATGCTAGACTTTCAGATATTTTTTCATTGACTGTTCAGTAGCATAGTTAGTGTGTTAGTAGTAACTCAATGAGCTCCTGTAGGATATGTGATAAAGTCTTTGGGTATAATGTAAAAGCATTACCTTTGTACATCTTTAAACAAGACTTTTTTGTCAGTTTTACTTCTTTGAAGAATGCATTTGCATGAGATTTGTTCATAACTAAAATTATGTCTCATTAATTATTTTCTTTTATATGATAAGAATAAATATCCGGAGAGTTGCTCAGCCTATCATTTTAGCAGCTTTACTTAGTGGCTCTGGGTTTGCACAATCAGCAGATACCGAAAAAAAAGCTCCTGAAAATTGGTTCAATCTGGATCCGACTGCGGATAAGGTATATGGAGTAAGTACAGAGAAAGTATATCAGGAACTTTTGAAAGGGCGTACTGCAAAGCCAGTGATTGTTGCTGTGATTGATGGAGGAGTGGATGTAAATCATGAGGATTTAAAATCAGTGATATGGACAAATCCCAAAGAAATACCAAACAATGGAAAAGATGATGATAAGAATGGCTATATAGATGATGTATACGGCTGGGATTTCATTGGTGGGAAAGATAGTAGTGTGCATTATGACAATCTGGAGTTGACACGTTTATACCGTTCCATGTTGCCTAAGTTTGAGAAAGCAGATACTACTAAGTTTTCTGAGGCCGACAAGAAAGAATATGCACGCTTCAAAGAGATCAGTGTTGCCTATGAGAAAGAGGCAAAAGAATCGCAGGGAAACTATTTTGGCTATCAGATGATGATGGATGGTGTAGAAAAAATGAAAGGTAAAATAGGTAAAGAAACTATTGCATTAGCTGATGTGCAGGCATACAAACCAACAGATCCGGTATCGGAACAAGTAAAACAGATTGTAGAGAATGCACTGGCAAGTGGCGTAACATTTAATGAGTTGGTTGGGCAATTGAAAGAGGCTATTGATTATTTTGAAGCTAAAGCAAAGTATCATACCAATCTTGAGTATGATCCACGTAGCATTGTAGGAGACAATTATGCGGATGCCAAAGAAAAAATATATGGTAACAATGATGTCGTAGGACCTGATGCAGATCATGGTACACACGTAGCGGGTATTATTGCTGCTGTTCGGGACAATAACCTGGGAATCAAAGGGGTTTCAAATGCTACTAAAATAATGGTTCTGCGAGTGGTTCCGAATGGAGATGAACGGGATAAAGATGTGGCTAATTCAATCCGGTATGCTACTGATAATGGCGCTAAAGTAATTAATATGAGTTTTGGGAAAAGCTATTCCTGGAATAAAGGTGTGGTAGACGAAGCTGTAAAATATGCTGCATCCAAAGATGTATTACTGATTCATGCTGCTGGTAATGATTCACAAAACAATGATGAGGCAGATAATTTTCCGAATGACGAAGATGATAACGCCAAGGAAATTGTGAATAACTGGGTGGAAGTAGGAGCTTCTTCCTGGAAACCTGGTGAGCAGGGAATAGGTGATTTTAGTAATTATGGAAAAAATTCAGTAGATGTATTTGCTCCTGGTGTAGCTATTCATTCCACTACTCCCGGATCCAAATATGCTGATCATAACGGCACAAGTATGGCAGCACCGGTAGTTTCAGGTGTGGCTGCTTTGATTCGGGCTTACTATCCTAAATTAAAAGCGGCACAGGTTAAAGAAATTTTAATGAAATCAGCTCTTCCTTATAAAGAGAAAGTGTTAGTGCCTGGTTCTGAAGGACAAACAGCAAATTTGTCGGACTTGAGTAAGACAGGAGGAATTGTAAATGCGTATGAGGCATTAAAAATGGCTCAGAAAATGGCTAAATAATCAGGAGATCTGAATAAAATCTATGGAGCTGTACTCAATTGAGTACAGCTTTTTTTAATCTGTACTCTTCTTTTTCATTAATTGCTCAAGCATATCTACCTGAAATTGCTGTAATTCCAACAGTTTTTGCCCCTGATGCATGAGCAGGTGATCTACTTTTTCATGCAAGAGGCGTATCTCCAGTTCTGCCTTTAAATTTACCTGGTAATCATATTGGGATCGTAATCTGTCTTTTGCTTCCTGTCTGTTTTGACTCATCATGATGATGGGAGCCTGAATAGCTGCCAGACAGGATAATATCAGATTTAATAGAATAAATGGATATGGATCAAATGGTTTATGGTATAAAACAAAAACGTTAACTCCCATCCATACAAACAGGAAGGAGAAGAAAATGATGATAAATGTCCAGCTTCCTCCAAAATCTGCTACTTTGTCCGCAATCTTATCTCCCAGAGTCAGTTGCTGATCGCTTTCTACATCTACATTTCTTGAAAGAACTTCCGTATTACGTATACTCTCAATTACCTTTTCATCCAGTTTGTTTAGCCTCCCTTTTTCATCGGCTAATAGCTGTCGAATGTATTGATTTCTGTATTTGTTTAGCTCTTCAACTGCAATATATCCTTTGGGTAACCAATCGGGATGTTTTTCCTGTATGAGTTTGAGTATGTTAGGATGTATAGAGTGGACAGACGCCAGTTTTTCAATAGGTAGATTCTTCCCTGTAAGCTGACAATGGTTGGAGGTAGGCTTCATACAGAATAAATGAGTACAGAATAATAAGTGTAAATCTGATAAATAATAGAATGGGTTCTATGCAAAGTCTGATGTTGCCTGAATTATTCAAATTTCCTGTTAAATATACGTAATCGTATTGCAAAAATCTTTTGCAGCAAATTGCCAACCAATGTAGGACGTTCTGGGATACTTCTATGAGGACTTTTCCAGCCAATACGGAAAATGATTCTGGGATTGTTGGAACGCGATTTATATTTTTTTTGTGAGGGAATAAACAACTCTGGTACTTTCTGGTTGTCAACGGCACTTAACTGCATGAGATCATACTTAAAACTGGTAAGAGGCTGGTAGGATACCTGGTAAGTACAAGAGTCTTGTTGTGCATAGGTGAAAGAACTTAACAGACAAACCATATATAGTAAACAGGGAACTTTCATTCGTATTCTACAGATAAAATTGTATACAAATAAAAACTGGATACAGGAAGTCTTCTCCTATATCCAGCCTTGACCTTGAAAGTAGATATCAGACTTGTTTAAGCTGTTTTCTTTCTTCTTTCTTGCGAATTTTTCGACCATAAATCAGGTTAAATATTGCCGGTAATATAAGCAGTACCAGAATGGTTGCTGATATCAGACCTCCAATTACAACTACAGCAAGTGGTTTCTGGGTTTCAGAGCCAATCCCTGTAGAAATAGCTGCTGGCAAAAGACCGAGACTTGCCATCAGTGCTGTCATTACAACAGGTCTGAGCCGGCTAATGGCTCCTTCGCGAACTGCATCTTTGAGGAGCATGCCATTTTTCAGATTCTCATGGAAGATATTCACAAGAATTACGCCATTCTGCACCGAGACCCCAAATAACGCAATAAATCCAACGCCTGCTGAGATACTAAAGTTAATTCCTGTCAAAAGTAATGCAAGAATTCCACCAATCAATGCGAAGGGAACGTTTAACAAGATAACGGTTGCATCTGTAGTACTGCCAAAGGCGAAGAAGAGGATCAGGAAAATCATAACAATAGAAATCGGTACCACTACGGATAATCGTTTGGTTGCTCGTTGCTGGTTTTCAAATTCTCCTGCCCATTTTACTTTATAACCTTGGGGAAGCTTTATTTGCTGTGCTACACGTTGTTGTGCATCGGCAATGGTACTTCCTAAATCTCTGCCCCGAACAGAAAATTTGACAGCGATAAACCGGGCATTACTTTCCCGATATACAAAGGCTGGTCCGGCTACATTGCGCAAATGCGAGATTTCTTTAAGAGGGATTTTTGATCCGGTACGTGTTGGCACCAATAGATCTTCAATCTTTTCTTCTGAAAAACGATAGGCTTCATCATAACGTACTTTTATATCAAAGCGTTTTTCATCCTCATAGAATGTACTGACTGTTTTACCACCTACAGCCATTTCTATTACAGACTGGCAAGCTTCTGTACTGACATTATAAAGAGCCATTTTCTGCTGATCCAACTCGATTCTGAATTCAGGTTGCCCTAGGTTTTTGACAATGCCCAGATCTTCTACACCTGGAACTTTCGCCAGAATGTCAAAAACATTTTTTGCTTGTGTATCCAGGTATTTAAGGTCATTGCCAATAATCTTAACGGCCATCGAGCCTTTGACACCTGATACCGCTTCTTCTACATTGTCAGAAATAGGCTGAGAGAAACCGAAGGTAACGCCCTTATAAGGCTTTAGCTTCTCCTGCATCTGGGCTACGAGTTCATCTTTGGTAATATCCCGTTTCCATTCTTCTTTGGGATACAGGTCCACAAAGAACTCCGCATTAAAGAATCCGGTTGGGTCTGTACCATCATTCGGACGTCCTGTCTGACTCATTACACCACGTACTTCCGGAAAGCTCTTGAAGATCTGACGTATCTGACGGGTAAAGTGATAGCTATCGTCCAGATTGATGGATAATGGCATACTGGCACGTACATATACAGATCCTTCATTGAGGTGTGGCAAAAATTCAGAGCCGACAAAGCGGAACAGGAATAATGAGGTTGCCAGAATAACTACAGCGATGGAAATGCTTCGCTTAGGGAATTTTAAAACTTTATCCAGAGCTGGAACATACAGTCGGTTCAGAAAGTTAACAAACGGATTATTTTTCTCCCGGACATTTTTATTCAAAAGCACATGGGTTAGCATGGGAATCAGGGTGAGACTGATGATCAATGCACCCAATAAGGCAAAACCTAATGTATAAGCGAGAGGCGAAAACATCTTACCCTCTACTTTCTGGAAAGAGAATATAGGTAATAAGGCTGTAATGATGATCAGCTTGGCAATAAAGATGGATTTTCCCATCTCAGTTGCTGTCTTCGAAATCCAGCCCATTTTAGCGCGTTTGTTAAAGGCTTCTTTGCCAAGTTCATGGGATTTATGGGCCAGCATTACAAATATCCCTTCTACCATCACCACAGCTCCATCAATGATAATCCCGAAGTCAATTGCTCCAATTGACAGCAAGTTGGCACTCATACCCTTGATACGCATACAGATGAAGGCAAATAAAAGGGCTAACGGAATAACAATGGCTACTGTAACAGTTGTACGCCAGTCAGCCAGGAAGATGAGCAGAATAAATGTTACCAGCAAAATACCCACTACCACGTTTTCCGAAACAGTGTGCATGGTATGGTTATTTAGCGTGGTACGGTCGTAGAAAACGTTAATTTTAACATCTTTGGGCAATACATAGTTATTCAGTTCATCAATCTTTTCATGCAAGGCCTGTAGTACTTCTCCTGGATTTTCACCCTTGCGCATAAGAATAATCCCTTCCAGTACATCATCTTTGGTGTCACGCCCTGCCATACCTAGGCGTGGCTGATAGCTTTCTTTGACAGTAGCAACATCTTTTATTTTAATAGGGGCATTATTGACGTTGTCTATGATCACATTTTCTACATCTTCAATTTTGGTTAAAAGCCCAATACTTCGTACCACAAACGCCTGATTACCTCGTTTGATTACATCACCACCTACGTTGATATTGCTTTTGCCTAAGGCATCGAAAACATCCAGTGCGGAGAATCCATAGTTGGCAAGTAATTTAGGGTTTACACTTACCTCAATGGTTTTTACCCGGCCTCCAAAGCTTACAACATCTGCGATGCCAGGCACAGATTTAAATTGTTTGTCGAGCGTCCAGTCCTGAATGGTTTTCAGTTCTGTAATATCTTTGGTTTTACTTTCCAGCGTATAACGATAAATCTCACCAGTAGGACCAGATGGAGGTTGTATTTCCGAATCTGCTCCAGCAGGTAGGTCTACGTTGGCAAGTCGATTGGCTACCTCTACACGCGCATTAAAATTGTCTACGCCATCTTCAAAAATCAGCGTAACAACTGAGAGACCAAATAGAGAAATAGAACGAAGAGATGTCTTTTTGGGAATCACATTCATCTCTGTTTCTATAGGTATAGTCACAAAACGTTCTACTTCCTCAGAGCTTCTTCCTCTCCACTGGGTGATAATGATAACGTTGGTATTGGTGACATCTGGGAAAGCTTCAATGGGAGTATTGACAAAGCTGACCACTCCACCTACAATGAGTAGGAGGGTAGCAAAAATGACAAAAAACTTATTTTTGAGGGAGAACTTGATAACTCCTTTGATGAACTTATTCATACTTCAGCATGGAATGTATGTGTATAGATAGATGAAACCTTGACTAATTTGAGACACATCAACTACTATAAAACAGTGATAGGTATTTAGAAAAGGCATGAGCATAGAAGGGAGCCCTCAGGCTCATTACTTAATACAATCAATTGAAATGAATTATTTGATTGATAGTTAGCTATTTAGCTCGTTGAAGAGCAGTAGACTGCCTTCGGTTACGATGGTGTCCCCTGGTTTAATATCTCCTTTCAGAAAGGCCTTTTGGGAGGTATTTTTTAGTATCTCAACTCTGCGCTTTTCATATTTCCCATCTTTGGTAATGATGACGAAATAATCATCGTTGTCAAAGACAACAGCTTTTAACGGCACAGCAAGCATTTTTTCATCCTGGGTGAGTTGAAGATGCACAGTAGCAAACATATCAGGTTTCAGCAGACCGTCAGTATTATCAATCTCAACGCGTACTTTCATCACCCGTGAGCTCTGATCCAGTACATTGGAAATATTGGATATTTTTCCTGTGAAGGTTTTATCCGGATAGGATAATGTTTTGATGGTAACTTCCTGTCCCTGCTTCACAGAGGCTATGTCGGTTTCATATACATTAGCAAGTACCCATACCTTTTTCAAATTAGAGATAACAAACAAAGGCTCAGAATTATCGGGTCGTAATTCCTGACCCGTATTCACATTTTTTTCTACGATATAACCGGCTATAGGGGCTTTTACAACAAAATAAGGTTTGTCTGACTTGGTAGCTCCTCCATAAATGCGAAGAACTTCGCGACTGCGGGAGGCTTCTTGCTCTGCTTTTTCTTTTTCCTTTTTAGCTGTCAGATAATCTGTTTCAGAAGCAAAACCTGACTTGTATAACGTTTCTGCATTCTGAAGACTTTTCTGAGCCAATTCCAGATTGGCTTTGTCTACTTCATAATCTTTTATGTAATTGGTTACGTCGGCACTTTTAATCACTGCCAGTTCCTGTCCCTGTTGCACATACATACCAAGCTGAGGCTTTACAGTTTCTACATTGCCACTAACCAGCGGGAATACTCGTACGACATTACTTTCGTCAAAGGAAATTTCACCATTTAATACCAGTTCTGCTTCAGCATTGGTATAACTAACCACTGCTGTCTTATAAATGGTACTGGTTGTTTGTTCATCTGTATCTTTTTCTGTTTGCTGTGGTGCTTGAGGCTTACTACAAGCAGCTAACACTAGCATTGACACAAAAATGAAATATCTGTTCATATAGGTAGGATGGATAAAGTCAGGATTGAACCAGAGTTATAAATAAGTGGTTTAGAAAACTTTGGTATTGGTTACAAAGTTGAGATACTGTTGAGACTGAAACACTGTATTTTGCAGGTCAATCAGTTTAAGACTTGCTTGCTTGTATGTCCGGATCTTATCCAGATAGTCTAGCAGGTTGATGGTGCGTTGATTGTAGTTTTTAGTTGCCTCTGCACTGATATTTTTCAGACTTTCCCGATAGGTGGCTGGGATTTCTTCATTTAGCTGGTTTATCTGAACAAACTTCTCATACGCGTTCATAACCTCGTTTTGTACCGTTATCTGCTGACTTTCAACAGACTTTTTTGCACTTTCCAGTTGGAGTTGGGCTACCTGAATATTTCCCTGATTTCTGTTGAAAACGGGCAGATCCATAGCTACACTTAATCCGGTATAGTTCATAAACGCACTCGCATACTTGTCAAATGTAAGTCCTGCTACCAGATCTGGGGTCCGACGGGCTTTTTCATACACCAGACTCTGATGTGCATTGTTTACCTGTTCCTGAGATAGACTTACATCCGGTCGGTTGGTCAAGGCTGAGTCCATAACGGTTTTCAGTTGTGGCAAGGTAATAACCGAAGGCACCACTTCTGTTGGCTTGATAAATACTATATCTTTTTGAGCTAAAAATGTACGAAGCGTAGTCTCTTCATCTGAGATACGACCTTGCAGATTTAAAATGTCTGATTGAATGCTCCTGAGTTCAGCTTCGAGCCGTGTCACTTCATACGCTGAGATACCTCCTTTACTCAAAAGCTGCTGCATTACATTGACCAGTGACTTCTGCTGCTTTTCTTCATTGCGAAGTAGAGTATACGATTGCATATCAAAATACAGACTGGCATAGCTGGAATGAAGCTGATAACGTAGGTTGCGTAGTAAATCTTCGAATGCCAGAGATTGTAAGTTTTTATTGCTTTCGGCCAGTAGAACTAACTTACTGCGTTTGCCTGCTGTATAAATCAGTTGTTGCAACTGAAGGGTGATAGAGCCTTTATTGTACTGTGATGCTGCTATATCGGCAGCCGAATTCTTGCCATATTGGAAGAATTTACCTGTTTGAGGGTTATAAAAATTACTTTCTACAAAAAAGTTTGGATTGGCCCAGAGTTTGGATTGACGGATATTGGCTTCCGCAATATTGATATTATACTTTTGAGCTAATAGAAGGTAGTTCTTAGTGAGAAAGATATTTTCGGCTTCTTGTAAAGATAGGGTTAATGTATCACTTGTCAGAGAAGGGGTTTGACTCCATGCACTTCCCAATATGCAGATCCATAGGATGGATGCTACTATCCATTTCTTATTCAAATTGGACATAATTTATAATCATTTTGCTTGGGACAAATGTCTGAGAGTTGGATTAAACGGGTATTAAGGCCGAATTAAAAGGTGATTAAAAGATATAGATGCTATTCTGAAGCAGCTAATAAGGCGCTGATTGAGATATATCAGGCGTTGTATTGAGGGTTATCATACATTACCCGGAAAAGTCTGAGTAGGTTTGTCTGTCGGAATTATTGTATTGAACTACTAGACTATAGAGGCCATGAAAAAAATACTTGTACCAACTGATTTTTCGGATCATGCACACCAGGCATTGCTGTATGCCGCAAAGATTGCTAAGGTAACAAAGGCAGAAATTGTGGTTGTACATGCCTATCACTTTTTGTCTGCAGATCCTCTGTTTTCACAAAGTATGTATGAAACGGCAATTGACAATATGGCAAAACAGGCACAGTCTATAATGAATGAATATGCAAAGCGTGTTGCAGATCTTATTGAGGTACCTTGTTTTTTTGAGACAAAGATGGGATTGGCAGCAGATGTGATTATTGCAGAATTTCAGGCCAAACGAGCGGATATAGTGATAATGGGGACACGGGGTGCAAATGGAGTTTTAGGAAATGTGTTGGGCAGTGTTACATCGGCTGTAATAGAGGGACATACAGTACCCGTCCTGGCTGTACCTAATAGTAATATTGGGAATTTTAATACGATTGTTTTTGGAACCGATTATGCTGAAATCCGAAACCCGGAAACGCTACGTCCTATGATAGACCTGGCAAAGTCGTATGGATCGCATATACATATTTTGAATGCAAGCTTTGTACCTGGTCATGAGGATTCAGACTATGCAGGTGAAGAGCAACTGGAACGCTTATTTGAAAATCTTAAAATTTGTTTTGATTACACCTGTGAAGAGGATGTAGAAAAGGCTTTACTGGATTGTATGAAACAGGATAGTGCGTCTCTGCTAGTTATGATTGCACATGACAGAGGATTCCTGAAAGGATTATTTCATTCCAGTAAAACACGTAGTATGGCGCTTCATGGACATGTCCCTTTGCTTGTATTACCTGAGTTATACTAGGTATGCTATATGATGCATAAGCCCATTTTCTTTCATAATTCTGATAAAATACATGGAAGAAAATGGGCTCCGTAAATGGTACTAAAATAGAGGAAAATCCATTAATCATTTATAGCCTGATAGATCATACGGACAAAAAGAGCTTCAGAGTTATCTCCAATCGCTCCCTGTGTTTGTTTCATCAGTATGGCTACTATTTTTTCCTGTGGATCTACAAAGTAGTTGGTATTGAAATAACCTCCCCAGGCAAAGCGGTTTATACTACCTTGACCTTTGTTGTGTCCCTGTTGATTCACTACGCGAAAGCCCATACTGAAATGAAATCCATCTTCTCCAAATAGATTACCTATCTGATCGGAGACAGTCAATAATTCCACTGTAGGTCGGCTAAGGAATCGTTTGCTGTTAAAAGTACCATCATTGAGCAACATTTGCAGAAAAGTTGCATAGTCCTTAGCAGTACTGGACAAGCCTGCACCTCCTGAAAAAAATGTTTTTGCTCCTTTAATGGGATACTCCGGATCATAAAATGTAACCGGATACTTAATCCATTGCTGATTAGCATCTGGTTTCTGAACAGGAACCAACCGATCTTTTTTTGTATCTGGCAGATAGAAATAGGTATCATTCATTCCCAGGGGCTCAAACAAGCGGGTACGTAAAAACTGGTCAAAGGTCATACCTGACCAGATTTCTATAAGGTAGCCTAATACATCAGTATTCAATCCATAGGTCCATTTCTCACCCGGATTATGCTGTAGTGGTAACTTTGCCAGCTTTTTGATGTTATCAGATAGCTTGACAGGTTGCGTAGTGAATAAATCAACAATACCAGCTTTAGCATTGATAGCATGAAAGCGTTCATCTCCTGAGATAATACCATAACTGATTCCAGACGTTTGTGTAAGCAGATGCCGTATGGTGATCTCGGATTTGGCTGGCTCTGTGGTATAGGTTGAGTCTTTCCAGTGAAAAGATTTCAGGACTTGTGGGTTTTTGAATTCCGGAATATAGAGCGAAACCGGGTCATCCAGTCCGAACTTACCTTCTTCATACAGCATCATCGCTGCTGTAGATGTCAACGCCTTAGTCATAGAGGCAATCCGAAAAATGTCATCTGTTTTCATATTTCTACCTGCCTGTACATCTGCTTTTCCCAGTGCTTTATGGTATACGATCTGCCCATTCCGAATGACAATTGCCACCATACCTGGTAATTTATTCTGGTCAATAAACTGTTGTAGAGAGTGGTCCAGCCGTTGCAATCGTTCAGAGGATATTCCTGCTGCTTCCGGTGTTTTTGCCACAACCAGTTTTTGAGGTTTACTGGAGTACTGGGCAAAGGTTGGGGCAAAGGAAACCCACAGAAGAAAGCTGAATAAAAGTTTTCTCATGGTGGATGTAGTGGAATATTGTGTAAAAGCTTTGTTTAGTTAATCAGACCTGGGGCTTTAAATTTTTTGGAGGAATCGTCTATGACCAGTATCCAGTCCGTTCCATTGGGAGGTGGAGTAAAGGTCTGAGAGGCTGTATCTTTTATGGAGCCACTTTTTGTTGCCTTTCCAGTGCGGGGATCAAACCACCAGATATTCTTTGATTTACCTGTTATTTTGCTCAAATCAATGGTAACAGGTTTACTTTGTGGCAAATAAATCAGGGCATAGGTACCTTGTTCATCACGGGTGGCTTGTACCAGATCAACATAGGTGCTGCCTTTATCTGAGGTGATCAGTGACTGGTCTGGAATTCGGGTAAAATAAGGACGTGAAAGCATAAGGTTTTTCAGGTATTGCATTTGGTAGGCGCCCTCTGCTTTAGCAGCCTTTTGCCAGCCTATAATAGTATCACCCGGATTAATAGGTGCATACAGATCTTTATTGAGAAACTGCCAGATCTGGTGGTGTCCGTAGGTTACCCCACAGGTCCCTGCAAATACACCTCTGTAGATACGTGCACGAACGTCATACGCTGTAAAATATCCGCGCTGACGTGTCCATTTGCCATCCCAGGGATTGACAGGATGATCTTCATAACAGGGCTCCATATCCAGTGTAGGTTTTAGTGGTTCCAGAGATAAGTCGTGAGTTACCCAGTTCCATACATCGGTTTCTCTTGCTCCATGACCAGACTGAAACGCATTCATGTCCAGCCAGTCTCTTAAATGAACGAATTTGCTGGAACTATTACCTCCTGATGGGTGATAGGTAATAAATACATCCTTCCCTAACACTTCCTGTATGCCTTGCGCCATAGCTTCCCATACAGGTCGGTCATCATGAATAGCTTTGTCATTTCCCTGATACACAGCCGGACGATCTCCCCCCAGTATCCATACCACATTCCATTGTTTACCATATCGTTTAGCGAGAGTAGTTGCATAAGCTTTGGCATTTTCAGGATTAAAAATTCTGGGTCCATCCCCCCAGAGATCTGCTACTTTATCTCCCCATGTAGGCAATAAACCAATATATAGCCCTTTTTCAGCTGCCTTATTGATAACAAAATCTACATTATCCCAATAGTCATATTCGTCTGCATTGGTTGGACTGGAGCCGGGTGTAATGGCTAGCTTTGTTGGATCAGCATTGACAAGTGGAAAATCACCATATCTGTTCGGCTGCCGGATACCTTCAAACTCGGCCAGTGCCACTGCCTGAATGACATTGAATCCCTGCTGGCGACGAATTTCCAGAAATTCTTCTGCTTCTTCTCTGGTGAGACGATGAAAGATTTCCCAATCTGTATCTCCCAGCCAGAAAAAAGGTTGTCCGTCTTTAGTAGCAAGATAACGATGATTATCACTTACCCTAATTTGAGCAAAGCTGATTAGTGAAAAAAGAAAGACTAAAAGTGAAGAGATAAAACGCATAATACATAGAGTGTTTGTAAACAGGAATCTAAAAGTAACTTTTTATTTTACCTTTAAAAAGTTGAACTATTTTAATGGTTTTTAGGGAAAGATCCAGCTTTTATTTAAAAAACTTCCTTTTGTTGTGTAGCAACTTCCTGAAAATGTAACCATAAATCATACTAATCTCAGAGATATCGCTTAAGGGGTAAGAAGGGTCGGATGCGGGTCAGTTGCGGGCAAGATCTAAGTGATTGATAATCAATGCGGGTAAGAAGGGTAAGATGTTTAGAGCGAAACGGTAGCAGAAGAATAGCAACAGAAAGGGTTAGTATATGCTATATTTAGTATTTTCTTTTATATAATATATATAATACGTGTAGACTAGAAAATATTCCTACCCCTTCTTACCCTAACTGATTCTCAGGGCTTTACATCTAACCCGCATCCGACCCGCTTCTTACCCTTCTGACCCGCAGTTAATAGGTTCATTGTCATGTGGCTTCCTGTAAAAGTGGTTTAAAAATAAAGAAAATATACAGATGGTAAACCCTCTTTTTTGTCCTCCCTTTGGGATCTCGTGGCAAGACCGGCGGCCTGTGGATTTAGAGCGTATCTTTTCTTCCAGAAACTAGCGATGGCTCTATTTGTCACAAGATTCTTTCAGAAGGACAGAAAGGGGGAGATTCTTATAGTAAAAACAGAAAGGGAATGGACCTTTCGGACAAAAGGAGAGATCCTTTCAGGAGGAAAAAAGATTAAGAGGCGCAAAAAACAGAGCTTTTTCAGTTCAAAACTGCAAAAGAGATTATTGACCTGAACTATGCGCATGAAACTTTTTGCGGTGAATTCCGATCAAAAGGAATTCTTGCGGTTTATTCTATGCAAAAACTTTTTTGCGGTGAATTCAACGCATTGACAATATGGATGAGAGTAGGAGTATTTTTTTCGGTCAGAGAATTTTGCGTTGAATTAACCGCAGGAATTTTTTGCCGTGAACTCAGTTCAAAATTTATTTTGTGCTGAGTTCACGGCGGGTTATTCGATTCAGCGGGTATAGTGACCTGAAAAAGAATTATGGGAAAAGTGTTTTTTCGATACCCATTTCCAATCCACGAAGTTCGGCTAGTCCACGCAGACGACCAATCGCTGTATACCCTGGATTACTGCCTGATTTTTTCAGGTCATCGAGCATACGATGGCCATGATCCGGACGCATTGGGATCTGATGGTCATTGCGACCTACTTCACGACGCTTCTTTTGCTCTTCCACAATGGCTTTGACTACCCCATACATGTTGGCACTTCCTTCCAGGTGATTGGCTTCATGGAAAGACTCCAGTGGCTGAGGTTCTGTTTCAATCTGTACACTGCGCAGATGCAGGAAGTTAATCTTTGTTCCCAGGCGACTTACCATACCTGTCAGATCATTGTCTGCTCTGGCACCAAAAGAGCCTGTACACATAGTAAAGCCATTAGATGGAGAATCTTTCACTGCTAGTAGCTGCATAATATCATGTTCTGTACTTACTACTCGTGGTAAGCCTAAAATAGGGCGGGGAGGGTCATCCGGATGGATAGCCATACGAATGCCGGCTTGTTCGGCTACAGGGATTATTTCAGAGAGGAAGTAATACAGATTTTCTCTCAGCTCTTTGTCGCCAATATGTTTATATGCATTCAATGCCTCCTGAAATTGTTCCACAGTAAAGCTTTCCTCAGATCCGGGAAGACCGGCAATGATATTTCGGGTAAGCTTCTGAATGCCCGCTTCATCCAGGGCATCGAAGTATTGCTGAGCCTGATGCACAAAGGTTTCCGGATAGGTTGCTGTTGCTCCCGGACGTTTTAAGATAAAGATTTCAAAGGCAGCAAAGGCAACTGAATCAAAGCGAAGAGCTTCTGATCCATCGTCTACTACATAGTGCAGATCTGTACGGGTCCAGTCCAGGATAGGCATAAAGTTGTAACAGATAGTCTGAATGCCACACTGACCCAGATTGCGGATACATTCTTTGTACACATCAATATATTTCTGACGATCGGGCATACCGCGTTTGATGTGTTCGTGTACAGGTACACTTTCCACTACGGACCAAACCAGACCCGCTTGTTCTATTTCATTTTTTCGTTTTTCTATCTCTTCCACAGTCCATACTTCCCCATTGGGTATATGGTGAAGGGCTGTTACGATGCCCGTTGCTCCGGCTTGTCGAATATCAGCAAGAGATACTGGGTCTTTAGGGCCAAACCAACGCCAGGTTTGTAGCATGCTCATACAGTAAAAGGTGTGCGTTTAAAGTTAGATAACAGGGTTTTGTTTGAAGTTCTGCTATACAGCCCTCTATATATGCTTAGTCGCAAAATGGAAGGTTTTGTAGCATCTTCGAACTTTATGTGAATTGCTGGTGAATTTGAGTAGGATTTACGAGATTTACAACCTTCTGTTTACGCAATCTACATTCATGGAAAAAACACCGCGAAAAAAACTCTATCAATACCTGACTTTTCAGGTGTTGGTTGCCATTACAATTGGGATTCTGGTGGGGTACTATCTGCATGAGCAGATTCAGCAAAAAGCAATTGATCCGGGTGTTTTAAAGAAAGTGGAAGCTATTGGCAAGACGTTCATTAACATGATCAAAATGCTGATAGCACCTATTATTTTCCTGACTATTGTAATCGGAATCGGGAAGGTGCAAAATATGAAGAAGTTTGGCAGAATAGGAGGGAAGGCGTTGGGGTACTTTCTGATTGTGACCACTGTCGCTTTGTGTATTGGGGTGTTAACAGCTAATATTATTAAACCAGGATCGGGTATTGATCCTGAGAAGATGAAAAAAGAAGATGTCTCTCAATATGTAGAGAAGAGCAAAGAAAAATCCTGGGTCGACCATATTACAGAGATCGTCCCTCCCAATGTAGTAGGTGCTTTTGCTGAAGGCAATCTTTTGCAGGTATTGTTTTTCTCTATCTTGTTTGGTGTGGCTGTTTCAAAAATGGGCGAAGCAGGACAGTCGCTGGTGCATACCTTCGAGAAGATTCTACATGCGTTGTTTAAAGTACTGGGGATGATTATGGTTTTAGCACCTATCGGAGCTTTTGGGGGGATGGCCTATACAATTGGCAAATATGGATTAGAGACACTGATCCCATTAGGAAAGCTGATGTTATCCGTTTATCTGACAATGATCGTGTTTATTTTTGTTGTGCTCAATCTGATATGTCGGAGCGTAGGCATTAGCCTCTGGCATCTGTTAGGCTATATCAAAGAAGAAATTCTGATTGTATTGGGTACATCCTCTTCTGAGTCTGTCTTGCCCCGAATGATTGAAAAGATGGAACGCTATGGCTGCTCTGCTCAGGCTGCCGGATTGGTGATCCCAACCGGATATTCTTTTAATCTGGATGGGACAAGTATCTATCTGTCTATGTCGGTGCTGTTTCTGGCTCAGGTCTTTCATGTAAACTTAAGCCTTGGGGAACAACTTGGAATTATAGGAGTGTTGATTTTAACCTCCAAAGGGGCTGCGGGTGTAACAGGGAGTGGATTTATTGTACTGGCCTCTACACTTGCTTCTTTTCCGCAAATTCCTATTGAAGGTTTAGGTTTGTTACTAGGGGTAGACCGGTTTATGTCCGAAGCCCGCTCCATTACAAACCTGATTGGCAATGCGGTAGCTACTGTGGTGATTGCCAAAAGTGAACATGAGTTTAATCCGGTACTTTTAGAAAAGAAGATAATAGAATAACTATGGTTTTTATAGGAGTTGGAATAGGAATTTTGTTTTTGGCTATTATTTGGGTTTGTGTAATGGGTGATGATATCAGATATCCCCGAAGTGTGTATCCAAAAGTAAAAGAAAAGAAAATTGAACCAGCCTTTATTCCGGATGAAAACGAAAGAAGAAAAGAGGCAAAACAGTTTGTGAAAAGATTAGACGAACTGGGATATTTTAAATGGACAGCTCCGGAAGACCTTAGAAAAGTAAAGGCTCATATTGCTAAGTATTACGCCGAAGAGCAAACTTTTTATACACTTAGTGATGAAAATAACGCTTCTCTGGATTATCGGGTCTATTATTTAGATCCTGAGACTATATATCATGGTGGGGCAAAATCAGAGTTTTTGAGACTAGGTCGGACACTGGAGAAGCTAGGATTTGTTGTAGACCGGATTGAGCAAACTCTGACAGAGCAGAATACCTATACTTTGTATATGAATGATCTTGAATTTGATCTTATCCCTTCTCCATATAATTCTCCTGATGTCGATTTCGTTGATTTTATCAATGTGATTTTACAGAAAGAATTAAAAGTAGAAGAACGGTTATATGCTATAGAAGGAGACTATAGCTATGAAGTTATCTTTCTGGATCAAAAATTGTATCAGTTTCTTCGACAATCCAATCTGGATGAAAAAAGTAAACCTTTCCTGCTGAAAGGGTATTGACAGAATAGTAGTTTAATTTAATTTTCAATTTCCACTTATCGTATGAAATCTCTTTTAGGCACATTTGCTACCTTACTTTTGATTAATTCTGCTTTTGCACAAGATCTATTTGTTGCAAAAGATCTTACTGCTGAGAAACAATTTACTGTGAATATTGAAGGACCTATGGTCGATAAAAAAGGGAACTTATATGTCGTAAATTACCAAAAAGATGGTACCATCGGATTGGTAAAGCCCAATGGAGAAACTTCTCTTTTTGTAGAACTGCCTGCAGGAAGCACAGCCAATGCCATACAGTTTGATAGCAAAGGAGCTATGTTCCTGGCTGACTTTTCAGGACACAATGTACTTAAGGTTGACCCTAAAACAAAAAAAGTAACGGTCCATTGCCATAATGATAGCTTTAACCAGCCTAATGATATTGCTATCAACCGTAAAAACCAGTTGTTTGCCTCAGATCCGAACTGGAAAGAAAGCAAAGGCCAGATCTGGCGTATTGATACTGATGGCAAAGCAACATTGCTGGAAAAAGACATGGGCACTACCAACGGGATTGAGTTAAGTCCGGATGATAGAACATTGTATGTCAACGAAAGTGTGCAACGTAAGGTATGGAAGTATAATGTGGATTCTGTAGGAAATATTTACAACAAACAACTCTTCACCCAATTTGTCGATGGGGGTATGGATGGAATGAAGTGTGATGCTGAAGGAAACCTGTATATTTCCCGGTGGGGTACTGGTAAGGTCGTAGTTTTTTCACCAGAAGGCAAACAATTGCGCGAAATTCCATTAAAAGGTAAAAATGTAAGTAATATCATATTTGGTGGCAAATCCGGAAAAACAGCTTTTGTAACTTTACAGGATAGAGGCTGTCTGGAAACATTTCAGGTAGACGTACCCGGTAAACGATTTATGAAAAAGTAATAAGAGTATACCTGGGTCATCTTAAATTTGAAGACAGGAAAAAAGGTCTGTAAATAAGGAAAAACTATCCTTCTGAAAAGGAATACACTCTCTGTCCTCCTGAAAGGAACTCGTGACAAGACCGGCGGCCTTTGGATTCTGAATGCATTTTTTTCTCTCAGAACCTAGGCATGGCTCTATTTGTCATAAGATTCTTTCAGAAGGACAAAAGGGGGATTCTTTACAGAATGGCAGATAGCGGATGAACCTTTCAGGCGGACGAAAGGGGAAAGGATAATAGTAGGGATGATATAAATTGGAGAGGAAAGAGAAGAATGACTCAAGTATGAATAAGATAAAATACTAGTTATAGTATTTACTCATTGTAAGATGCGTATGCGGAAAAAAATTAGAGTACTGATTATAGATGATTCGGCTGTTGTAAGGCAATTGTTAAGTCGTACGCTGGCTAGTGATTCGGATATAGAAATAATGGGAACAGCTGCCGATCCCTATATCGCCGCAAGCAAAATCAGCAATGAAATACCTGATGTCATTACACTCGACATTGAAATGCCCCGTATGGATGGGATCACCTTTCTGCGAAAGATTATGTCCCAACATCCAATTCCGGTGGTCATTATCTCCAGTCTTACCACAAAAGGTACAGAAACAGCTCTGAAGGCACTGGAGTATGGGGCAGTAGAAATTATTTCCAAGTCTCAGCTTGAAGTGAATGCAGACGGAGAGGAACAAATCCGCATCTGTGATATTATCAAAACAGCAGCTAAAGTACAGCCTAAGCGCCGTAGCTTGTCAGAAATCGCTATCACACCCAAGCTAACTGCTGATGCCATGATAAAGCCTGTCGCGAATCGAAGTATGATTCAGACAACAGAAAAAGTTATTGCTGTAGGTGCTTCCACAGGTGGTACAGAGGCATTAATGGTTTTCCTGAAAGCACTTCCTCTGGATGCTCCTCCCATCATTATTGTACAACATATGCCCGAATTATTTACCAAGTCGTTTGCTAACCGCCTTAACACACTCTGTAAAATCTCAGTGAAGGAAGCGGAAAATGGAGATAGTGTAATTCGGGGTAGAGCATTGATTGCGCCAGGCAATAAGCATCTGATGCTAAACCGAAGTGGAGCCCGATATTATGTAGAGGTAAAAGATGGACCACTGGTAAACCGCCATCGTCCTTCAGTGGATGTATTGTTTCGATCTGTGGCTCAGTATGCAGGCAAAAACAGTGTAGGTATCATCATGACAGGGATGGGAGCTGATGGGGCACAGGGATTACTGGAAATGAAAACAGCAGGCGCGTTGACCATTGCACAGGATGAAAAAACCTCTGTAGTATTTGGTATGCCTAAAGAGGCTATTAAATTAAACGCGGTTGACAAAGTTCTTCCTCTGGAACATATAAGCAACCATATTGTAATACTTTGAGGAAAACTGTTTTCACTTACAGTAGAAAGGATTGGCATTTCTTGTACTCAGTCTTCTGGCATAATAGGCATTTTTTCAACGATATTTTCTTTTCCCTTTATCTAAATTCCTTTTTTACCACTATTTAGGTTCATTTCTATTTTCCTGTTTACCAGAGCCAATGTAGATATGAGTACAATTATATAAGGACTGATCTTATCTGATTACACTAGACAGGATGCTTTTTAAGGTAGATGATGCCATTTTTTTTGACTATCAAGACCTCAATCGATAAAGTAACAGTAATAAGGCAGCCGGTATGAGAATTTCCTGAATGAAAGGATCTTACCATACAACCTATGTAATATATACTCGGTTTTATTACCTGTTTATCTACAAGACTTTTGTAGATTGCCCGACATTATTGGATTATTTTGTTTTTTAGTAGGCTATGGCACAAAGCCCTTCAGTAGGGGATATATCCCGAATCTGCATACAACTTTTATTGAAAGAGCCCTTTTATGGACACTTTCTTATGGGGATTCCCAAAGAATTCTCTGATAAGATAAAGACTGCGGCGGTTGCGCTCTATAAAAAACAGATGATCAAATTAATGGTCAATGCTGAATTCTGGAATTCCCTCTCAGAGATTCACCAGTACGGATTGATCAAACATGAAGTTCTGCATATTGTGTTGCGGCACTTGATTCTGCAAAAAAGCTTTCCTCAGAAGAGATTATTTAACATCGCTGCTGATCTGGTTATCAACCAATATATTCAGTCTGAACAATTACCAGAAGGGGGACTAACCCTGGAGATGTTTCAACCCCTGTTGTCTAAATACGGTATTACACTGGAAAAGAAACAGGGGGTAGATTACTACTATCAGCAGTTAGCCAAAGTAATGCACTCTGTTAATTCCTCTGGTGAAGGTTGTTCAGATCCTATCTTCACTATTTTTAATGAAGACAATGATGAACTGGACAAACACTCTTACTGGGATGAGTTTCGGGAACTGGAAAGTGGTGAACTGAAAGTAATGGAGCATCAACTAAAGCGATTAACCAAGACGACTCTGGACAGGGTTAAACCCAAAAACTGGGGTGGACTGCCTTTGGATCTGGTTGAGGCATTGCAACAGATTGTATTGGAAGAACCCAAAATAAACTGGAAAAGGGCTCTACGACTTTTCGCTGCCTCCAGCAATAGCACCTATGTGAAAAATACCATTCGTCGGGCATCCAAACGGTATGGAACGGTACCCGGAATTAAACTGAAACGCCGACAGGAACTACTAATAGCCATTGATACATCCGGCAGTATAAACCTGGAAGAGGTACAAAGTTTCTTTCAGGAGATCTATCATATCTGGAGGCAGGGCTGTATTATCACCATAGTAGAATGTGATGCCAAAATTCATAGAGAGTATGAATTTAAAGGAAAGTTTCCTGCCGATTTTCAGGGAGGAGGAGGAAACGACTATACAGAGGCTGTGGAGTTAGCAAATAAAACTATGCCAGATGGATTGATCTATTTTACGGATGGACACGTGTCTACACCCGATATAAAACCTCGTATGCCTGCCCTTTGGGTTATTTCAGTAGATGGCTCAACCCAATACAGAGCGAAAGATGAGCGGGTAATTCAAATGAATTAGATAAATACCTACTTTCAAGTAACAAAGTAACCATACATACTATTTTTTACTATTAAATTGATTGATCCTACATGGCAGCTTCTAATGGGTATGTTTTCTATGGAGTAGAATCTACTTCGCAGGAAGTACGCAAATTTACCGAACATATATTAAGGGCCAATCTGGCAGCAGAAGAGAAAGGACACAAGAAAACGCCTGTTTGTATCTGGGGGACACATGGGATTGGAAAAACAGAAGTGGTTCAGCAGATTGCCAGAGATAATAACTACCAGTTTGTCTATATTGCTCCAGCCCAGTTTGAGGAAATGGGCGACCTGATTGGAATGCCCGCCATTGAAAATGGGAAAACCGTATTCCGTGCTCCGGAATGGGTGCCTACACAACCAGGACCGGGAGTCTTATTGATTGATGACGTGAATAGGGCTGATGACCGGATTCTACGAGGGATTATGCAATTGTTGCAGAATTACGAACTGGTAAGCTGGAAGTTACCGTATCAGTGGCAGATTGTGTTGACTGCCAATCCCGATGGAGGCAATTATTCTGTAACACCTATGGATGATGCCATGCTGACTCGTATGATGCACATTACCATGAAGTTTGACAGCAAAGTATGGGCATTCTGGGCCGAGAAAGCAGGCGTAGACCCGAGAGGGATCAACTTTGTACTTACCTATCCGGAAGTGGCACACGGCAGTCGAACTACACCTCGATCCCTTGTGCAGTTTTTTGATAGTATCAGCAGCATCAAAAGCTTGTCTGACGAATTGCCTCTGATTCAAATGCTGGCATCTTCCTGTCTGGACGAAGAAACTGTTACCTCGTTTATTTCCTATGTGCAGCAGAATCTGAGTGAGCTGATTTCGCCGGAAGAAATTTATGAAGCCAAGGATTTTTCCCGGCAGGTATACCATCCGGTTAAAAAGTGTGTAGACCAGGATGTGTTTCGGGTCGATATTATGGCTACCATCTGCACTCGTTTGATCAACCATCTGACTATTCAGAATATAAAGTTAAAACCTGAGCAGGTTAAGAATATACAGGAATTTATTAAGATAGATTTTCTGCCCAATGACTTGCGTCTTTCTTTGTTACAGGATCTGGTGCAATCTCCCAATGCAACACTAAAAATGGTGATGGCAGATCCGGAAGTAAGTCGGTTATTACTAAAGAAAATGTAAACTATGTCACTGGAACTGGAATATCAACATTATTATTATCTGTGGGGAAGTGGGCACGAGGTGAAAGCTATTTACCTGTCGAAGCCTGTCCCTGTTTCTGAATTAAAAACACGAGTGCCTAATATAAAAGGAATTCATCTGGAATTTGATAAGACAGAGTTCAAACCTGCCCGAATCAATCACGATGAATATTTGCTGGAACTGTTACAGGCATTTCCGTTAAAAGAATTAAAGATTGACCGGAGCCGTATTACAACGATTCCGGAAGTTCTCTGGACGCACCCATTGGAATTGCTGCAAATAGAATATGCTTCAGAACTAAAATCTATTTATGTTCCGGATGATGCTACATTAGTGCTGGAAAAACTCGTGATTAATGGAGAAGATACTGCGGTTAGCCCCAATCTATTTTCATCACCTGTTTTACATGAAGTCAACGTAACAGGGGTTCAGAGAGGACTAGAAGGTATAGATAAAGCTGTTACTCTTAAAAGACTTCAAATTGGTAACTATAAACATCAATCCCTGCCAATTGACTTTACGGCTTTACATCAGTTAGAGTATTTATCTATTGGTAATTCTGATAGTCTGGAGGTACTTCCGGATCTGACTGGACTAACAGGTCTGAACGAATGTTATTTTTATAAATTGCCTGTACTGGCTCAGATGCCTGCTGGCTGGGATAAGTTGCAACAGCTGACAAACCTGAAGCTATCGAAGATTGCCAGTGAAAAGACTCCTGTAACATTTAATTTCACACAACTTGATTCTCTAATACATCTGGAGGTCTTTTCCAGTCATTTCGCGGAAAATCCATTTGGGAAAATGCCTGCATTGACAGGAGTAGCTGTAACATACATGCCTGTTTCTGAGCTGCCTGCCTATCTTTTTCAAAGTCGACAACTTAAATGGCTGAAATTGGAAGGGTTACCACAATTAACAAAATGGCCGGAAGAAATGAAACAGTTTGACCAGTTGACTGTTTTGAATATACGAAGAACTGGTATTGAAACATTACCAGATTCGTTAGACCATCCTTTGCTGGAAAGGATATATCTGGAAGAACTGTCCCTGAAATCATTACCTGAGTGCTGGGCTCAACTAAAAAAGCTTACCTTGCTTTCCATAACGAATTGTCCGGATCTGGAAATACTTTCCAGTCTGGGAAAAGAGAACACTTCGCTGAGCCAGATAGAACTTACTAATTTACCAAAGTTAAGTGCGTTACCTGAGTCCTGGTGTCAACTGACAAAACTTGTTTTTTTAAGTATCAAAGATTGTCTCAACCTGGAGAAACTTTCTGATCTGGGAAAAGAAAATTTTTCACTGGATGAGATAAGAATTTCAAACCTGCCAAAACTAACTGCATTGCCAGATTCCTGGGATGAATGTCCTGTCTTGGCAAAGCTGGAGATTCGCCAGACCGGACTTCGCCAGTTTCCTGATAGCTGGCAACATATGAGTCAGTTAGCAGAAATTCGAACTTCTGAAAATAACAATCTTCAGTATATACCTGGGGTAGTGGCCGTCTGGCCTTCCTTACAACAAAACTGGATTGCGGAAAAGTGTATTCCTGCACACTATAGGTCATATGTCCGTGATTTACCTCATTTGTTACAGGAAACAGGCTGTACAGCTGAACAGCGAAAGCTGATAGGAACTATCATCTTTGCAGGAAAACAGGCATTGGCATCTTTTCCCAATGTAAAAGATCTGTTGGTGAGTCTGGTTAACAGGAAAAATTCACAGATCCGGCAATTGGTTTGGGATAATCTGTCAGTTTTAAATGATAATGTACCTGTATCTGACAAACAAACTACATTCTCTGTCTCTATTTCTGGCAGTACAAAGCGGGCTAAAACCTATTACAAAGAAAAACTGAAAGCCAGTGGGTTTGCCTATCAACAAAAAATAAGTGCAGATACCCAATGGATCGTAGTAGGTGATGAGCTAACACTACCATCTGATTTTTGGAAATACCCCCACCGTTTTCTGTCAGAAACAGAGCTGGATACCTTTCTGGATCAGGAGCAGCCTGGTTTTATGACTGCTCTGGAACAACCGGAACTGGAAAATTTGCGAAAATTGGTTTGGTCTAATGATCCTGTGAATGAAGAATTAGTATTGGAGATGATCAAAGGAGGAGGAATTCCGGATGAATTTGTCCCGGATCTGCTGATCGTGGCAAAAACAACGAGAGAAAAAAAGATAAAGGATAATTTGCGAAAGTTGCTGGCTCCGAAGCTATCTAAAGGCGCATCGCAGATTTTATCAAACCCGGTAAACCTGGGGCTAGGACGTTGCCCTTATTTACAGTATGAAAGAGTAGCTCCCGATTTTGATGTAGCTCAGATGGCTGTCTGTCATTATAAACGTACAGGCAAATTTTTGCAAAATTTTTTCTACCTGAAAAGTAGCCTGACCAATAGGTATCGAGCAGAGTTATTCAATCTCACTATTCCAGCTTTTACTGTAAAGCCACGCTATGTTACTTTGGGTGGCTGGAATTTTACAGATGCAGAGATTAACCAGATCCTGCAAATGGAAATATTTCAGGGACGATTAGAACGCCTGATATTGCCTAAATGCAATATAGCATCTATCATGGATTCATTGCTGCTTCACTCGGCAACATTACAGGATATTCAGGCATTTACGGATGAAAAGGTTGTACCTGCAGAACTGGAGAAGCTCTCCCGGCTGCAAAAGATTAACATTCATGGAGATAAACTAAAGGAGATTCCCGACTTTTTACCACGATTAAAGTATCTGAAAGAGATATTTCTGTATAGCAAAGAAGCTCTTGTCGTGCCTGAGAACTTTAAAGAACTGAAAAAAATGAAGAGGCTTTTGATACAGCCAATGCCTATCAATGCAGCTGATTTTAGCAATAAATTTATATAATCCACTATTCTGAAATTTACTTGTTAACAGCCCTGCCAGTTATTGTATGTATGATAATACAATAACTGGCAGGGCTTCTGTTTTTTAGCAAAACGGAAGAGATGAAAATCTGTTGAAATATGAGTTTTTATAGATAAGGTAAGTAATCGGATGGATATGTTATTTGCCCTGATTAGTATAACGCTGAATTTTAGGTTAAAGTCCATTCGTAACCAGTTCTCAGCAAACATACGTCTATGGATAAATTGAATATATGTACTTGTTTATTCAACTTATTGACAATCAATGCGTCGTTTACACTCTAAATCTCCATACTGGAGTATGACAAAAATCCTGATTCAGCAGTTTATCTGTATAGCACTGGATTTTGTTTATCAATTTGTGAAAAGAAAGGATAGAAGTGATTCTTTAGTTATTGTAACATTTCGATCAAAACAGATGGGTGTTATCCCAGACTATACAATCTCTGCCAATACCTTTCAGCAGGTAAGACACAGGAAGAGATATCCCTATTTTCTCTTGATTTTGGTTTGTCTGACTTTGCAGGTATTTCCGAAAAGAGCGGAGGCAGTCGTTGCCAAACCGAAGGAAAATACAAAAGGTCCTTCTATAACCGTAGATAGTCTGGTCAGTCAGATTGAGTCTATGTATACTACACTAAACCGTATCAATTTTCGTAATCGGCGTGGTTTTGCAACCAGAGAGATCGATCAGTATCTGCCTGAGGTTAAGTCTAACATTCAGATTATACGCGAGAATCTGGCACTTTACAAACAGGTAATAAATATCAAGAACCTGGAAACCATGTCTGTATTGCTGAAAGACATGAAGAGTGATCTGGAAGAGTGGCGTAAAACGCTGATTCAGCATAGTAAAGATCTGAAAGAAATGAATCAACAACTAGTTGAGCTTTCTCGTGACTTTAACCTGCGAATCCAGCAAACTTCTGATACCAGTGTGAGTCATCTATATACAACAGAATTAAAAGAATTAAAAGAAAAATGGGTAAAGTCCCGCAAAGCCACCAGTGAGAATATAGCTAAAATCAATCACCTGCAGGCTGTAGTTTCGGACAACTACTTTGAAAGTATAGAACTTCAGAACGAAGTACGGGATATGTTGCGACAGTCTGCCACAAAGACTGCCGGGAAAGAATATGATTTCTTATGGGAAACACCAGGTTCTGTAAAACAGGACGATGCCATTCCACAGATGGCCCGCAAATCATATGAAGGACAACGAAAAATCTTAAAATACTATATCGATAAAAACGGGAGTAGCCGTTTGGGTATACTGGCTCTGGGAGGATTATTCTTCTGGTGGGTGTTTTCTAACTTCCGGAAGATTGACAAACTACAGGCAACTGAAGCACTTTCGGATATAAAAATTCAATACCTGAAACGTATCCCTGTCATTTCCACACTGGTAGTCATTCTGATTCTGGCACCATTTATTGATCTGCATCCACCTTCTGCCTATGTGGATATGATGCAGTTCTTTTTGCTCATTACGCTTACAGTATTTATCTGGCGTAACTGGCCAACGAATCTGTTTTATTACTGGCTGGCAATCATTGTATTCTATGTTCTATTCCTGATTACCAACAACTTCCTTGCTCCAACACTAGGGCCAAGACTTTTGTTACTGGCATTGAATGTGGCTTCTGTGGTGTTTGGATTGTTGTTCTTCTCCCGTATACGCAAGGCATTATCCATTGTACGGTTTGTTCGTGTCGTATCTATTATCTACATTGTATTTAACGTTCTCTCCATTCTGCTTAACTTGTTTGGACGACTGAGTCTGGCCAAGACCTATAGCATGACTGCTATTTTTGGTATTACTCAAATCATAGGGTTGGCTGTGTTTATCCAATTGTTAACAGAAGCGATTCAATTGCATTTAAAGAAAAGCCAGCTTTCCAAAGGCATCGCTTCCCGATTTGATCAGGAAAAGATACAGAAGGTGCTTAACAAAGGGCTTTTGATCATAGCTATTGTGTTCTGGGTGGTCATCTTTACTATCAATCTAAATATGTATAGTATGGTGTTTGGCTCACTGGAACGCCTGCTTACTCGTCCACGATCATTAGGGAACACTTCCTTTACCTTAGGGAATGTTCTGTTGTTCTTTGCCATTATCTATATTTCCAACTTATTGCAAAAGAACATTGGACTTTTCTTTGGTGAGACTGATGATGAAACTATTCCAGACAAAAAAGGTTCTCGTCTGGTAGTGATGCGCCTGATTCTGTTGTTACTAGGATTCTTACTGGCCATTGCCGCATCTGGGTTGCCTATTGATAAAATCACCATTATTCTGGGAGCTTTGGGTGTCGGTATTGGTTTGGGTTTACAGAATATCGTTAACAACCTGGTGTCTGGTGTGATCCTTATTTTCGAACGTCCGTTCGAAATTGGCGATTCTATTGAAGTTGCCAGCAAAAAAGGGCGGGTAAAAGACATTGGTATCCGTTCCAGCCGACTTATTACTGCAGAAGGCTCTGAGATTATTGTGCCCAATGGAGACTTGTTATCAGGTCATGTGGTGAACTGGACATTGAACAACAACCATGTGCGTATAGAAATGATATTTAAGGTAGGCACAGGGGTAGATCTGGAAACAGTGAAATCGTATTTGCAGGAAGAGATTATGAAAAACCCGAATATCCTGTCCACAACGCCGCCGGACATACTACTTAGCGGAATTTCCGAGAAAAGCTTTGAGATTAAAGTCTTGTTCTGGATTAGCAATATCCGAAAAGAGCAAGTTATAAAAAGCGAAATACTAACCAGTGTCTATAAGCGATTTGTAGAACAATCCGTGCCGATTATCTGAGGTGAGAGAATTATAGAGAAAGCTAAAAAAGGTACAAAGAGAGTCGTGATGACCTCAATCGCGGAAGGTCGTTTAGGTGCGTGGGAATAAAAATTCTACGGACCTAGCGTTAACCCTTATTGTGTCCCATAACTTTTCTGGAAAAGAGATTTGTAAATAAAGAAAAAACACTCTCCCTATCCTTTTGAAAGGAACATCCACTCTCTGTCCTTCTGAAAGAATCTTGTGACAAATAGAGTAGCGTTTGGATTTGGAGAGAAAAAATACTCTCCACTCGGAAAAGCCGCCGGTCTTGCCACGAGGTCCTTTCAGGAGGACAGGAAGGAGATAGATCCTTTCAGAAGGACAAAAAAGGTAAGAAGGCAGGGAAAAGTGAGAGGCACAAAAAAAAGATTGTCCCCTAAAACCTGCAAAATTGAAAAAGTTATGTGACAAGATTAGGTGTTAGCCCTATGGGGCGAAGCTTTGGAATTTTTTGTCCTTTTTGGGTTATTTTTTTGGACAAGCAAAAAAGTAACAGGCCGCAAGTAGAACAAAGCTAGGGAATATGGAATAACGATTGGAAGAAGGCAAAAAAAGAAATAAACCTTTAAAAGTAATGGAATATAAAACAACAAGGTTGAAAAACAACTCAAAATAAAAGGAGTGTCAGGGGATTTGTAGATCCATCCCCTGAACAACTCTTATATACACCTGTTTGAAATATCTTACTTAGCTGGTTCTGTTTTGGTGAGTTGCAACTTAAACACACCATTCGTCAGTACCAGTTCATCTTTCTGATCTGTTCTTTTATAGCCATTTCCTTCCGGATCAATGTCTGAATCATACCCGGTTGCACTGGTTACAGCTTTGTCCTCCATTTTATTGATGATACGACCTACTCCGCCAAATGCGGTTGCGGTTGCTTTTTCTTTGAAATGAGTGCCATCCAGATTGGCTGTGAATTTTCCTTCAATCACGTTTGCATTAGAGGTTGTGACTTCGATAATTCCTCCATTTATATGGCGTGACTTGCCGACATGGTATTCCATTCGCGGAGTTTTTGTTTCTTCCACGTATTTGACAAACGCAATTCCTTTGTATTTACCTTCTTCTGCCAGTTGTTTGATCTCTTTATTGCTGTAGTTTTCTTCTACAATCAGGTATTGACCTACTTCGGGAAGTTCGGTTTTGTTAAAGTTAGCAAACCAGAAACGTAAGGATTTATCGGGTTTTACCGCATTGGCAGTAATATACCATACAGAGCCCATCCGAATACGACGGGGAGCTGTTTTAAATTCCTTGCCATCGATCTGCACACTGAGTGTATTTTCGTTTTGTGCAAAAACATAGCTGCTTGTTAGCAGAAGTAAACAAATAAAGACTGATTTCATAGGTGAGTGTACGTTTAGGTAGTAATGGATAACTAAAATTCAACCAGATGGGAAAGGATGTGTGATCTGCCTGATAATTTATTGACTGTCATATTGTTAGTCGGTAGTATGGATAATAGGTAAACAGGGGATATTTCCCACAGTGAATGTATTGGCAGAATTGTATTCTGAAGTGTGAATAAAAGCTGTTCAATTGTAAGTTACCTTGCTTGAAAACAAGGGTATAAATACTACATTGTAGCACAGAAAAACTAACCTGTATACCTATGACTCACACAGAAATACTTCGTACCGTAAAATGGAAAGACCTGCAGCAGCTATCTATTCGGGAGATGCTGATCGAGAATAACCTGACTATTCCCTGGGCATTGATTTCATGGTTATTTGCCTTTTATGGTTATTATATGCTGGCTTTGCCCTTCTCGGCTTTTTTCTTTTTAACAGCTCTGCGACAGGTACACAATGGATTTCACAATTCTTTGGGAACCAACAAAACACTCACCTGGCTGTCATTGTATATCAATAGCATACTGATGATGGTTTCTATTCATGCGGTAAAGTATAACCATATCAGGCATCATAAATATTGTTTGTCAGAAGAGGATTATGAAGGGAAATCGGCAGGTATGACCTGGTATGGTGCTATTCTGTATGGTCCTGTACATATGTTTCTGATACATAAAGTGACTTTGCAACTGGCAAATAAAAAGTATGTACGCAATGTATTACTTGAGCTTTTCTCTGTGGCAGTTTTTGTGGGTGTTATCTTCTATTTTAATATTGCGTTTTTGATCTATCATTGCATTGTTATGTTGATTGGCGAATTTCTGATGGCGTTTTTTGCCGTATGGACTGTACACCATGATACACATGAAGCACCAGAAATTGCCAGAACCCAAAGAGGAACATGGAAAAATAAACTAACATTCAGTATGTTTTATCATCTGGAACACCATCTGTTTCCTGCTGTACCTACAATAAAGTTACCAGAACTAGCCAAACGGATTGATGATGCCTTGCCTGAACTGAACAAGAAGCAAACTTTTTGAAAGCAAATAGTATATAGTCTTTCTGGGTAGAATATAAACAGGTTATTTATGGATGATATTCATAGGTAACCTGGTTTTTGCTTGTATAGGTATAAATAATTCACACCTGTAAGTGCCTTCAGTAACTAATTTGCAGTGTATTTTGAAAATACCTCTCAGGAATAGGTATGACTATTAGATATACTCTTCTTTTCTATGTATTTTTGGCCTTAGCAAACCGTTTACTTTACAATGGCCATACGCCATACCCACATGAAGCAAAATACTTTCTTTCTTTTAATTGCTGAGGATGATCCAGATGATAGAGACATGTTGCGTATGGTACTCAAAGAAAATTTCCCCCACTGGCAATATTATGTTGCTAACAATGGACAACTATTACTGGATTATCTGACAAATCGGCCTCTGGATTTACCTCCTGTTTCACTGATCATGCTTGATATCAATATGCCCATTAAAGATGGTGTAGAGACATTGATCGCCTTAAGAAGGTGTCACAATTATACTCAGTTGCCTATCGTTGCTTATTCTACATCAAAAACTATACAGGGTGTACATACCTTTATGCAGGCAGGTGGAACAGCTTATTTTCAGAAACCTTGTGATCTGGAAGAAATGATAGACATATTTTCCGGTTTATCTGAATTGGTGCCTGTTTCCCAGGGTCGGTAGGATGTATTCTGAAGATTAAAGTAGTTAGCTACTTTTGTTTGTCTATTGGTTGCTGGAAATGGATAGCCCGTCTGAAAATATAAAATAATAGCCATATCCTTTTTTCTGTTATTTTTACAAAAAATAAGTATATCAATCCTTATTTTTGCTTTGTCCTTCTTATTCAGCCTTTTAGCTGCTTCATAAAAAAGCAGAGCAATATTTTTTTCTCCTGTCGTTACTTTAGATAGTAGCAATGGAGTTTGAACAGATCTTCTACACTGTTTTGGAAAATAAAACAGTTAAGGTGATTTTAGGGAAGGGCCGGAAGATAAATAGCTTACAATCAAACTAAATTTCAGGAAATAGCATGCGGGACTTAGCATCTAGCCATTCTTTTATATCAGGAGGCGGAGAGATGGGGGCGTTGATACGTTCAATGGATTGGTCAAAGACACCACTTGGTCCGGTTGAGGACTGGCCTCAGAGTTTAAAGACCACTGTAAGTCTTTGTCTTTCGTCAACCTTTCCCATACTGATTGCTTGGGGGCCAGAACTGATTCAGATTTATAATGACAGTTATCGGCCTATCTGCGGCGCTAAGCATCCGGAGTCGATGGGGCAAAACTTTAAAATATGCTGGGAAACGGCATTGCCAGTAGTGGGAGGTGCTTTTGATCGCGGGCTGGCTGGAGAGGGGACATATATTAAGGATCAGCAGATGCTTTTGGATCGGTATGGCTACCTGGAAGAGGCATTCATGACATTCTCTTTTGCGCCTATCCGGGATGAATCCGGAAATGTGGGAGGTATTTTTCACCCCATCACAGAGACAACAGAACAGATTCTGAGTGCCAGACGGACACAGGTTTTACGTGATGTAGCTGTCCATATCGGTAAAGCCCGGACTAACAGTGAGGTGGTAAGAGAACTAACAACTATTCATCCTTCATTAACCTATGATTTACCCTTTATCCAGCTTTATGAACTGGATTCCAAAACAGGTTTGGCAACTCTTCAGATGTCTTCAGGAACCAGTCAGGGAGCACTTGAATTTCCGCAGATAGACACTCAGACGTCTGATGAAACGCATTGGCCATTTGACCTGGTACTAGAAAGCCAGGACTTTGTACTGGTTAGTAACCTGGAGGAACGTTTTGGTTCCTTCCAGTCTGGCCCCTTTGAACAACCACCCCACACTGCATTCATTTTTCCTATTCAAATTGCCGGACAGGAAAAGCCCTATGGGTTTATGGTCGCAGGTGTGAGTAGAGGACGAGCCCTGGATCAGGAATACCAAAACTTTTTTGAGTTGCTTTCGAATGCAATCTCCACTGCTTTCTCAAGCGTAGATGCCTATCAGCAGCAACAAAAGCGGGCACAACAGCTGGCTGAAATTGACAAAGCAAAAACTGCTTTTTTTAGCAATGTGAGCCATGAGTTTCGTACACCCCTTACACTGTTACTTGGACCATTGGAGGAACAGATTGAAAAGTCCCGGAATACACTTACCATGCAGGATATTGAATCTATGCATCGGAATGCGCTGAGACTTTTGAAACTGGTGAATAACTTGCTTGATTTTAGCCGGGTGGAAGCAGGGAGGGTAAAAGCCAGCTTTGAAAAAGTGGATTTAGGAGAAGTGACTGAAGATCTGGCTTCTACCTTTCGATCGGTCATGGAGAGTGCTGGCTTGGAACTACAGGTTAAAAGGCCTGCTGAGGTGATGCCTGTATATGTAGATATGGATATGTGGGAGAAGATTGTATTAAACCTGCTCTCCAATGCATTTAAATATACCCTACAGGGTAGAGTAAAAGTTTCTGTATTTGAAAAAGACGGTCAGGCAGTATTACAGGTTGCAGATACTGGGGTTGGTATTGAAGAAAAAGAACTGCCGCATATGTTTGAACGTTTTCACCGGGTCGAAAATTCACAGGGACGGACCCATGAAGGTACAGGGATTGGTCTCTCATTAGTGTATGAGCTGGTGAATTTACATCATGGACAGATTCAGATTGCCAGTGTGTTTGGAGAAGGCACCACTTTTACGGTGTCTATTCCAACAGGTAAAGACCATATTTCCATAGAGCAACTTTCTGAAGGTAAAAACCTGCCAAAAGTCGTTTCTCAGAAACAAACATTTATTCTGGAGGCTATGAGCCTTCTGGGAACACAGAACGCCGCAGAAGGGAGTTGGGAAAGTACGTCAGCTTCTGATCAAATACTGGGTAATCCATTCGACAATAATCAGATAGAAACTATTACAGTTCAGAAGGATATTCATTTGCTGATTGTGGACGATAATGCTGATATGCGACAATACCTGCAACGAATGCTTTTACCTTATTTTTCTCTTTCGCTTGCTACAAATGGACAAGAGGCCATCGATAAAATAGAGATTCGAACTCCTGATTTGATTGTTAGTGATATTATGATGCCTGTCATGGATGGACGAGAGATGTTGCAGCAAATCCGTTTACGGAGTGGTTATCAGATTCCGGTTATTTTACTATCGGCCAGAGCTGGGCAGGAATCGCGTCTGGAAGGCATGGACTGGGGTGCCGACGATTACCTGGTTAAGCCATTTTCTGCAAAGGAATTACTTACCAAGGTGAGTGCACTAATTAAAATTCATCAGGGCCGGAAAAAGACAGAAGAAGAGCTGCGAAGTATTTTCCGTCAGGCTCCTGTTGCTATAGGAATTTTCCGTGGTCAGGACTTGGTTATTGAAGTAGCAAATACCATGCTGCTCAATTACTGGAATAAGACAAGTGAACAGGTTATAGGACTGCCGTATCTTTCTGCAGTTACAGAGATTTCAGATGATGGATTTGAGACTATGGTTAGAGAGGTGTTGCAGAGTGGTATAGGACGTGTAGTAGATCAATGGCCCGTGGAAATCAAACGCGCAGATACCTTAGAAAAACTATACATTACCCTGGCCTTGGAGCCGTTACAGGAACACAATGGTATTGTGACTAAGGTAATGATGGTTGCCAGCAATGTAACTGAGCTATCTACCGCACTGGAACAGATTCGGGAAAGTGAACAACGTTTCCGTTTATTGGCCAACAGCATGCCACTGTTAGTGTGGAGTCTGGATATAGAAAGTAACAATCACTTTTACAATGCTTTTGCTCATACCTATTTTGGACATTTGGAACAGTCACTAACTCAGTATATTTTACTGGATCTTGTGCATCCGGATGAAAAAGAGGAGAGTATGATGCATTGGAAATACTCTCTGCAAACCGGGAAAGATTTTATTTATGAACATCGCTACCAACGGTATGATGGCGAATACAGGTGGCATTTGACCAGGGGCACGGCCTTACGAGGAAGGCATGGACAAATGGATAGCTGGATTATGACTAGCACGGATATTCACGATCAGAAAACGGTGGAGGAAATACTGGAAGATCGTGTAGCTATCAGAACATTCGAACTGAAAAATATCAATGAGCAACTGATAAAGACCAATGCCGAACTCGAGCAGTTTGCCTACATAGCCAGTCACGATTTGCAGGAACCACTCCGGAAAATTCAGGTCTTTACTAAACTGATACGCAAGAGACTTTCGCTGGAAGATGAAGAAAGCCAGGTGTATGCTGACAGAGTGATTGCTTCTGCAAATCGTATGTTGCAGCTGGTGAATGATATTCTGAAGTATTCAAAAGTAGCCCACATAGAGTTAACCTTTGAACAGACAGATTTGAATACGATTGTACAGGAAGTCCTGGCAGATTTTGAACTTTTAATTGCAGAGAAAGAGGCTGTAGTTTCTGTTGACCCGTTACCTGTTATTGAAGCTGTCCCTTTACAGATGAATCAGCTTTTTTATAATCTGCTTGGGAATGCATTGAAGTTTACCAGGCAGAAGCCTACAGTAGAAATACAATACCACTATATAGCCGAAGAAGACGCAGAAGCCTATGGATTTCTACAGACAGATATTGCCTATGCCCACATTGTTCTGATTGATAACGGAATTGGCTTTGATTCAGAACATGCCGAACGAATCTTTACTATCTTCCAGCGGCTTAATCCGGATGGTGGATTTGAGGGTAATGGAATTGGACTGACTATCTGTAAAAGAATTGTGGAGAATCATAGTGGACATATAAGAGCAAATGGAGTAGAGAATGAAGGAGCTGTGTTTGAGATTTTTCTGCCAATTACACAGTCATCTATTCTTTAGGCATCTGGATAAGAACCTTATTTCCTGAAAAACACAACATGACTCATTCCAAATTTAGAAAAAAAGAAACAAAGGAGTTACAAAGAGAGCTGCTCTGCCTTCAATCGCGAGTGGTCGTGTAGGTGCGTAGGGAATCTTTTCTCCGCGAGGTTGGCCTTTGGCCTGTGGGCGGGAGGATCGGAGAAAAGTGCCTTTTTTTGCTTACTTTTTTGGGCAAGCAAAAAAGTAAGAGGCCACAAAAAGAGTGATGTAAAAGACAATAAACAAATTCAAGAAAAGAGTATAGACGCTGATTTTATAAAACAAACTCTCATCTAAAATTTGGGATGGCTCATGTTGTGTTCTATATAGCTTATAGCAATACAAAACAAACTGTGTGAATCAGATAAAGAATGTATCAGAATTAGCACTCCTATACCATAACCGGGAGGCATTCAGGACCTCTTATCTTCCGGCAGAATAAGGATGTTTATACAATGCCTTGGCACTTTTGTTCTTGGGTGGTTTGCAATGTGGTGCATATTCAACAGCACAGGAGGTAAAGCAAAACACACAGGCCAGCAGTAAGTATTTCATGGTTTTATATCTGAGAGTAAGTAGTTGTGTGTAGAATAACGTAAGTTAGTCATATTTATTTGATAAAGGTAAATAACAGAGATTCAGTGAGTTTGCTAACATGAGTTACTATAACATCTCTAAATCATGCAGATGTAATAATGCTGTTGCTTTTCTTGTTTCTTTTGACCTGCTGAATGCGTGAAATAGTTTATTTTTGTTTGCAGTAACTCGTATTCCGCTAACTTTTATACAGCTATGTATATTGAAAATATTGATCAGCTACAGGCAAGAGATTTTGAACAGCTTTCATATACCTCTTACCTGACTATTGCCGATCGGAAAGCAACCAAAAAGCAGGTAGAAGAAATCCTGGACAAAGCGCCACAGGTAAGTACACTGATATTTCAGAAAATGATGCTGGAGGAGTTGCCTGCCAATCTACCCTCTCTGAAGAAGTTGAATAGTCTCAGAATTGAGATTACCACTCTTTCCAATCTGGATGTACTCAAGAAATGTAGTGGATTAGCCGACTTTACCTTTCTGTCTGATCCTTTGCCTGCTATAACAGGTAGTGCAAAAGAAGACTTGCCTAAACTGCAGAACTTATATTTGGGAATCAAAGATTTAACGGAGTTTCCTTCTTATTTTATTACACCTACTATTCTGTCGTTACATATTTGGTCAGATACACTGAGTAATCTCCCGAACCATGTTTTGAACGAAATGTCAGCTTTAACAACTGTTACACTGGAAGCCCCATTGAAAGCTTTGCCTCAATTACAGGCAAATAAAAAGCTGAACTATCTATCTTTAAAAGATACTCGTATCGATGACTGGTCAAATCCCAAATGCTGGCCTGCTTCGCTACAGACAATCCATATTACCCAAAGTAAGCTTAGTGGACCTGGACCCATATTTAGTCAATTACCAGACTTGCAAAGCCTGTACATAGGAACGAATTGCGATCAGCAGTGGCTTACAGGTATTGGGTCATGCCAGAAACTGACAGAGCTCTCTATCACACAAATAGATGGCATTCCGGATGATTTGAAGGATTGCCAAAAACTTGAATCTCTGTCTATCCATAAAGGAACATTTATTTCATTATCTGAGTGGTTTTGTTCTTTCTCCAATCTGAAAAAGCTTTCTATATCATATACCAGTCTTAAACATGTACCCGCGGATTGGAGCAAGATGGCTAAACTGGAAAGTGTGGGTCTGGATAACAATCAAATAGAAGACTTTCATTTTGCCTTTACAATACCTGAATTACAAGGTTTAGGAATAGGCAACAATCCTATACTTGATCAGTGGTTTATACTAGATGCCAAAAAAGCACTTCCTATCAGTATGTATAGCTCTTTCTGGTCATCTATTTTTGTAAAGGGTGGCAACATGGAAGACCGACTCTCTTTTTATAAAGCTATAGTGAAAAGTGACTTAAATCGAGAGGATAAAAAATGGTTTATGGTAGAAATTAGTAAGCAGAGGACTTTACATATTCCTGATGAATGGCCTCTCTATAGATTAATGCAAGCCCTTTGTATACCATACAAACGGTTAATAGATAAACTACAACAAAAGTTACTGGATCACAAGCTAAACAATGATTCTGTTAGTGCTATGCAGGCGGGTAAAGTATGGCTTTGTGGTGATTTTACGGAGAAGAAAAATGAGATTAAAGAAAAACTGGGAAAGTTATTAGTTCCTTTTACTACACAATTTGATGTGGATGTAACTCATATTGCATTAGGTAAAAAGCCGACAGACCTCGGGGCTATATTCAAGGGTAATTCCTATCAGTTTTTGCTGGAACCTCAGTTATATCAGGTACTAAAGGAAGTAGATTCAGAAGAAAAGTTTCTGGTTCAGGAAGAAGTTACCGGAGGGCAGCAGATGGCTGATGGCCTCCGTAGGCTGCTAACCAGCAAAGATGATTCTTCGGTATTACTGGGGCTGGAAATGCTGAAAACAGGAGGTGTTCCTTCCAATATGATTGATGAATTAGTACTTGTACAAAAGACCAGCTCTGATGCGAAAGTACGTGCAGAGGCAAAAAAGCTTTTGCTTACACAAGTTTCAGTAGAGTGGGGACAAGTACTGAACGATAAACAAAGCTTTACTAATCTGGATGAGACAAAGGAAAAAGATGTACGTACCAAGTTGGAAAAGATGGCAAAGTCGGTGAGCAAAGATCAGGTGGCCGCATTTGGCTTATTGCTTTTTGCACATTATCAGAAAGGTTTGTCTTATATTTTGATTCATTGCAGGCAAGGTGACAAATACAGAATAAAAGCACTTATGGCATTGACACAGGGGGATTATTTTGATTTTCATATAGGAGTAGGGTATAATAACTGGAAATTGGAAAAGCCAGAGAGTGTGATCTTGTCTCCTGTCAAAACCGGAGTTAAGTTTCCGTTTGACCATCCGGAAGCGGCAAAGATCCGGATTATGAATCTACACAATACCAAGTTTGCAACTATACCTAAAGAGATTGCTGTATTTGAGAATCTGGAAGAACTGGATTGCTCAGCCAATAGTTTAAAAAGCCTGCCTGAGGAGATTGGGAAGTTAACCAAATTAAAACGGCTGGATTTGTCTTTAAACCGCTTCGATTCCTTACCTACCAGTATTTTGAAACTAACGAATCTGGAGTGGCTGGATCTGCGTTACAATAACGATAGCGTATTTAAAGATGGCGAGAAGTCGATAGTAAAGTTACCGGAAAACTTTAAGGAGTTACTACCTAACTGTGAGGTATTGTTGTAAGCATTGTCCAATCAATATCTTCAAAGGTTAAGAGGCTCTGCCCCAATATGAGTCATCCCAAATGTTGTATATGAGTAAAACTCAAGCCTATATTTTTGAACAATGTGGGCTTAGATTAATTTTGAGAGATGTTTCTTCCTTCGTTTCTTTATTGTTCCTTACATTGCTCTTCTTGCAGCTTCTTCATTTTTTGCTTGCCCAAAAAACGAAGCAAAAAAGGGCACTTTTCTCCGATCCTCCCACCTACAGGCCAAAGGCCAACCTCGCGGAGAAAAGAAGCCCTACGCACCTATACGGCCATCCGCGATTGGAGTCATCTTTGCTCTCTATGATTATCCTTCCTCAATAACATTTTTTACTCAACGTTCGGGATGACTCATGTTGGGTAGGAAAATTGATGCTCGCTCTAAAATCTGCTTTTTTCGCCGTTAAGAACAATATATATGATTGTAGTGAGTATATCCTTTTAGTTTTTAGGTAATAGTATATAGAAGGTTGCACCCTCATTAGGTTTGCTATCAGCCCAGATGTAACCACCATGTGTAGTTACTACTTTTTTGACTGTTGCTAAACCTATGCCTGAGCCTTTATACTCAGAAACACCGTGCAGGCGGGTAAACACGTTGAAAATGCGTTCTGCATCGGCTTGTTCAAAGCCAATTCCATTATCAGCAATACGTAGCATATAAAAGTCTTTTCCTCTCTTGCTTTCGGCAATAGGGTAGGTTACCTCTTTTCCTGATACACTAATGCAATCTATATCAATCAATGGCTCCACATCAGAGCGAATGTACTTGAGTGCATTGCTAAGCAAATTCTGAAAAGCTTGCTCCCATTGACTTCGGTAGCCTTTTATCTCACACAATACACCCACTTGAATAGTGGCTTTGGCTTGATCCACCTGAAAATCCAGATCTGTAAGTACCTGAGCAACTACCTCATTGAATGAGAACGTTTCTGGTAACACCACTTGTTGATCTACTTCTGAATAGGCTAACAGGGCTTCAATTAGTGTATTCATACGGTCCGTAGCCAATAGCATCCGGTCAAAAAGAGCACTTTCGCTTTCTCCCAGCCGCACACCAAGGGTAGATTTTAACAGTTTGGAAAACGCTTGTATTTTCCGGACAGGCTCTTTTAAATCATGGGAAGCGGCATGGGCAAAGTCTTCCAGGCGCTGATTGGAACCTTTGAGCTCAACAATTTTATCTTCCAACTGAAACTGTAAGTGTTTCAGGTTAGTAAAGTCGGTAAAGTGAATCACCACCTGATCGTTAAGCTTGAATGTGCTCATCAGGTTATACAAGTCCAGTCCATCCTTATCATAATGAATCTCAAAGGTAAGCGGCTCACCTGTAGTATAGGTTTGAACAGGATTTGTAAAGCTGATCGTTTCCAGATAGCCGGGAAATACTTCACCTACCCGCTTTCCTTCCAGTTGCTCAGGAGTCGCGTTTGCATAGGCAGCATAGGCCTTATTAGTCAGAGCAAAAGTAAAGTCAACAATCTGATCATTTTCAAAAACAGGTTCCAGTACTTGTACCGGCTCTTTACAGAGGTTGAGAATAGTTTGCAGGTACTCTCTGGCCTGACTGGCTTGCACCAGCTGCCTCGAATGAGTAACATCCTCAGTTGTATGAATAATATGGGATACCTGTCCCTGGTTGTCTAGCACCGGCTTATTGCTAGGGCGCCAGAAACGGGTTTCTGTGACGCCTGTCAATGGATGAGTATGCTGGTAAGACTGATCCGACATCATATTGGGTTGCCTGGTTTGTAACACCTGTGCCAGAGATTGCAGGAGTTGAATGGAAATAACCTCATCACGACTATCACTAAAAAATACCTCAAACACCCCCTGACCAAGTAACAATTCTCTATTTACCCCAAATGCAGATAGATAATCATCCGAAACTGCTGCAATAGTAAATCGGGGGGCATCGGGTAGCAATAACAGGTGATTACCTGGTATTGCATTAAAGATCGGATCATGGATGATCTGTGAATGGGCGCTGTTTTCTGATGGTGTTGGTATTTGATCAGGTAAATGCATTATAAGAAACCAGGGGAAGTATATCGGTATGATAAAGGTGTTCTGATAAGTGTGACCGAAGTCAAATATCATCAAAATTGATTATGCCATAAAGTAAAATAACGAATTTGTTGATAAAATTGTATCAGGATCATGGAAAAGATAATGATCTATGAGAAAACTATAGAATCTATTTCTTAATTAAGAACAACAAAATGTATACTTTGGTTTACTCAATTGGTTTATGGCAGTTCTTACTAAACTATCGTAGGTTTTACAAAATAGTGGACAAGTTAGTTTTACCAATTTCTCATCAAACAAAAAGCAGTGCAAATCAAGCTTGCACTGCTTTTTGTTTGTACTTCTTATTTTCAATGTCTATTTGATAATCACAAGACTTCGTCGATTGATGTTTCTATCCTGAAAGGCTGGCCCATTAAAATACGAAAGTGGCTACACTAGCTGCATTGATAGACACAGAGGCTGATTTACCATTGGTCTTAATGACAAAGTCTTTCTTTGTATTGCCTTCATTGAGTACAATCAATACCTTTTTACCGGATGGTATTTTGAATGCTACATTCGGCAGATCCGCAAGCTCAGTTGATGCAATGCGTACAGAACCTGGTCGTACAAATTTGGAAGCATGGGCAATGGTATAATAGGAAACATTTCTTCTGACTGTATCCCCAATAGTTAATGCTCCCAGACATTGGGTACAACCGCCGGGTGTATGTGGATTTTGCTGAGGATCTGCTGCCAGATTCCATTGCAGTACATTCCGGCTCCAGTTGCGTGTAGCTCCGATAATCAGATTTTTTACAGCCCATTGCAGATCACCGCCAAACTGGCCTTCGGATGAAGTCCATTGTTCTGTGAAGTATACATTTTTATCCGGATGCGCATTGTGCACTTCGGTTAGGGCAGAGATAGATCCCAGGTATAAATGGAAGGCAGAGCCATCAATGTATTTCTTTGCTTCACTGTCGTTCAGGATAGAGATCGGATAGTTAGGGTGATCACAGTTATGATCAAAGATCTGAATCTTGGTTTTGATAGCTGCAGCTTCAAAAGCAGGACCAAGGTGTTTTTTAACAAAGGTCGCCTGTTCAGGAGCTGTCATATCCAGGCTGGGGTTGTTTTTCGGATTTTCAGGCTCGTTTTGCACCGTAATGGCATCGATTGTAATACCTTCTTTAGCCATTTCCTGTACATACTTCACAAAATACTTTGCATAGGCAGCGTAGTATTCAGGTTTTAGTTTGCCTCCAATCGTGCTGTTATTAGACTTCATCCAGGCAGGAGGGGACCAGGGGCTGCCCAGAATTTTGATAGAAGGATTAATAGCCAGGATTTCTTTCAATACCGGAACCAGATCTTTTTTATCAGGAGCCAGGCTAAACTTTTGCATGTCTTCGTCTGTCTGACCAGCCGGAAGATCGTTGTAGGAAAAAGTACTGGAATCAAGGTCGGAGGAGCCAATGCTTACCCGCAAATAGCTAATTCCAATGTTTTTGTCATTTGTGTCAAACAACTCTTTGAGTAATGTAGCGCGTTGTTCTGGATTTAGCTTTTGGTGCAGTACATAAGCACTACCTCCTGTAAGTGTATACCCAAAACCATCCATGGTTTGGAACGTCTGGGCGGTGTCTATCTCAATCGTTGGCAAGGTAGTGGCTTCTGTTCCGAATGTATAGGAAACGGGCTGCTTACTGAATAGAGTAGATTTGTCTGTCGTGGTAAGCCATACTTCCACATCTGTTTTGCCGGAAGTTTCAGTAATAGTTTGATCCTGTGTATTGTTTTTACAAGCTATACAGGCCATCAGTGCAAATAGGCTGACAATACCTGATACACGAAATAGGGAATGGGTTCTATGCATAACGAGCGAGTTGGAGAAAATGTAAAAACCTGTTTCTGATGCTGCTGGAAGTTTTGTATGGCAAACACTAATGAGTAAGTAGTGTGTTGAAGATACTATTTCCGGCAGATATCAGGAACAGGTTTGAGAAAGGTTGTGTAAAAGTCAGAGAGTTAGGTAGTTCGGCTTTGCGCCTTTAGGTTTGGAATACAAAGCCGGACAGACAACTTCATTGATTAATAACCCGTATTTTGTTTGATAGATGGGTTATTATTTAGTTCATATTGCGGAATCGGGAATAGCAGATAGTGTTCATCTTCTGTTCCTCTGACAGCTTTGATAATATCCAGTGCCGTAACCTGATGCTCTACTGATGGATCTGCTTTGGTATGGGCTGCATAACGCAACAAATCAAACCAGCGTTCACCTTCAAATGCCAGTTCCAGGCGACGTTGTCTGTCTACTTCATCACGGAAGGCTTGTTTGGTTGACAGATCTGTCAATGTCAGAGCTGTCAATCCTGCTCGCGTACGAACAGCATTTAGTTTATCCAGTGCGTCCTGGCTTGGTCCACCTTGTTCATTCATTGCTTCTGCATAGATCAGATACATTTCTGCCAGACGTAGTACAGGGTAGTTATCACTGCTGCTGAAAAAGTTAGTACTTCTCCATTTGTATACAAACCATCCATTATCATTACCAGTACCTGCACCACCGTAGATCATACTGCTGTAGCTTTTTCCTCCACTTACTACCCCATTGTACTTAAACCGATTGTCTTTGGCTGTATCTGCATATTGGACAAATTCGGCAGTAGGAATATTGTATTTAGGGAAGGAATAGGAAGCAGGAGGGGCGGGAAGGCTCAGATCCGGCAGCGTAAAACCACCATCATCATTACCTGCATATTCAATCTCAAAGATAGATTCGGTTTTGTTATTTGGAGGCCACAGATCATTGAAATTAGAAGTTAGCGTAGTTCCATATCTACCACTTGTAATCACTTTGTTTGCAGCCTCTGCTGCTTGTGACCATTTACGTTCTGTCAGATAAACACGAGCCTGAAGCGCATTTACTGTTGTTTTGATAGCACGTCCTCTGTCCAGGATGTCATTGCCTTGAGTAGCTGCTGTCATTTCTGCTGCTTTAGTCAGATCTGCTTCAATCTGAGCATAAATCTGCTCAGCGGTAGAGGCTGCCAACGCAGTAGATTCTCCTGATTCTACTGGTTCGGTGCGCAAAGGAACACCCCCATACAACTTAACCAGGTTAAAGTAGTTCAGGGCACGGATAAAATACGCCTCTCCCAGAATCTCTTGCTGGCGGGTTTGATCCATAGCAATGCCAGGTACATACTTCAGAATAGAGTTGGCTCTGTTGATACCCTGAAATCCTGTCTGATAAATCCGACCTACAATTCCGGAAGTGGCATTCCAGGTTATATTGTCCAGGTAAACCACGTCTCCATTGATACTGGTGCAGTTGTCAGAAGGCATCTCGCCAATGATATTCATGGTAGAGCCGTAATAGGTATCTCCCTGAAAGGCATCGTAAGCTCCTGTGATAGCAGATTCTGCATCATCTGCATTCTTGTAGTAATTGGACGCTGTAATACTTGTCAGAGGTTCTTTATCCAGAATGCTGTTACAACCAAACATACTGGATAATAATAGTGCTGAAACGAATATTTTTTTCATATAGATAACAAATCTTTGAATCTTTGGTAATGTTAGAACTGAAGGTTAAGTCCTATAGTATAGGTACGTGCCTGTGGATAAACTCCAAAGTCTCTGCCGAAGCTGGTAGAGGAGAATGGATCTGCACTTACTTCCGGATCATAGCCTCTGTATTTCGTAAAGGTCAACAGATTCAACCCTGTCACATAAACACGTAGATTGCTGATCTTGGCTTTTGATAACAGACTAGCTGGTAAAGTATATCCCAGTGTCAGGTTTTTCAGACGTACATAGGTACCATCTTCTACAAAACGATTGGAGAAACGATTGTTATTGTTAGGATCGCCATATACTACACGTGGCATATTGGTCTCTGTATTAGTTGGAGTCCAGCGATTTAATACATCCGGAGAACCATTGGTGGCAGAACTCATCATAGTTTCCAGCGCCTGGCGTGTGGCATTGTAAATATCGTTTCCGAAGCTTCCTTGGAACAAGAAGCTCAGATCAATTCCTTTATAAGCGAAGGTATTGGTGATACCCCCAAAGAATTTAGGGTTAGGATTGCCTAATACAACACGATCATCTCCATTGATCTGCTTATCTCCATTGATATCTGCAAACTGGATATCACCTGGTTTTGCACCTGGTTGTGTCGCTGCATTATCAATGTCATTCTGATTCTGGAATATACCCACCATCTTATATCCATAGAATGAACCGAGAGGTAAATCTTTTTTAGTGATAGAGTAGTTATTAATGATTACTTTATCTATAACTTTTCCTGTTTCATCTGTCAAGGTACCAAGATCGATTACAGTATTCTTATTGGTGCTGATATTGAATTGAGTAGTCCAGGTAAATCCATTATCCATGCGAATATTGGTGCTGGTTATACCAAGTTCAAAACCTTTGTTTTCTATAGTTCCCAGGTTTTGAGCTACTTGTCCTTGCTGAGATCCTGTGCTATAAGCAAGTGGAACCTGAGTCAACAGATCGTTGGTACGTTTTAAATACACATCAGCGGTTACTGTAATTCTATTGTCAAGCAATCCTATATCCAAACCTGCATCATACTGATTGGTGGTTTCCCATTTCAGTTTATCATTGCCAATTACGTTTGGTACAATACCCCCATCAATACCATTGCCACCCTGATAGTTATAGCCTGCGCTGTAGGTACTGAAACGGTCATATACGCCAATATTCTGATTACCATTGGCACCATAACTCAAGCGAAGTTTCAGATCAGACAATGCTTTGGATTTTGGAAAGAATGCTTCGCTGGAAATACGCCATCCCAATGACAAGGCAGGGAAATAGCCAAAACGATTGGATTTGTTGAAACGGCTTGATCCATCAGCACGTATACTGGCAGTAGCATAATAACGATCTCCATAGGCATAGGTACCACGTACAAAATAACTGACTAATCCCCATTGATCTTGGTAGCTATATGGTTTATAGTATTTAGTAGCAGCTGAAAGATATGGAACAGCATCAGAAGGATAGCCATAGACAGATGCACCTGAAGTAAAGCGGTTAGATGCCTGAGCAGAATAACCTCCCAGAATAGTTAGATTTTGATTGTCTCCTATTTTGGGTTTATAAGTTAATGTGTTTTCCCATAACCATATCAATTCCTCATTTCTTCCGGTTTGCCCACTTCCTCTATCACTGGAGGCTGAATTTTGAGTACCTGCGTATTCTCTTGAGATAAACTGATTTTCATTTTGGGTACGGAAGTCAATTCCCCCATTGGTACGGAATGTCAGATTGTCCAGTATATCAAACTCACCGTATAGGTTGCCAATAGCCTGATAAATCAACGCCTGGTTATGTGTTTCGTTCAGGTTACTGTATGGATTGTCACTAAACGTAAACGTGTTTTGTCCATAGCTGCCATCACTCTTATATACAGGCATAGTTGGAATCTGAGTCAATGCACCCATGATTACACCTGAGTTTCCTAGGCCTAACTCACTACGTACACTTCGGTTATTGTCTGTCCGACTGATGTTCAGACTACTTCCTGCTCTGAATCGTTTGGTAATTTCCTGATCCAGATTCAGTTTAAACGAGATTCTTTTGAACCCTGAGTTTTTGATGATACCATCCTGATCAAAATATGCCCCAGATAAATAGTATTTGGTTTTATCGCCACCTCCCTGTACACTTAGCTGATAGCTTTTGATAGGAGCAGTACGATAAAGAAGATCCTGCCAGTTGGTATTGGTTCTAACTGTATCTGGTTGTCCAAAAGCTTTATCTCTACCTGCATTTACTAACGCCTCATCATAAAGTGTAGCAAACTGCTGACCATTTAGTACATCTAGTTTCTTTCTCAACTCCTGCTGACTGAAATAGGTATTAAACGTAACCTGAGGCTTACCTGCCTTACCCCGTTTGGTTGTAATAACAACTACCCCATTGGCAGCACGCGAACCATAGATAGCAGCAGACGCTCCATCTTTCAGTACGTCAATCGATTCAATATCGTTGGGGTTTAAGGTGTTCAATGGGTTAGGTCTCTGATTTCCAATACCTACTTCTGAATCGTAGCTAGGCAATACAGGCACCCCATCAATCACATACAAGGGCGAATTGGTAAGACTGATTGAGTTATTACCACGAATACGGATGTTGATACCAGAACCCGGAGCACCTGTCGGGGCTGTTACCTGTACCCCGGCAGCCTGACCCTGTAAAGCCTGATCAAAACCAGCTACAGTTTGTTTGCTTAGTTCTTTGGAATTTACTGTTGCTACAGAAGTACTCAGTTCAGGTTTTTTCTGGGTACCATATCCCACTACAACTACTTCATTCAATGACTTGATATCAGGCACCATCTGAAAATCAATGGTCGACCTTGCACCTACAGTTACTTCTTCAGTAGTATAGCCAATTGCAGAGAATACCAGTATGGCTTGTTCATCCGGAACATTGATGCTATAATTTCCCTGAACGTCAGTGGCTACACCTAGGTTTGTTCCTTTGATCACCACACTTACACCCGGAAGACCTTCGCCTTTTTCATCTGTGATTTTTCCTTTTACTGGAAAAGCAGCTACTTGTCCCACTTTATTCATGGATGTGAATGTCATGGAATTGCCAGATGAATTGTTCATGGGAATATTGGGAGATTGCATCGGTTCCAGTGAAAGTTTGGTAGACTTGTGCTCGGATACAATCACATAGGTATTCTTCTTTAGTTTCTTCAATTGCAGACCTGATGCTTTCAGCAGATTTTGCAGATTTTTCTCTGCCGACAAACTCATATCTATCCGCTTGCTATCGATGCGTTTGTTTTCTACAATGTCTTCTTCAAAAAGTATATCTACATGGTAATGCTCTTTTATTTCAAGGATCGCATCACGCAGTAACAGCGTTTTTGGATCGTTTTGCTGACTCCTTTGGAGGTTATAGGCTAATGTCTGAGAGTAAGACGTTGCTGGATAAGCACTTAGCCAGCATGTCAACCCAATTGTCGACAGAAGCAAGGATACTTTATGATTCATGTTAATTTAAGGGTTTAGAAAAGTGATAACAGGATTTTTAATTTGTGTTTTGTGATGTTCAATCGGTGAATAGTACAATTTTTTGCTGCGTAGCCGAAATGGGCTAAAACAGTTTGATCGTTTGAGTTAAAAAGGATTACAGATTATAGAATACGTGTTATTGAGGCGATAGTAAAAAGGTGTTTTTTTGAACTTGTACATTCAGATCCATGGCTTGAGAAACTACATACAGAAGTTCCTGAGCACTTTCGGCCTGAAAGGTTCCTGTGATTTTACGTGAAGCAAGTGTTGAATCTGTTATCTGTACCGAGACTCCGAAATTTTCGGATAATAACTGAACGAGTTCTTCTACTGAGGTTCGGTTAAAGACAAACCGATGATCTTTCCAGGAAGTATATTGCTGTACTTCCTGTTTCTGTTGTAGTCTGAATGATCCTTTGGGATCTACCGTTACCACATCTCCCGGATGGATAACTACAGGTTTATGAATGGTTGCAGTACGTAACTGAACCTTCCCTTTATTTAAAATTACTTTTGAACCACGTTGACGACTGAAGACAACGAATTCTGTACCCAGTACTTCTACTTCCAGATTATCGGGTGTTTTTACAATAAAGCGTTTGTGATCTGGTGTATGTGTTACTGAAAATTCGGCTTCTCCTTTTAGCAAAACTTCTCGGTTGTCTTTTCCAAAGAAGAAACGGGAATGTTGTAACTGTGAGTTTGCATTAAGGGTCACAATGGTACCATCTTCCAGCTCTACTTTTTTAATCTGACCGTAAGATGTCTGATAGGTTTTGTTCAGAATAGCCTCTCTCTGCCAGAATATTCCTATTCCTAATAGTGCAACTACAGAGGCAGCTACCCACCAGGATGTGCGCTTACGGGAATAGGAAACAAATGGCGATTGAATGGAATTATAGTTTGTTGAAATAGTTTCTGTATCTGGATTGGAAGCGCGTGTAACTAGTTTTTCGAAAGCTGAATTGGTATCTGGTATAAACTGCGGATGTTTTTCTTCCCACTCTTCCAGCCAATCATAGTATTGCTCCCGATTCCGCTCATCTTGCAGCCATTCCTCTATTAACTTGCGTTGTAAAGGATTGGCATTACCTGACAGGAACATAAATATGATATCTTTAGTCAATTCTGTTTTCATGAATGTAGGCTTTGCTGAATAGAGTATAATAGCAGGGGGACACCCTAATCAAAAAGAAAGATTTTTTTAAAAGAACAGGGCAGAAGCGATCAGGATGGACGCAATGAACCATTCTTTTTTCAAAGCAGCCTTTATAATTTTTAGTGCTTTGGTAATATGTGCTTCCACTGTTTTCTGTGAAAGATTAATTTCGGCTGCTATTTCTGCATACTTTTTGCCTTCAAAGCGGCTTAACAGGAATACCTTCTGGATCTGTGGAGGAAGTTCTTTAATGATTTTATCCAGTTTCAGATACAATTCATCGTATTGAAGCATCTGGTCTGCCGTAGGCATGGATGACGTGAGCAGCAGATCATCGGTAATTTCGTCCGGCGATTTACCAAGTTCTGCACGTAGGTAGGCAAATGCTCTATACCGCACTACTGTAAAGAGGTAGGCTTTGTAGGATGTTTTAACATGAAGATACTGCTCTTTGGTCCAGAACTGAAGAAACACTTCAGTTACGAGATCCTCAGCAATCTGTTTGGAATAAACAAACCGGATGGCATGGCTGCACAAAGGTTTGTAATACTTCTTAAAAAGCAATTCTATCCCTTCTGAGACATTTTCTTCCAGTGTTTTGCGAATAAAAAATTCTTTATCAACTGGAGTACTGGTAGAATTTTCGTCAGATTGAAAAGAAAATAAGGATTGTGAACTTTGATTTTCGGGCAACGCCATACCTGCGACTCAATAATAAAAACAAATCAAAAACTCTTCTTGCCTATAAGAGTTAAAACCCCAGTGCATACCCTAATAAGAATTTCATTTTTTTTATAATTTTTTGCAAAACCTCTAGGGAGCAGTGTTTTCCTCTACTCAATACTGTTTTCCAAAGTATACCCGAATGCGTAAATTTTCTGTAAGAGTAGAACATGAGGCATTGTATAAAAGTGCCATCTTAGCAGATGTAATGAGCGTAGGAATTGCCCGGTTTTGTTTATAGAAAGGGTAAAAGGTTGATTTATTGTGTGTTGTAAGTATTTTATGAATAGTGTTTTTTCTGTGTTATCTACTAAGTAGCATTGCCTAGGTGTAAAATATCTTTTCACTAGTGAGTGAATTTCCTATTTTGCATAACTAGTAAAAATACAAACAGCAGCTACCCCAACTTTAAGGTAAGAGTTTGTTTTTGCTTTGCTGAGTCGCGACTTGCCTGCCACACATCAGTGCGGGCGTGAGCGGAACACATGTGACAAATAGAGCCAATGTTAGTTCCTAAGAGAAAATAGCTGCTACAAAGAGAGTTGTGATCCCCTTAATCGCGGATGGTTATGTAGGTGTGTAGGGATAAAAATTCCGCGGGCCTAGCGTTGGCCTTGTGGGGCGAAGCTTTGGAATTTTTTGTCCTTTTTGGGTTACTTTTTTGGACAAGCAAAAAAGTAACAGGCCGCAAGTAGACTCATGTAAGGGACAATAAAGAAACTAAGGGAGGAATCTCTCTCAAAAAGTTACCCAAGCCTACATTTTTCAAAAGTATAGACTTGGGTTGTACTCTCTTCAAAATTCAGATCATCTATGTAGTGTATCTAGGATACAATCAAAAGTCAGGTTTAACGCTTGATGCGTATCACCAGTGCTTTATTTCAAAATCTCAATTTTCTCTCCACCTTCCCAGTCTTTAAACTCATTGGTATAGTAGAGATAGGCTGTACTAGCAGGTGCTGTAAAGGTGCCAGGTACTTCAGCTTTCAGATCAAGCTGAATCTGAAGCCAGTCTTTAGGGGCTACTTTGCGATAGTAAAACACTACATAATTTTTGCGCACCTCATAGAAGTCTACTATCTTCTTTTCCTGTAGTTCCTTTAACTGCCAGGGTTGTGGACTCAATCCGGATGGGATGCCCACCAGAGCCACTGTCATAGGGAGTGTTTCACTGGTTTTGTTTTTTACCCATGTAGTCATTCGTACCGTTTGTCCGGTTTGAATGACTGTGTGTGAAAGCTGGGTTTCTACATCTACCTTACACTCAGGTGCACTATTTGGAGTTTGGGATGCCCAGGATACGTTCATAGAATAGGGAAGGGCCGTTTTTGTGTTTTCAAATACAACCCGGAAAGGTTGTTTACCTTCTTTCATAAACCGTTCTATACCTGTAATCGTAATATCTTCCCGTGCATCCTTTTCATACGACTGAGAGCCAATCAACTCTTCCCCCATATATACCAGCAGATTACCTCCCTCTGATGTGTGTCGTACAAATTTGGCATATTCAGTCAGCGATTTCAGTGCCAGAATAGTAGCCTGAGTAGATCCAAAGCCTCCATACTTTCTGGATTTTACAATTTTATTGACAAGCTTCTGTATCTGAGTTTCATCAGGAGTTGTTGTCTTTAGTAGGGCTTGCAACAAAAGAGAAGCTGTTTCTATTTGTAGAGATTGTCCATACGAAGAGGTCATAGATGTAGCCATTTTTGCCTTTTCAAGTCCTTGTTCGTTTATCTGGCGAATACATTCAGTTATGAGTTTTTCTCCTTTCTCTGTGTCTTTCAGATTGAAAGCTGCATTGGCTAAAAGTGCCATCTGGTAGAGATCCTGGTTTTTGAGGGCTATCTGATAACTGTTCTCATACTCTGGTCTGATTTCCTGGATTCCGGCTTCTGTCAGGGCATAGACAATATAGGCATTCATGGCCTGATCGCTGCCATTGATATAGTGCATATGCCGGGAATCTAATTTAAAAGCTCCCAAACCATTCCGTCGACTAAGTATCCACTGTTTGGTTCGTCTGAGCATTTGCTCATCTACCCCGTCATACACTTTCTTCATTTCTGTAAACTCTGCCAAACCAAAAGCGGTTAGTGCTTCATGGGGTGGGGTACCTCCAAACCACTCAAAACCATCTTCTTTGGTTTCAAATCCTATCAGGCGTTTGTATCCTTTGTCAATATAGTCCAGTGCCTGTTTCTCTAGCTTGGGATTAGACAGGCCCGATTCCCGTAAATATTGTAATACCAATACATTGGGATAGGTAGAGGAAGATGTCTGTTCAAAACATCCATAGGGTTCTCTCAATACTGATTCAATGCCATTTAGTAATTCACTCAATAGATTAGGATAAGCTTTTAACTCTGCTTTTATAGAGCCTTTGACAGGTTCATTGATCGTGAACGAAAACTGTGCCTCTTTTTCTTTGCCAGAGTAGGCCATTTCTGTTGGAAAGCCCTTCGGTTGTACATCTATCTCCTGTGAAACCGTCTCCTGCATGCCATCGCCCTGGAAGATAAGTGTCAATGTGCCTTTACCTGCTACGGCTTGCACTTCGGCATGTAAATACAAGGTTTTGGCTTCTCCTGGTAGACTATACACCGACCCATTGAAAGCGGTGATTTTTAGTTGAGGAGGTGTTTTTATGGTAAGTTCACCATGAATGGCCTGACTGGTAGTATTCTTCAGGGAGATAGGAATTTCCAGTCTGTCTTCGAAAGTAAGATAGGGAGGGATTTTTGCTTCGATGCTGAAAGGTAACTGGGTTGCATAGGTTAGTTCGGCACGACCTGCTAGTCCGCTGGTACTCATACCTTCAGTAATAATTCGGAAGGCAGTGACCTGATCTGAATTATAAAAGCTTACATGGGCAGTACCTGTTTTTGCATCTGTCTGTATTTCAGGGTTCCAGTAAATGGTACTACGAAAGTCTGTACGTTCAGCCACTGCTTTCTTCGGATCGTAGACCGGTATATAGAATTCTCGAGCTACAGAGAATTTTCGTTCGGCAATATATACCTGAGAAATCGGAAGCTTGTTGCGGGGGATAGATCGTTTGTAATAGGCGTCCTTTTTAGTGGTAATAACAATAACGCCATTGCTCCCACGTGAGCCGTATAAGGCGGTTGCTTCTCCTGATTTCAGTACAGTGATGCTGGCTATATCAGTTGGAGAAATAAATTCAGGTGTAGTAACGAGTGTTCCATCTACAACATACAGAGGGTCACGGTTGGCTATGCTACTAACACCACGTATTTGAACACCTGATACAGACCCTGGTGCTCCATCTGACTGCGTTATTTGCACGCCTGATATTCGACCCTGTAAGGTCTGTGATAGTTCTGTAGATGGGAAAATATTCAGTTCACTGGATTGTACAACTGATACAGAGGTAGTTAAGTCCTGTTTTCTTTGTGTGGCATACCCCACCACCACGACTTCATTGAGAGCCTGAACATCAGCAGACAAACTAATATCTCCTAACGAGAATGGCGAATCTTCCATTACATCAGTAGATTTTGATTGAGCCTTTGGTGAAGGATTGGGTTTACTGACTTGTACCCTTTTTGGAGTGGCAACAACCTTTTCCTTTATCGCTTCATTTTGCCATTTGAAATCCTGGTTAGCCGCTACAGGACCTGGATTACTTGTCGGTTCCTGATCGAGTTTAATGTATAGATATTGAGGGAAAATACCTGGTGCTTGGGCAAATAGCTGTATGGCTACTTTAGGATTGATTGCCTGAAACAGGAATCGTCCGTTAGAGCTGGTTTTAAGTTGAGCAGAACGTCGTTTATCATCCAGTTCAAATAAGGTTACTGTAGCAGATATGGGTTTCTGATCACGTGCATCCAGGATAGTTCCGGATAAGTTACCTGTTTTCTCTGGAGCAAAAATCATGTTTTGGGGACCTTCCTGAACCTGTTGCCAGGTAAATCTTCTCCAGCCATGTGTCATCATCACATAGTCCAGTGCTTTGGATGCTTTGGGTTCATTGGGCTTAAAGTAAAAAAAAGGTTCTTCTATCTTACCTCTCAGATCCGAGCTCATCAGCATGTGAGACAGTATGTTATCTTGTTTGTCATCGGCAAACGTTACCAGCCGATCATCAGCCACCGAAAGGGACAGGTTAGCTGGTACAGGCAGGCTATCTTCATCCAGGGTACGGATGGTAAGGTCTACTTTTTCGCGGGGAGAGTAGTGCTTCTTATCGGTGGTGACAGAGATATGCATTCTACGTTGTGCATTCACGAATACCAGCCGTTCACAACGTGGTACCTGATTGTAGTCAAACAGTGTAATTTGAGCAATGCCGATAGGAAATTCCTTGAGAGGAATAGAAACCTGATTGTGTCCGGTCTCCGCAGAGATTTCCTTGGTATAATAGATTTTGCCACGTACCTGACCTATCAGATAAATCGGTTTGCTGGCAGGGGCATGAAAAGAGAGTTGAATTTGTTTTGCTGTAACCGTATCCACAGACAACACATATCCTTTAGGTAATGCTGCCGGAAGAGCATAGGTTTGACTGATGGCAGGCTGAGTGATGTGTACAATGTATTGTCGATCTTGTGAAGGAGTTAGGGCAAATGCTCCCATGCCTTGATGAAAGCTTTTGAATGACTGAAGTTTTTTGCCTGTTTCATCGGTTACATAGCCTTCTATATCAGCTGGCTTGCCAAACTCATTGATAGCTTTAAAGGCTACTTTACTGGGAATGCCTGCTACCAGATCACCTCCTTCCGGAAAGAACTGAAGGGCAATTTTATTGAGTACAATAGGTATTGAGCGGGATATACTTTCTGTATTTCCTTCATACAAAATCGTGATGTTTAGCAGGCCGTCTGTGGTTCGCAGATCAGCAGGCAAGGCAAAACGGATACTTGCTTTTCCATTCTTATCTGAAACTGCATGGGCTTGAAGCAATTGCTTTCCTTCAATCTGCACAGTATAGGTGACTGACTTTTCAGTCAACGGATGATTTTGCAAATCTTTCATTTCCAGATCTGCCACTACCGGATCTCCGGCCCCGTATGCTTTTCGGGTAAAGTCCAGCTTCATCAGCAGACGGGGAGTGATTACTTTCTGTACCTGAATTTCTTTTTCGAAAAATGCTTCCGGTCCCTGATTTCTCATCCATTGGGTATAGGCTCTCAACTTATATAATCCTCCGGGTGCTGATTCTTCCAGATGAAAGTCTCCATATACACTTCCTTTTTTTACCAGAAGCTGCAATGTTTTCTCTACTGTTCCACGCGGATTAACCAGTTCCACATAGACTACATGACTGGCAGCATCTGCTGTAAGAATAAGACCATTCGCCAGATATCCTTTGAACCAGACATCTTCACCCGGTTTGTAGAACGTCCTATCTGTATGGATGTATAATTTTTCGTCTGGTATTTTATCTGTATAGGCTTCTGTCTTTTGGCGTAGGTAGTCGAGAAAATTTGCCGGTAACAGCATGGGTAGTTTAAATGCCGACAGACAAAGGATCGACAGGCTGATAGATAAAAGTATAAATTTCGTTTTCATAAAACCCGAAAGTTTACCTGATAGATAAGGGAGAATAATAGATTAAATAGTGATTTGAACAGAAGCGCCATAGCTTCGCAATGAAGGTGCATTAAACAGATCCAGGCCTGTTGCGGTGTTGTAGCCAAACAGCGTACCTGCTGGATCTACTCCTTTGTAAGGCGTAGAAAGCCATAGGTTACGACCTGAAACAGATACCTGGATATCACATCTGGGTAGGAAATGCTGTCTGTAGGATGGAAACTTATAGGAGAGTTTTACCTCTTGTAAACGTATCCACGAAGATTTTTGGATAGACTCCGCACCCACACCACTTTGTCCGTAACGTACCCAGCGATTATCCTGTAACCCATGCGCTGAATTGGCAAAATCGACCATGATACCATTGGGCTTTCCATTTTCCTGAACGCCCTCGAAGATGTAGTTCTGAGTAGGACGCTGTTGCTCTGTTACTTTAGATACTCCCAGGTAGTTTAACGATGCCTGAGTACCATTCCAGATATCACCTCCCTGACGGAAGTCAAACAGGATATTGCATGACCAGCCTTTCCACCAGATGGTATGTTCTGTTGATGCCGTCCACCGGGGATTGGGATTGCCAATGATCTGGGGTTGGTCATCTACTACAGGATAGCCATCAGTGCCAATAATAGTTTGCCCATTTTCATTTGTTTTCCAGCGGGAACCCATCAGGACTCCATACGGTTGACCTGCAACGAGATTGGTGGAAACATCTGAAAAACCTGCTATGGGTATGCGGGTTCCGTTGTTGTAGAGTTTGGTGACAACAGGTTTTACTTTGCTGAAGGAAACTCTAGACATAAACCGTACGGCTCCTGTGTGATGCTGATAGGATACAGACCATTCATATCCTTTGTTTTCAATATCAGCTAGATTTTGTAGCAGAAAGCCATTTTCGCTGAATATAGGAACCAGTGCTTGTTGGGTTAGATTCTGAAAATAGCTAGCAGATACATGTAGCCTGTTTTGTATAATATTCATATCCAATCCGAGTTCCTTCTTTGTGGTTTTCTCAGGCTGTAGCTGGCGTGTATAGACTATTTCCTGTGTTTCCTGATACGGGGCAAAGTTGGATGCTGCATACTGTGTAGAGTTATACTGCCACTGATTATAGATCAGAGGTGCTTCCTGTATGTTTTGAGAATAATTGGCATATACCTTGGCAAAGTTGAGGAAGGATGAATAGGAGAAAAGTTCAGAGAAAGTGAATCCCAGACCTATAGTCGGCAACCAGAATTTACCTTTTGTATAGGTTGACGAGAAATAATGCTGGTTTGTAAGATTCAGAAGCACCAGGTCTCTGTATTTAAGCCGTATGCTTTCTGCAATCTCATGCTTCTGACGTAAAGGGGTAAATTTACGAATAGCTAAAGAGTCTGCATTCCTGATATCAAATGATTCTGTTGAGGCAAACCTAAATCCATCTTTGCGGTTCAGTTGTTCCTGCTGGTGAGCAAATGTATAGGAAACCGAAGTTTCCAGGTAGATCGTAGAGCTACTATTCAGGTATGTATCAAAAGAAGGCTTGGCTGTAAACTGATAATTGCTCAGCTTGTATTCCCGGGTGGTTAACCTTCCTTCGGGATAAGTGGTCATCGCTGGAACTATACCAAAAACTCTGTTCTGATTCTTATGTTCCAGACTGCCTTTCAGCAATACCTGAAAGTTGTTTTGGTCGTAGTTTAGGCTAAGATTGGTAAAGAGATTCCGGATATTCTGGTTGTCGGGCAACAAATTTACCAATGCATAGGGATTGTCTGTATTGCCTGCACTATAGGTACGAAACTGATTGTCTGAAAGCAAATATGCATCTTCATTGCGAAGTGCTTCTCTGCGAGATAAACCACCTGCGTTGTCAAAGGTGGGTGCTGTTTGCATGACAGACGACAGTATATGTGCCCAGTTGCCATTCTGATTGGGTAAAGTTTGATTAATTGAGGTATAGAATAGAGAAAACTCTGCTCGTAATGCAGGCATGATCAAACGTTTCAGATTAAGGTTCCACTGACTTTCATTTGTGTGTGCATTGGGTACTACTCCTTGCTGGGTATGATAGGTAAAACCTGTTTTCAGATCTGTTTTCCATAAAGTGGTCTTTAGTGTAAGGGTATGATTGGTTGTCATACCGTTTCTGAAGAACTGATAGGGATTATAAGCTTTTGCTCTGTTACCATTGCCATTTCCTCTTGTGGTTAATGCTCCATTGGGATCGTAGGCATAGGGCTGTCCATCAAATTCCAGATTGTTGATTTTTGGTCCCCAGCTAAATATCTCACCCGTTTCCGAACCCTGCCAGGTCTCTATGCCATTTACAGGTCTTCCCTGAGCATATTGACTCTGTAAGTCAGGCAACTGATTGATCTGGTCTAGTGTAAAAGAAGAGGAAAAGATAAGCTGAACGGGTGCTTGTATATAGGGTCTTGTATCTGCTACAAAAATACCATTACGGGCTTTGGAGCCGTATTGCAATCTGGCAAGCCAACCCTTTACATAGCGAAGTGTGTAGGTATTGGTGAGAGGGTTTTGATTAGGAAATGTAGTATACGATTGAATGGTATACCTTGGCGAATCATCTGTGAGTGTGGCTACTCCTGTCTTTTCAGGCGTTGGTTGAGTGGGTGGCTGGGTGCTTTGTTGAGCCTCATTCTGAACCATTTGTGAAGAAGGTATTTGTACGGGCTCTGACTCAGATGAATCACCAGAACCTAATGCAGTTGAATTCTTTTCTGTCACCTGTACCTCACGTGTGGTAAACCCAATAAACGAAATCACCAGTGTAGCGCCTAATGGAGCTGTAATACGATAATATCCTTCGGCATTGGTGGTGGTCCCCTGAGTTGTACCTTTAACCGAAATACTTACCCCTGGTAATGGCTCTCCATTCGCATCTTTAAGACGGCCGCTGATAACGCGATCCTGAGCCTGAGTGAAAGCTGGAATAAGGCTTGTGAGAAAAAATAGCGTAAATAAAAAATGCTTCATAATCCCGTTCATTTAGTTGCTTATAGGATGCAACCGGGATTATTTTTCCATAAACTGGGAATATATATGTAGAGATTATAGTGAATACTTCTTTATCAGGAAAGATTTGGGTTCTGAAGGTCAGGTAGTTAGATTGAGATAGATTTTTCCGTAAAGTAGTTCAAAACCGGATAGTATTTTCGCTATTGCAAAAAATCCTCATTGGGTAGGAGATGGCACGATCTCAGAGTTTCTTTTGATAAAATCTTCAATTACCTCTCTGTAAATACTGTGTGGGGAATAAGATAATTCTTTCCATAGTTCTCCATGTTTGAGTCTGTGGATGTGCAACACTTCTAACTTATTGTATTCTTTTTCTCTGAGGCGGGCTTCAAACAGATCAGCATATTTAAATGTGTTTGTCTCAGATATAAGCAGCATCGGTGTGGAGAGACTATCTATATATGATGTTGGTGATCCCTTTTCAAAATCCTGCATGGTTAGGCCAAAGACGCTGCCGATGTGATTATCTGCAAATGCACTGCCGTTTGATTTGGCTAAAACCTGATAATAGTGCAGAACATCATAGGCTCCGGCAATAGGAATCACGCCTTTGAATATATCCTTGGATAATCCCTCATTTTTGAGATACTGATTATTACTTACTGGTCTTTACTATGTGTGCTACCCTCGTTCATGTATAGGTATGTATCTGACAGCCAATACTATAGACTCAGTGAATATATGTTTTTCTGACAAAAGTATCATTCATTGCGCAGGGATTTTACAGGATTGGCAAAAGCAGCCCGGATAGTAATCGTACTGATAGTAAGAAAGGCAATGCCGCCCAATACCAGAACAGGTAATAAGCCATACCATCCATTGATATCAATCCGGAATGCATAGCGGGTGAGCCACTCACTCATGCCATACCAGGCTATCGGAATAGCCAGTAAGGCAGCCAGCAGAATCAAACGTAAGGTATCCCAGGCAAGTAGTGAAACGATATGCTGTACACTAGCCCCAAGTACTTTGCGTATGCCTATTTCTTTGGTGCGACGGGCGGTGTTATAAGACGTCAGACCAAACAGGCCAATACAGGCAATGAAGATTGCCAGTGAAGAGAAAAAGGCGACTACACGTCCAAAGATTTCTTCCTGTTTGTACTGCTGATTAAAGAACTGATCCAGAAAAAAGGAGTCAAACGAGGATTCTGGAAAAAATTTCAGCCAGGTAGCCTCTATTTTTTTGGCTGTCTGTTTTATATCACCTCCCTGTATTTTTATAGAAAGAAAATCTGCCGGTATCCAGCGGAAGTCCGGGTCCATAAACAGGATGATGGGAGTATAGGGATGTTGCAGGGATTGCTGGTGATAGTCTTTGATCACGCCTATAATTTCATTGGCTCTGCCCCGATTAGCCTCCAGCAGGATTTTTTCGCCAATGGCTTTTTCGCTGGAGTCAAATCCGAATTGTTTTACTGCCGATTCATTGAGAATTAACCCATACTGATCTGAGGGGCGACTTTTGTCGAAGTTGCGTCCGGCTATGACTGTTAGATCAAAAGTTGGAATGAAGTCGTAGTCGGCAGCCATCATCTCATATAGCCGATTGTCTGCTGGTTGAGAATGCAGTTTACGGTTGGCCAGAAATTCGCCTACCTCTACACCTGGAACCGCTCCTGAGCCAGTTACATTCGTGACTCCTGCCAGCGATTTTAACTCATTCTTAAAGCTTTCTATCTTTTCAATATAACCTTCTGTATGTACAGGTGCCTCTACAACCATAACCTGAGTAATGTCTGCTCCCAACGTCTGATTCATCATGTAGCTGATTTGTTTGTAGGCGATCAGAGTACCCATAATCAGTATCAGGGATGTAGTAAACTGTAAGGTAACCAGGCTTTTGCGCAGTAGATTGCCTCCACCAGAGAAGGTATACTTACACTTGAGAATTTGTACCGGAATTACCTTGGCAAGCAGAAAGGCCGGATAAATGCCGGAGATCAGAATCCCTACAGGAAAGATGATGGCAAAAAGAGTATATTGCTGGGGTTCAGTCCAGATAGAAGCCGGGATGTAGATAGTCAAAAATGTACGTAAACTCCATATACCTATTCCAATAAAAACAATTGCTACCAGTAACGCGATAAAGTTGAGGATAAATGACTCAAACAGAAACTGTCCTACCAGAAGAGTAGGAGAGGAACCCAATACTTTCCGGATGCCCGCTTCCTGTGCCCGGTCAATAGCTCTTGCTGTAGATAGATTGATATAGTTTACCCAGCCAATAATCAGAATAATAATACCTGCTATAAGCAGAAACTGCACGGTGGTACGACTGCCTTTGGTTTCGGGTTCGTTGGTTTTGGCTGGGTTCAGATGTATAGCATGCAATGGCACCAGGTCAATAGCCCATTTGTGTTCTTTCATGGCATCTGCCGTCTTATATTTTTCTGCCAGAGCCGGAAATTTAGCTGCCAGGTTCGCAATGTTAGTATTCGGCTGTACGCGTATATAGGTGTAGCTGCTATGCTGATACCAGAAGTTACGAACCCATTCCGGAGACGTAGTCCATGACATCAGCATGTCAAACTGTAAAGAAGAGTTAACGGGTAGATCTTTGAAAACTCCTGCCACCTGGCACCGATAGGTTTTGGAAATGGTGCTGATATCCAGAAATTTTCCCATAGGCTCCTCCTTGCCAAAATATTTATGGGCAGCTTTTTCCGAGATGACCACTGTATTAGGTGCATTCAGAAACGTTTGGGGATTGCCTTTGACTACAGGGTACGAGAAGAAGGTAAAGAAGTTAGAGTCAGCAAAGCATACATTTTGCTCACGAAATTTTGTGTCCTGATAACGTACTACCCGTGTAGAGCTGTTCCAGTTGATACGAGTAAAAGACTCTACTTCTGGAAAGCTGGCCTTCATAGCCGGGCCATAGCCGTTTGTACTACCTGCCCAGTCGTCCGTTTTTTCACCTCCTTTATAAAAGATACTCTCAACCCGGTAAATGTTCTCACTATGCTGATGAATCGTATCATAACTGTTTTCAAACCGAACATACCCTGTGAGCAAAAAGAATATAGCCATACCCAGGCTAAGCCCGAATACATTAATCAGGGTAAATACTTTGTGTTTGGCAATGTTGCGGAGAGCAACAGTCAGAAAGTTTCGAAACATGTGGAGTGTAATGCAAAGATGAAAGAGTAATAGTAACAAAAAATGCTGTGTTTCACTATAGGTTACAGTAGGTATTTTGACAAGAAAGACAGATGGACAAAAGAAAAATAGGTTTTAAAAAGTAGTAAACAAATTTTTTTCTATCACTTATGCAAGATTTGCCATAAACTATGTAAATTGAAATACACTTTTATAGAATTCTCATCAGGTTTCATTTTTTGCCTTTTTGCTTATTTATCTGTGCATTCAGCAGAGGTATCAAAAGGCTGGTTTAGCTATGAAAATCGTTTTAAGGAGTAATTAGCCTGGAAACAAAAGAACTAATAACCTATGATGAAGCACTATCAGTACATGTACTATCGGTTAGTGATCTGGTTGCAATATGTAAACAGTGTACCTGCAACGAGTGCTACCATGTTGTTGATCATATGCAATGGGTTTAATCTGGTGGCTTTGATAGCTGTCATTAAATACGGTCTGGGTGTTCCGCTATATCTCTCTTCGAAGCTGGTACCTGTTGCTGTTGGGGTTATTTTGTGTATGTTTAATTTCTTTTCGTTGGAAGATAAATTGGAAGAAATACACGAAAGCTATAAGGAAGAACCAGAAGAAACACAGGCGAAAAGTGAATTATACCTTATTGTATACATGGTAGTGAGTGTTCTTCTGTTAACGGTAGCCATCTGTGTGCAGCAGATCATATTGCATAGAGGATAGAATAGGAGGAAAACCATAAAAGTTGAGTAGAGAAATCCATTCTTAATTGAAAAGTATGTAGTACAAGGGGAGGCTAAAGAACTTTATACTGTTTATGGAATATACCTTGGGTGTGCATCTACTCTAAGAACTTTCTTTATCAGTTACTATGAGATCTGAGGTTTTGCTCATGCTTTTTTTGTGTATTGTCTTTTTATTTTTAGCGCAATCATGTAAGTCAAAGGAAAAATATCCCTATACTCCTGAAGACTTTCGACCTGAATTGCAGGAGCCATTACAAAAAATAGCTTCCCGGAATACTACAGACTATCTTAATGAATCCAGATCAGAGGCCTACATTCGAGAGCATGCAACACAAGAAGAGTTGTTACAAATAATACAAAGCAAAAACTCTGTATTGCGAGCTATAGGTTTTGATATATTGGTTGCTCGAAAAGATAGTTCTCTTTTTTCACAAGTTCTTACTCATTTATCTGATACTGCCACCGTTGAGATATGGTCTGATGATGTAGCATATATGTATAACGTAGCAGATTATGTTATTGACAAATCTTTACATAAACTTACTCAAATTCAGAAAGATAGTTTGGCTAATCTGCTACTTTATCAGTATAGTAGATTACAAAATACTTTTTATATGTTGGAATTCTTGCCACCACAAGAACAACATTATCGTGCTATTCGACAATTGGCACAAATACCTTTTGATGGATGCAATCAGGAACGAGTACTCATCGCATTAGCACGTTATAAAAAAATACAAGACATAGAGTTGCTCTCTTCTATATACGGAAAAGAAGACCAGCATTGCTGGTTTGGGATATTTCGTAGTATTGAACAATTTCCGGAACCGGCTTTCTTCCCTGTTTTACAAACTCACCTGGAGCAAGTAGTATCTAAAAATGCGCCATTCATTTCAGATGATATAGAGATATATTGCAGAGCAGTTGCAGCTTATCAGAATGCAGAAGTGTTACAATTGCTGGAGACTATACTACAAAAAAACTATTCAGGTAATGGGAAGAAACATGTCTTTCAGGCATTACATAAACATCTCTGTCCTATATATCAACATTTGTATAATCAATTAAAACCTCAAATGGATCCATTTGTAATTAAATATGCTGATAAAGATTTCAATTGGGAAAGAAGTCAATGGAATATCTGGTAATCCAGTAAGATATTAATGAAATCATTAGATCCTCATGAAAAGAGGCTTGAGTCTGTATAGAGTTATGCTCAGTGTGCCTGTTAGTGCATAGTTCTATGCAAAGAGCAAAAGGAAGAGTTAGTTTATGATGTTTGGAAGAACATAACTTTTGCCTAGAGTTCACTGCAAAATTGGTGATGCGTTGAATAAACCGCAAAAAGTTTTCGCATAGAATTTACCGCAGAATGGATGTGTGAACAGAATTCATAGCAAAAATTTTCATACATATAGTTTAGATAAACAAACTCTTCTGAATAGTTGTATGCAGAAGAGTTTGTTATTTGAGGATTTCTGAATTTTATATAGGTATTGAAATGATGCTAAACGAGAAACTACTCTAATGGTCTGTCAAAATGAAAAAACTACTTGAAGAGATTGATAAGATTGAATTCACAATTGAACCAAATTATAGTTTTGATTTGGATAAAGAATTTGACCTAATCTCAATGTATTTGAATTTGCGAGATCGGGAATGTTTGAAATATGATTTTGATATTTTTCTTGGAAAAGGAAGATTTATTGTTCACAATAGTTTGGGAGGTAACCTTCTATTTCTTAAAGTGCCAGAACGAATAGAAAAAATCAGGATTGGCTCAAATAGTAATTCTTGCGATTTTGAAGTGTCTGTTATTTTTGAATCAGATAATAGAAGAAAAGAGAATACCAAATATAAACCCAATGCTGGAAAGATAGATAGTACAACCTGGAATGTCTTATGGATTTTTCCTAACTTCTTCAAATATGAAAAAGTAATTCAATGTGCTTTGATGTTGGTGATTGGCAAGATTATAAAGCAAATTTGTGAATATGGACGAACAAGCTTTGCTTACATGAAGATAGAAAATGATTTTGCAATTGAGTTATTGATAGATGGTGAATTGGAGTTTAAATTGAAAATAAAATCCAGCTCGTAATACAAGCTGCATCATACACACAGATTCAGTTCTTATACAATATACTAAGTAAGTTGATAACAAGTTAGTTACGCTTAGTTACACATTTAAGTAGTTGTAGATGAGGTTAGTTACACTTGTTTCTCATATATGTGTATATAGTATAATATAATACTATATAAAGAGGTATAGTTGCTGTTCTATTGTTTCTGGGAGCTTTTGCGAAAAATGGCAAAAATATGTAGCCAGTGTTATCTGTCTCATTATTAATGTGTTACAGTGTGGCTATATGTGTAACCATGTGTATCCTGTGTAACTGGATTAGGACTACTGTTTAGCAGAAAGCATATGCTAAGTTTTAGTACCAATAAGGCAGAAAAAACTCTTTTTTCATGTTTTTATGCAGAAAGAGTAGTCAGTATTGTACTTTTTAGTATGTTTAGTTATAAGTAAGCTTAAAATTTCATATCCGTTTTTCTGCTTCTATAATGAAAACCCGATACAAGGTACTAGCTGCGCTATTTCTTCTTTCTATTATCACTTTTCTGGATCGGGTTTGTATGAATGTGGTGAGCAAATATGTAAAATCCGACCTTGGATTGAACAATGAGCAGTTTGGGTATGTATTGGGAGCATTCTCATTAGCCTATGCCTTGTTTGAGATCCCTACAGGTGTGCTGGGTGATAGAATTGGCCCCAGAAGGGTGTTGACTCGGGTTGTATTATGGTGGTCTGCTTTTACAGCGTTAACCGGAACGGCTTTCCATTTTATTTATCTCATTGTGATTCGTTTTTTATTTGGGGCAGGCGAAGCAGGTGCTTATCCCAATGCGTCTATTGTCATATCCCGTTGGTTTCCGGCGGTAGAAGTAGGGCGGGCACAATCTGTAATATGGGCTGCCGGACGCATTGGTGGGGCTTTAACTCCGTTGTTGGTAATTCCTCTGGTGCATGCATTGGGGTGGCGCTGGGCATTTCTGGTATTGGGTATAGCGGGTGTTATATGGGCTGCAGGATGGTATTTCTGGTTTAGAGATATACCTGCCGAGAAGGAGGGGATAACAGCCGAAGAGGTACAGGAAATAGAATCAGGTCGGAAGCAAACTGCTGCTACACATCATGTTTCCTGGCAACTTATTCTGCGTAATCCTAACATCTGGATTCTGATGCTGATGTGTCATCTATTTTTTTATGCAGCTTATTTCTTTACTAACTGGTCTGCAACCTATTTTCAGGAGGGGAGAGGGTTATCTGAAGAGCAAACCAAAAACTTCATCTCATTATCATATTTTCTGGGAGCAGTTGGCTGTATTGTGGGTGGATATGTGAGTGATGTGTTAACCAAAAAATATGGTCTTAAAGTTGGGCGAAGAGCTGTCGGAATGATAGGGTTAGGGCTATCCAGCATTTTCTTTTTGTTATCAGGACTAACAACAGATAACGAGTTAGCTGGTTATCTGTTAGCCATTTGTGTATTTCTGAAAGACTTAACTTTACCTGTTGCTTTTGCAGTCTGTGTGGATATTGGTAAGCAGCATTCCGGTACAGTTGCGGGTGCTATGAACTTTGCCGGACAACTCGGTGGCTTTTTTGTAACTATATTGTTCGGGACTATTGTTCAGAAGACTGGTAATTTTAATTATCCCTTATTTTTGATTGCTGGGTGTCTGGCTGTTGGTGCATTGCTCTGGCTGAAGATAGATCCTACCCGATCACTGCATAGTTCAGATATCGAAAAGTAAACCCTCAGACTAGAAGTTTGAGGGTTTACTTTGTTCTCTTCTATAAGAGAATCTATTTTTTATTCCCCAGATTATCTGCTCTGGCGGGATAATCCTGATAAATTAAGTTCACAGCTTCTTTAATCTTTTCCTCTTCTTTATTAAATGTAGTACCATTCATTAAGCCAGAAGCAAATCCACGCCAGATGGTTTCTCCTGATTTAGTGTCTATGACATTAACAATTAATGTACCACGTTCAACATTGTAAGAAGTAGTGTCTTCTGGTTGGCGAACTTCCTGTGAACCCCAATATGACGTACCATAACCGGTATATCCTTTGAGTGTAGTTGGTTGATCAAAAACACGGAAGTTAACAATTATATCCGGTGATTGAGATACTTTCTCATATCCTCTTCCATCCATTTCATACCCTACTGCACTTCGAATACGTTCTTTTAAAACCAGGTCATTGAGAAAATAGATACCTGGATCAAGTTTGCTATCTACCTGAGATGCCCATGCATAGGTTTTGTATTTTGACCAGTCAATGTTAAGTTGTTTATCACTATTGACCTGAACATTCTGCTTCTGCTGTTTCTGGGCCATTACCTGAATGGATACAAGTAAGCCTATAATAAGAATTTTAAGTTTCATTGCTAACCTCCTTTTTATATAACATTTTAAAAACATGACTAAAACCAAAAAAAGCATGCCTTTTAAAATGTGGAGGTTAGCAGGATTAATTTAAAGGGAATAATTTTTATGTATAGATAAACTTGCTCATATTGAGGGTGTTAAATTCACTAAGAGACTGCTTGATCTTCATCACGCAGCAGAAAGTATAGATTAGGGTAACTTGTTTAACTGTTCCCATACAGATTCTGTGAAGTCTAGTAAAGACGCAATTTTCAGACTAGCTTCCCCATATTCTGGTCTTGTAAAACTTTCCGGAGCTGGTACAGCTACAACTTTCATCCCAGCTTTAAGTCCTGCCCGCATACCATTTACAGAGTCTTCCAGTGCCAGACAATGGGGAGCAGGTATCCCAAGTTTCTTAGCTGTGGTGATATAGACAGCTGGATCTGGTTTGCCTTTTGCCTCCAACGTGCCTGAGTGTATTACTGAGAATAAATGACGGATCTTTAATTTTTCCAGTACTGCTTCAATCAATGCCATGCTAGACGAAGACGCTACAGCCATTGGAATAGACTTCTTAGCTACAAAATCTAATATCTCATATACACCTGGTAGAACTTCTGCATGCCGTGAGATATGATAGAGGGCCGTTGCATTTAAGTCTGCTGTTACTTCAGCGGGTGTTCTGTTTTTCCAGGGTTGACGTTGGTACCAGTAGTTAATCACTTCATCAGTGCGTAGTCCAGTAGTTTGATAGGTCATAGATTCTGTTAGTAGTACGCCTACTTTGGCAAATACCTCTATTTCTGCTATTCTCCATTGTGGCTCCGAGTCGATAAGCAGACCGTCCATATCAAAAATAATTGCTTGAATCATATTTGTATAGTTTGAAAAATATGTAATCTCAAAATAAAAAAAGTGTCTGTTTAGAGAGCTTGCTCCAATGTTTAGACACGCAGGATGGTGATCAACTAAGGATTTTTCAACATCAAGGATAGAGAAAACAGATAAAATCTCCAAGTATAAGCCTGCTTTTATGCTGATTTATGAATAGTCATAAGCAATCTCTATATTGGTGAAATAAAAGGTATTCGCTTATTGATCAGGTTATTATGAAGTTAGAGGGTATTTGGTATATGTTTAAATCTGTAGTTTATTTTTTGACTTTTTTCATTTGTATAAATTTATCTGCTCAATCTGCTGATGAGGTATGGAAAGATGTGGTACAGCCGGGACCTACACCTATACCATATGAAAGTATCAAACAGATACTTCCGAATGGGGAGAGCCATTCTCCTTTTTTTAAAGACATAACTCAGGCATTGATTCCAAAAGTAGTAACTCAAAAAGCTATCTCTTCTTCAAAAAAAAGCAGTAATCAGACTGTATCATCCTATACGAGCTATACATCTTTTCAGGTGCCAGACAACTGGAAAGGTAAAATGGTATTTGTTCTTTTTGAGCCTCAGCCTATTTCGTTTACACTTTTCATTGATACTAAAAAGATCACTGTCATTGAAAAAGCAATACCTGTTAAAATAAATATTACTCCATACATAGATAAGCAAGACAACTACATAGACATACGCGTTGAAGGTTCTGCAATAAAAAAAGGAACTACATTCAACCGCATTTCTCTGCTTGCTACCCCTCAAGTACATATTGATGATTATTATCTATTTGAGGAGTACTGCAAGCTTCCCAATCGAATGACTGACTGGAATGTAAAGTTTACTACACGAAACTATTCAGAAGTGAGTTATTTGTATAAATATCATTATTTGTTTGCTCTCTTTGATCAGGATAATAGAGCGGTTGAGATAGACTCATTCAATCATGAAGAAATTGGGAGGGCATTAGATAAAGGAGACTCTTATCCATTTGGTGTTTACCATTATGGTCTTCATAATTTTAAACGATGGAATAGTGAAAGCCACTATCTGTATCATTTTACTTTACAAGCAATAGATTCTTCTTGCCAGATTGCCGAAGTTATTGGTGGTAGTACAGGGTTTAGAGTAGTTGATGTACGTAATAACAAACTCTATCTGGGTAATATTCCGGTAAGTTCCCCTATTACGATACAGGCTGTTCAGTATACTCCTCCTGTTTCCTATGATTCGGTATGGTCTAAAGAGAGTATGCGTACTATTCTGCAATCTATTAAAGACAAGCATGTCAATGCCGTTATTCTACCTCCTTCACAGACTAGTACCCCCTTATATGAATTATGTGATGAAATAGGACTATACATTATTCAGAAAATGGATAGCCTGGACCAAAAGTCGCTTACTGGACTTTCCGTTGAAGAAAAGCAGAAGAAAAAAGACCTGTTTTATGCTAATTTGGCATTATCCATTCGTCAACTTAGAAAGCATCCCTCAGTCATTATATGGCAACTAAATCAGAAGTTTATTTCACTGACAGAAGATAAATTTCTGATTGACCTGATCAACAAAGAAGATGGAGGAAGACCTGTGGTATTTACCAATAAAACCTATTCCCGGTATGCTACCTGGGCAAAAAGTCTGGCAGCAGATTGGGAATTGTCTCCTGTATGGAATAATTTATCTCAAGCCCGTAAAGAACAGCTCAAGAAAGAGTATCAATATGCTGATTTTACCATAAAGCAACATACAGACAATCGAATCATTATTAAAAACATATACGATTTTACCCGATTGGACAATGTGTATTTGCAATGGTCTATTAATGAAAACGGAAAATTGATTTCAGAAGGGACGATAGATTCATTGGATATTCTTCCTCATAAAGAACAATTAGTAGTACTTCCTTTTGATTTAAAGGAGTACAAAAGCCGTACTGGAATTGTATTTAGGTTTAGCCTGAAATCAAAAGAAGGTGCAATGGGTAAGACTCCCGATGAGGAAATTGCTTGGGAAGAGTTTGTGTTTGTTCACTCTGAAAATGGGACTTACCTGATTAAAACTGCCGATGTAAGGGATAAATAAACTTGTTCTCATACTTGCCTTCCTAATGATTTGCTTGCAAATAGTACTTATAACAATTCTTCTATTGTTTGTGTAAAACATAGGTATTCTGTAGTCGACCTGTATCTTTACCCAAATTTTAGATAAACCATACACTGATTATGACTTTAGAAGAACGGATCAAACATGCGGAAACGCGTGTATTTAAAACGGTATTTCCTAACAACACCAATCACTATGACACTTTATTTGGGGGAACTGCGTTATCGATGATGGATGAGACGGCATTTATCGCAGCTACCCGCTTTACCCGATTACGTTGTGTAACTGTATCTTCTGATAAAATAGACTTCAAGCATCCTATTCCTGCCGGAACCATTATAGAGCTGGTGGCCAGGGTAAAAGAAGTAGGTAATTCCAGTTTGAAAGTAGAAGTAGAAATCTTTGTGGAACAAATGTATTCGGAAGATAGGGAGAAGGCTGTAAGTGGTACCTTTACATTTGTGGCAGTAGGAGAAGACAAAAAGCCCATTGCCATTCCTAAATAAAGAAGAGTTATCCTGAGAAAAGTAAACTCCCCTGTTTCTAATTCTCGAAACAGGGGAGTTTGTATATATAGTTTTTAGAACCTTATTGGACTATCCGTGAACAACTCACCAATGTCTCAAGTCGATGTCTTTTAGAACCCATCTGTCTCGTTTCTGAACGAAATAATTTTAGTTGTGCACCAGACAAGTACTGAATCTGCCACTGAATAGCTTCACCTGATTCGGTAGTCACAGTAACCAGATTGCCTTCTTTATTGATATCCCATTTTCCCTTAATAGAAAAAGCCCCTTGAGTCAGGCTAAACGTATTGTCTCCCTGAAAGGTATAAACTTCTGTATTGGTAGAGTTTTCTTTGTCTATTAGTGTATTATTGGTAAAGGTATTATTCGTGATTATAGTACTTTTCCAGATTCCTGACAACAGCCGATTGTTAACTGTAGTTGTAGTTGAATAGGTATTCATCACTGGACTAACTGCTATTAGGAGAACCACTAGTGATATGGGAAGAAAAAGCAATGGTGTTTTCATACTAGTCCTTTATTTTTCCCTATATAACGATTAAAAGGCAAAGGTAGATATTAATGCCAGTGACAGAAGGCAAAGCTTGAGGTGATGTATGACTCTGTATTGATACAAAGCAGAACAGTATTGCAGGTGTATTATAGCAGTTTGTCATAATGTGTTGATTTTTAGTGTGTTTCAAGAGGAGTTATGAGGTTTTTAAATTATTTTAAGTATGTATGATTCATAGAAATTTTGTCTGAAAGTGTTTTGGAATCATGCTCTTTATATAAGCTATACCAGTCTTTCTTTTTACCGGAGAACTTCTAACTTCTAAAAGGTTGATGTATCAAAAGATGCCTTGTGAAATAACTATTTTAAACATGTGTTTAAAATAGTTTACTTAATATTTGTTTCTTTCGTTAACCTTCTCTTATATTTGATTCCAGATACTAAAATGAGAACTCAGAAGGAGTCTACTGAATGCCTGAAATAAATAAAGATACAGAAGCCAAAATAAAAGAAGCAGCAAAGCGGATTTTTGTTCAAAAAGGATTTGATGGAGCAAGAGTACGGGATATCGCAGAAGAGGCTGGAGTAAATATTGCGTTGATGAATTATTATTTTCGTAGTAAAGAGCAGTTGTTTGAACAGATATATACCGAAGTATTCACAGGGTTCTTTAATCGTATTTTATCTATACTCAATGAAGAAACTCCGTTTGAAGTGAAAATATGGCAATTAGTTGATAAATACATAGACTTCTTATTGGAAAACGCTATGGTACCTTCCTTTGTACTATCGGAACTTACCAGAAATGATGGACAGATATTTAAGAAATTTAATGTAAGTGGAGTGATCCAAAATGCCTATTTTACTAAACAGCTTAAAGATGAAATAGAGAAGGGAAATTACCGGGATATTGAGCCATTACAACTTATTATGACAATACTGGGCAGCATGGTGTTTCCTTTTATTGCTAAACCTGTAGTTCGATATATTGGTGATCTGGATGAGAAAGGGTTCCAGGCATTTGTTATGGAACGCAAAAAGATTATTCCTGTCATGATTATGACCTATCTACGTACTAAGTAAAATTTTTTATTCTTAAGTTAAACAAATTTTTAAAATAATATTTTAATCTCATGTTTTTATGGTAAGACTCTGGTTTTTGTTAGTAAGCAGCTTTGTCTGTTTGGCTGGCCAGGCTCAGCAAACAATCACGTTGGAACAATGTTACACCTCTGCTCGTGAAACGTATCCATTAGTCAGTCAGAAAACTTTGCAGGAACAGATAGGCCACCTGAATGTGAAGAACATTCAAACTAATCGCTATCTACCTCAACTAGCTATCAATGGACAGGCTAGCTGGCAGAATGAAGTGACACAACTGCCCATTCATATACCTAATATTGAAATCACCCCTCTCAGCAAAGATCAATATAAACTGACACTTGATGCGAACTATATATTATTTGATGGGAGTACCGCTTCTGCCCAGACCCAACTTCAACGGGCAAGTGTAGTGGTAGAGCAGCAGAAAATAGAGGTAGAGCTAAACAAACTAAAAGATCAGGTAAATGTCTACTATCTCAATGCATTGTTGCTTGATGAGAATATTGCCTTGACAAAAGTTCTTCAGGAAGATCTAAAGGCTCGTATGGATAAACTTTCCGCAGGTGTAAAGTATGGTACCAGTATCCAAAGTAATGTAGATGTGTTGCAGGCAGAATACCTGAAAGCAGACCAGCGACTCATTGAAATGGAGGCTTCACGAAAGGGATTCCGGGATATGCTGGCATTGCTCACAGGACTTTCTATAGATCAGAATACCACATTACAGATGCCGCAGACAGCTATAGTTTCGCAAGAAATCAAACGTCCCGAAAGCCAATTGTTTAACTATCAGAAGACCATATTTGAGTCTCAGACTCGCCTAATCAACAGTAAGAGTACCCCACGTATCAGTGCTTTCATTCAAACAGGTTATGGCCGTCCTGCACTTAACTTTCTCAGCAATGAGTTCAAAGGCTTATTTATAGGAGGTATCCGGCTCAACTGGAATCTATCCAGTTTGTATACAATGAAAAATGAAAAGTCTGTGCTGAGACTGAACCAGCAGCTGATCGATAGCCAGAAAGGTGTTTTTGATAAAAACCTGACTATACAGCTTCGTCAGCAGCAGACTGAGATTGACAAGCTACGAGGCCTGATTACCAAAGATAATGAACTGGTTGCTTTACGAATCCGCATCAAAACAACTTCTGCTGCTCAGCTTGAAAATGGTGTGGCTACTGCCAGTGATTATGTTAATGATCTAAATGCTGAAAATCAGGCGAAACTAAATCAGAAAATACATGAATTTCAATTGCTGATGGCTCAGATTACCTATCGAACTGTCACTGGAAATTAAGCTATCTATCGGAATACAAAACATACTCATCTTTCTATGAAACGGATTCTTCTCATATTTCTAATGGTTGCAATTAATTCCTGCAATAAGAGTGCGGATATATCGGATGCATATGGCAATTTTGAAGCTGTTGAAACTATTGTCTCAGCAGAAGCTACCGGAGAACTTACTTCTTTCGCTGTAGAGGAAGGTCAGTCGCTTGAAGCGGGCAAGCAGGTGGGTCAGATTGACACTGTACAACTTTCTTTGCGAAAAGCGCAACTGGAAGCAAGTCTGAATGCTATTGCCAGTAAAACGCCAAACATTGCTTCTCAGTTATCGTATTTTGAAAAACAGATCAGTGTATCTCAGCAACAACTGGATTATCTGCAAAAAGAAAAAGCTCGAACACAAAATCTGATTGCCAGCAATGCAGCACCTACCAAACAACTGGATGATATTAACAATCAGATCGAAGCTGCTCAGAAGCAGATCGCATTGATTCGTCAACAACGGGAGGCACAATTTTCAGCCCTTTCTACTCAGAAGAGTGGTATCACATCCGAAGCACTACCCATGCAAAAGCAGATAGAGCAAACCGAAGATCAGATTCGAAAGTCGACTATTCTGAATCCCTCAGCCGGAACAGTTACCGTAAAACTGGCAGAACCACATGAAATCGTTAGTTATGGAAAACCTTTATACAAGATTGCAGACCTGAATACCATTATCCTCAGAGCCTATGTAAGCGGTGATCAGCTGGTCAATGTCAAAGTAGGGCAGCAGGTAAAGGTGTTGGTTGATGCTCCTGATGATACCTATAAAGAGTATGCAGGTACAGTTTCCTGGATATCCAGTAAAGCGGAGTTTACTCCCAAAGTTATCCAGACAAAAGAAGAACGGGTAAACCTGGTCTATGCGATGAAAATCCTTGTAAAAAATGACGGCGGTCTGAAGATTGGCATGCCCGGCGAAGTGAGGTTTGCTGCAAAATAAGTTGATCGGAATTCACGACAAAGCTTTACTTGCGGTGAATTCCGATCAAAAAATGTTTTGCTGTGAGTTATGCGCAATAAAACTTTTGCGGTGAACTATGCACATGAGAAAAAATGATCGGAACTCTGGTCAAATAAAAAACTGCTGTGAGTTATGATCAAAACGCTCTTTAACGGAGGGACAATTCATACAGACCCAAACAAAAGCTTTGCCTTGAATTATGCGCATGCAACATAGATGTTGTAAACCAAGCACAAAGACAATTTTAACTGGAAAAGAAAACTATACATGGATTCAGACATATGAATGCTATCATAGTAGATAATATTAGTAAAGCGTATGGCAACATCCAGGCTGTCAGTAATGTATCTTTTGAAGTCAGAGAAGGAGAGTTGTTTGGACTGATTGGGCCTGATGGCGCAGGGAAGACAACCCTATTTAAAATGCTGGTTACGCTCTTATTTCCGGATCAGGGGAGAGCAGTGGTTAATGGAAAAGACATTGTCAAAGACTTTCTGCAATTGCGTACTCAGGTAGGGTACATGCCTGGAAAATTTTCCCTATATCAGGATCTGACCATTGAAGAGAATCTGGACTTCTTTGCTACTGTCTTTGGAACATCTATTCAAGAAAACTATGATCTGATTAAAGATATTTATGTACAGATAGAGCCCTTTAAAACAAGGCGTGCTGGCAAGTTGTCTGGTGGGATGAAGCAAAAGCTGGCGTTGTGTTGTGCTCTGATTCACAAACCAGAAGTATTGTTTCTGGACGAACCCACTACAGGAGTGGATGCTGTGTCCAGAAAGGAGTTCTGGGATATGCTGAAAAGCCTGAAACAACGGGGACTAACAATTCTGGTTTCAACACCCTATATGGATGAAGCTGGTTTGTGTGACCGGATCGCTTTAATGCAGGGAGGAAAGATTCTCGCAGTAGATACTCCACAAGACATAACTAAACTTTTTCAACGGCCCTTATTTGCTGTAAAAGCAGCTGAAACCTTCCGTTTGATTCAGGATTTGCGCAACGCATCTTTTACCCATTCCTGTTATGCATTTGGCGAATACCTACATCTGGCATTAGAACATGAAACAACTTCTAGAGATATCGAAGCCTACCTGGCCTCTCATAATCATAGACAGATTGATATTAAGCGCATTGATCCAGGTATTGAAGACTGTTTTATGGATTTAATAAGTCAGACAAGTGTACCTGCACAATCTTAAACAACTCAGTGTATGAAGGCTGTAATTACCAATAGGCTCACGAAAAAGTTTGGCGATTTCATTGCTACCAATGCGATAACTTTTGAAGTAGAGGAAGGAGAGATATTTGGGTTTCTGGGAGCAAATGGAGCAGGCAAGACTACAGCTATGCGTATGCTGTGCGGGTTGTTAACTCCTAGTTCGGGAGAGGCTCAGGTTGCAGGTTTTGATGTTTATACACATACAGAGAAAATAAAACAGAATATTGGGTATATGAGCCAGAAGTTTTCCCTATATGAAGACCTGACCATTCGGGAAAATATCAAGTTCTATGGTGGAATATATGGATTGCGTTTATCTGATATCAAAGACAAAACAGCTGGTATTCTGGAAAAGCTGCAATTACAAAAGGTGGCCGATGCTTTAACAGCTTCATTACCTCTGGGATGGAAGCAGAAACTGGCTTTTTCGGTTGCTATGTTGCATCAGCCCAAAGTTGTCTTTCTCGATGAACCTACTGGTGGTGTTGATCCCATTACCCGAAGGCAGTTCTGGGAGATGATCTATGAAGCTGCTGCCAGGGGCACAACCATCTTTGTGACAACCCATTATATGGACGAGGCTGAATATTGTAATCGGGTTTCTATTATGGTAGATGGCAAGATACAGGCACTAGACACACCCAAAGGCTTAAAAGAAACTTATCAGGTCGATTCTATGGATGGAGTTTTTCAGATTCTGGCTCGTGGTACATCAACCAAATAAATCTGTATTATGAAACGATTTCTCGCATTTGTTAAAAAGGAGTTTTTCCATATTCTGCGTGACAGGCGTACCTTGCTGATCCTGTTTGGGTTGCCATTTGTTCAGGTACTATTGTTTGGTTTTGCACTAAGCAATGAGATTAAAAATGCCAACATCGCTATTCTGGACAATGATAAGAGCTTACACACACAACAGATTACTGCTCGATTACTCTCTTCCGGATACTTTCAGGTATATCAGAATTTATCTTCTTATAAGGAAATAGATCAGACCTTCCGAAAAGGAGTAATTAAGATGGTGGTAGTATTTCCTGCTCAGTTTAGTTATGACTATGAACATGGTCGTACTGCCCAGATACAGATAATCGCTGATGCCTCAGAGCAGAATACGGCTATCTCACTCACCAACTATGCCTCTGCTATTATTCAGGGCTATACAACCTCTGTAGCAGGGTCGATTGCTCCGATGTATATTGATGTCAATACCCAAATGGTTTTCAATCCGGAACTAAAGGGAGCTTTTGTCTTTGTGCCTGGTGTGATGACATTGGTATTGTTGCTGGTTTCTGCTATGATGACTTCTGTGACAATAGCCCGTGAAAAGGAAATGGGAACCATGGAAGTATTATTTGTTTCTCCTCTGAGTCAATGGCAGATTATTTTAGGGAAAGTGATTCCTTATCTGGCATTGTCCTTTGTAAATGGTTGTGTGATACTGATTCTAGGCGTGTTTTTGCTGGAATTGCCTATGAATGGCAATCTCCTGTTGTTATTACTGGAGACCTTGCTCTTTATTTTTCTTGCACTCTCCATTGGTGTATTTATTTCTTCTTTGACAGATTCGCAACTGGTAGCCATGTTTGCGTCAATGGTGATTATGCTTCTGCCAACGATTTTCCTTTCGGGATTTATATTTCCAATAGAAAGTATGCCCAAGGGACTACAAGTGATATCGAATATCATACCCGCAAAATATTTTATAAGGATTGTCAAAAATATCATGATCAAAGGAATCGGGGTAAGGGCTATAGCATTGGATACATTGATATTGGCTGTAATGGCTTTGTTCTTTATTGGTTTGAGTATTCGTAATCTGAAAACACATCTTGCATAAAATAAGAAGTATTATGAGAAAGATACTCTTTATCGTTGAAAAGGAGTTCAAACAGATTTTTCGGAATGTGGTGTTACTCCGTATGATGATGATTGCTCCTGTTATGCAACTGGTATTATTATCATTGGCGGCTAACTTTGAAGTTAAGAATCTGAAAATTGCTGTGGTAGATCAGGATCATTCTACCTTTTCCAGACGGCTGGTAAGTAAATTTCAGTATATTGACAATTTTAAACTGACAGGTTTTTCTCCCAGTTATAAGCTAGCAGAAGAACAGCTATTGCTTGATAAGATAGATATTGTACTGGTTATTCCAGCTCATTTTGAACGGGACTTGTATCGCGACAACCGATCTGGTGTACAGTTAATGGTAAATGCCATTGATGGTTCTAAAGCTGGTATTGCCAGTGGATATGCTTCAACCATTATTCAGGACTTTAATGGAGATATCAGAATTGAAAATGTTCCCGTGCGTAAGGGTGAGGTACAACAGGTAGATATTGTCAATCAGTACTGGTATAATCCCCGATTGGAATACCGTACGTTTATGGTGCCTGGAATTTTGTTTGAGTTACTATTACTGGTAGGAGGGTTAATTGCGGCCTTGAATATCGTACGTGAGAAAGAAATGGGAACCATGGAACAACTCAATGTCACACCAATTCAGAAGTATGAATTTATACTGGGTAAACTGATTCCGTTTGTAGTCATTGGATTAGTGCAGTTTACATTAGGTCTGATTGTAGCAAAGTTTATCTTTCGTGTGCCAATGGAAGGAAGCTTGTTATTGCTATATGTGTTTGCACTACTCTTTCTGATCTTATGTGTAGGGTTAGGATTGTTGATTTCTACTATTTCTGATACCATGCAGCAGGCCATGTTTGTTGCCTTTTTTATGCTGGTACTGTTTATCCTGCTTAGTGGATTGTTTTCACCCACCGAAAATATGCCTCAGTGGGCACAATGGCTGGATACGATTAATCCATTAAAGTATATCATAGAAGTAGCCCGAAATACCATGCTCAAAGGCAGCACCTTTGCCGATGTTCGGTCACATTTCTTTGCTTTACTAGCAATTGCACTGGCAATAAATGGTTTGGCTATCTGGCGCTATCGTAAGACTGTATAACTTTATTTAGAAACCTGGCTACGCAAAAAGTCTCTGAATGCATCCGAATTATAATCGGCCATTCCAGAATGTTTCAGAACTAGCTTACCACTGGCACTAATCACAAAAGTAACAGGGATGGATTCGGAGGCATACATCTGTGGGATAGCCTTGCTGGTAAGCTGATAGACTGGAAAAGTGTATTCCTTACGTTTGATAAACTTTTGCGCTTTAGCTGGATTTTCATCTACGGAGATCATCACAAAAGCTATATCCTCAGATTTAACCTGCTCATATAGTTTTTGAATACCTGGCATCTCTGCAATACAGGGAGGGCACCAGGTTGCCCAGATATTCATAAAGATTACTTTCCCCTTCAACTCTTTCAGTGATATATCCTTACCATCAAGCGTTTGAAGATTTACATTATAGTCTGCATCCGGAGAAGAGTCTGTCTGGTTTTGCTCGGTATCCGCTTTGATGATACCTGTTGCCAGAATCATTCGTTGTAAACCTCCTATGGTTTCTGTATGCCAGCCAGTTAAATATAATATTGCCGGTATACCCAGCAAGAGTGTCCATTCAAAGGCAGGGTGTTTGATAATGCGGAGGAGGTTCATAGTCAAAGACAAAACAATCTTAAAAGTAACAAAAGTAATTTGATAAGTCGGTCTAATGCGTATTTTTGCTAAATCTTTACATATAATCCTGTTTAACGATGAAAAAGTTCGTATTTGCCGCTTTGACATGCCTGTCAGGAATGGTGGTACAGGCTCAGGAGAAGTCTGCTACCTTTGGTGAATCTTTTACCCCTCAGAACGTAATTCCTGTTAACCAGCTTGCCCAGGCTGTAGAAGGGAAGGACTCCGCTTTTGTCCAGACAGAAGGAATTGTAAAAGAAGTGTGTCAGAACAAAGGTTGCTGGATGCGTGTAGATGCAGGAAACGGACAGGAAATGCTGGTGCGTTTTAAAAATTATGCGTTTTTTGTTCCTAAAGATGCTGCCGGGAAAAAGGTGATTTTGAAGGGAAAAGCATTTGAACAGAAAACCTCTGTGGCTGAGTTACGTCATTATGCTGAAGATGCAGGAAAGTCTAAAAAGGAGATAGCTAAAATCAAAAAGCCAGAAAAGTCTGTACGTTTTGTAGCAGATGGAGTGATTCTGGAATAATTTGAGGCAAGACTTTTTTAGATAAAGCAGAATGTATTCTTTTCTGCTTTATCCATTTCTCAACTTTCAGCGATTTGGGTAATTCTTTATAAAACGCCTTCTACACCCAAACCAAACAAGGCAAAGTCGTATTTGACCGGATCATTGGCATCAAACTGAGAAAGCTTTTGTGTGAGTTCTACGGCAGTCTGCCAGTCTAGTTGCGGACGTTGAATGAGTTTTAAATGTCTGGCTACACGTTCAACATGTACATCACAGGGACAAACCAGTTGAGAAGGTTGTATGCGTTTCCAGATACCAAAGTCAACGCCTTTATCATCTGTTCTGACCATCCAGCGCAAAAACATATTCAGTCGTTTACAGGCTGATTTTGCAGCAGGAGTAGATATATGTTTACTTGTTCGGGCAGGTGCAAACTCCAGACTGAAAAACAGGTTGCGAAAACCAATCAATGCTTTTTCTGTAGTTTTGTCCTGATCTGTAATAAAACGGGCAAATGCATCTTCCAATGAATCATGCTGCTGATAAAACTGTCGGAGGAATTCAATAAAATAGAGTGTATCTGTTGCATTGAAGGTCCGGTGTTTGAATGACAGAAAACGTTTTAGGTCAGTCTCCTGATGATTGCGGATAAATTCATATGGTGTATCATCCATTAGACGCATTAACTCCAGACACTTATTGATAATGGTTTTGCGTTGTCCCCAGGCTAATACCGCGGCAAACAAACCTGTAATTTCAATGTCTTGTTTGGTTGTATAGCGATGGGGAATGCTAATCGGATCATTGGTGATAAACGCAGGTCGGTTATATTCAGCGACCTTCTCATCCAGAAAAGATTGTAAATCAACTTGCAAGGTAAGCTTACAGATAAATGGTTTTTAATCTTCAAAGATAAGCAAAACAAAGCTGGATCTGAGTATAGAGAATTAAATAAGGTAAAACCTTGTTTTCTCTACATTGGGAGATTCGATAAATACCCGTAATTTCGCACATTGGGAAAAGTCAGCGGTGGTTTTAAAACCAAAAACAATATCTATCAAAACGCAAAACCTATAGTTCATCCATACATATGATTGAAGAAAAGAAAGAATCGACGGAGAAGTCGTTGAATTTTATTGAAGTTATTGTTGAAGAAGATATAAAGAGCCAAAAACATGCTGGTCGGGTGCATACCCGTTTCCCTCCGGAGCCAAACGGCTATTTGCATATTGGGCATGCAAAATCCATTTGTCTGAACTTTGGACTGGCTGATCGGTATAACGGAAAAACCAATTTGCGTTTTGACGATACTAATCCAGTAACTGAAGAAACAGAATATGTAGAGTCTATTAAGAACGATGTCAGATGGTTGGGTTTTGAATGGGAAAATGAATTTTATGCTTCTGATTATTTTGATCAGTTATATGAGTATGCTGTAAAGCTGATCCAAAAAGGATTGGCCTATGTAGATGAGCAGACTTCTGAGCAAATGGCTGCTCAGAAAGGAACACCTACAGAGCCTGGAAAAGAAAGTCCATTCCGGAACCGGTCTGTAGAAGAGAATCTGGATTTGTTTCAACGCATGCGCAAAGGAGAGTTTCCGGAAGGAAGCCGGGTATTGCGTGCCAAAGTAGATATGGCATCCCCTAATATGTTGCTACGTGATCCAATCATTTACCGAATCAAATTTGCCCATCATCACCGTACCGGAGATAAATGGTGTATTTATCCGATGTATGACTTTGCCCATGGACAATCAGATTCTATTGAGCATATTACACACTCAATCTGTACACTGGAGTTTATACACCATCGCCCACTGTACGACTGGTTTATTGAGAAACTGGAGATATTTCCATCACAACAAATTGAATTTGCCCGTTTGAATCTGACCTATACAGTGATGAGCAAGCGGAAACTATTGCAACTGGTAAATGAAAAATTCGTTACCGGATGGGATGATCCCCGAATGCCAACGATTTCCGGTTTACGCAGACGTGGGTATACACCTGCTTCTGTTCGTGCCTTTGCGGAGAAAATAGGGGTTGCCAAACGTGATAACCTGATTGATGTATCTCTGTTGGAGTTCTGTGTTCGGGAAGATCTCAATAAGATTGCTACCCGGGTAATGGCGGTGTTAGATCCTTTGAAAGTAATAATTACCAACTATCCGGAAGGACAAACAGAAGAGCTACACGCAGAGAATAATCCGGAGGATGCAGAAGCTGGACACCGGACTGTTCCGTTTTCACGAGAATTGTATATCGAGAAGGAGGATTTCATGGAGAATCCGCCTAAGAAATACTTCCGTTTGTTTCCAGGAGGTATGGTTCGGTTGAAACATGCTTATATCATTCGTTGCGACGAGGTGATTAAAGATGCCAATGGAGAAGTTACTGAGCTGCATTGTACGTATATTCCAGAAAGCAAAAGTGGTTCAGATACATCCGGAATCAATGTAAAAGGAACTTTGCATTGGGTATCAGTGCCTCATGCGGTAGAAGCCGAAGTGCGTTTGTATGATCGGTTGTTTACAGTAGAAGATCTGGCAGCAGAGGAAAGAGACTTTAAAGAATTAATCAATCCTGATTCTCTGCAGGTGATTGAGAAGGTATATGTAGAACCTTGGTTAAAACAAGCTACTACCAAAGATCACTTCCAGTTTATCCGAAAAGGATATTTCAATCTGGATACAGATAGCACTTCTGAAAAACTGATCTTTAACCGGACTGTTACGCTGAAAGATACCTGGACAAAGACACAGGACAAAAAATAGAAGCTTCCCAATAGATAGAAATGCCTGATGGATCCGTTCCATCAGGCATTTCTGCTTTCATATACTTGTGTATGTACTGTTTTGGTTAAAAATGTAAAATCTAATCTCTTGAAAATCCGTATCTTAGCTTACCTTTAGCTGATTATTTACCCATACTCAGAATACTGGACAGGTTTGTCCGCTCGTTATGCTACAAAGAATCGGAATTCTATTCATTTTTTCTCTATTTATTTCTACCGTTTATAGTCAGAATAAAGCATCCGAAAAAGCTTATAAGAAAGCTATTTCCTATTTTAACAAGGGACAGGCCGTTGAAGGCTTCGACTACCTCCAAAAAGCACTGAAGGCTGATTCTACTCATAAAAAAGCTTTGTATGCATTGGGCTACTATCAGTTTCAGGCCCAAAAATATGATAGTGCGCGTATGGCTTTTGATCGGTTGATTGTGCACTATCCCAAGGATACCAGCTTTTATCACTATAGAGCTCTTACCCGTTTATATACAGAAGATTATACAGGAGCAGAAAAAGATTTCCAGCATGTATTATCCATCGATCCTAAAGACGAAACAGCATGGAATGATCTGGGCTACCTGTATTATCAGTGGGGAAAAGAAAAAGAAGCCAATGAAGCCCTGGACCGCTCCATTTCTGTTCGACCTAGCCGTAGCGCCTGGTACTATAAAGCTTTGTTAGCCTATGAGCAGGATGAAAAAGGGAAAGCAAAAGACTATGTGCAAAAGGCATTGGTACTTGATCCAGCCTATCCCAATGCACTACGATTGAATGCTACTTTGCTGGCTGAAGATAAGAAATATCCGGAGGCTGTTAAAATCTATGAAGGATTATTACAGGCTGGAGAAATAGAAGATGAAGACTTTTTAGATTGGGGAATGATTTATTATCGGCAAAAAAAATACGAAGATGCGCTATACTATTTTGACTTGCCAGACTCTACCGATAATGTCAATCTGTTATATTATAAAGGATTGACACAATACCGTCTGAAAAAATATCCGGAAGCACTCACCTCACTGAATCAGGCTACACAGGAACTGGATAGTGAAGCTGAAGAAAATGCACCAATTCTGTATGACCTCGCTATTGTAAAATTTCAGGCAGGAAGCCGTAAAGAAGCCGTAGAGGATTTTCTTCATTCTATATATCTGATGCCAGAGATTGCTCAGCAAAGAAACCAGGTTGGTGATACATTGGAACTTTTAGGGAATGCTGTATTGCTTCTTAACCGATTGTATACTCCAGGACAACTGGATAGTGTACGAATCATGGGTTATTATGACAGAGCGGATGCATTAGTAGAAGATGGAGATATCGGGGAAGATGCCTTACATTCCATCAATCAGGCAATAAGTTTGGATACACTTGGTTCAAATGCGTATTTCCTTCGTGCCAGGATTTACTATTTTCAGGAGAAATATGCAGAAGCTTTACGAGATATGAATAAAGTATTCCTGTTGAAGAAAAATACCCTAAAAAGTTACGAACATTATTGGCGGGGTTTGGTTTATAGTGCAATGGATGCTTTTGACAATGCGCTGACAGATTATAATAAGGCTATCCAGCTGGAACCAAGCGAGTCTACTTATTATGCAGACCGGGCATTGGTTTTGTCAGCAATCGGAGAAAATTCAAGTGCGCTTCAGGATATAAATCAGGCAATGCAATTGGAAAAGGAGAATGATCATACATATTTAATCCTCATACGAGCTAGTTTGCTGAATGATGAAGGACAATACGAACAAGCTATCAGGGATTGTGATACTGTTATTACGGCTCAACCTGAGAATGCGCTGGCTTATTGTATGAGAGGGTTTGCGCACAAAGGGCTAAGACAAACCCCCAAGGCCCTGGCTGATTTTACCAAAGCCTTATCTCTGGAACCTGACATGGAAGAGGCAAAGGCTGGACTGGAAGATCTGGATGGACAATAAGCTATGAATTTATTTCAGCGTAGCATCTAGTTTATCTTTAATTGCCTTTGTCCAGATTTTATATCCTTCCCAATTCTGATGCAGTTGATCTTCTGCAAACAAACTGGCATTGGGTTTACCATCGGGACCTAAATAAAGTGAAGCAGTTTCAATGAAATATGTATTTGGTCTGGATTGGCAAAATTGTTTTGCCATATCATTTACTTTCTGAATTTTCGGCCATTCCGTCCAGCGACTATTGGTAGGGGTAATTTCTATAAAGTAGATGGGTTTGCCAGGAAACTTATTTCGTATCGTGCGATGAATATACGTAAATAGATTTAGTACCTCTTCAGGTGTTTTATCTGTTATTTTTCCCGAAATATCATTGGCAACAAAAACAACCACTGCTCTGAACTGATGAGGATACACTATCCGTTTGATATAATACGCAACATCTGACATAGTTGAGCCTCCAAATCCACGTTGAATTACCGGATAAGGTGCCATATCCTTTTCTATAGTCTTCCAAAGTCGTATGCTTGAACTTCCGGTAAACAGGATAGCATTCTCCAGATATTTTTCAGTTGTGTCCAGTTTCTCGAATTCCTGAATATCTTTTTCCCAGCGAATAGCTGTAAGCTCATACTTTTTTAATGGAGAAGAACATTGAAAAAGTAGTATACAGATTAGTAAAAGGAAGTAGAAATGTCGCATCATCATATTGGGTTTCATGTCTTAGTATAAGCAGATTCCATCGATCCTATCAGGAGGGTAAGAATGCTTTTATATCCTGAATCCACTCCTTTTTATATTTTTTTAGATAATTGTCATGTCCGGCTAACGGATAGGTTCGCAGTATTTTTTGTCCCTGCAAGTTAGCATATATATCATTAATCTCCTGTCTACTCACATTAGCATCTTTTTCTCCATACATAAGTAGAGTAGGGCAATGTATGTTTTTGGCATATTTCGTTGGATTGTGTCCAAATGCCCAAAACCCATTCTGAATGCCTCCCCAGAATACCAGTAAGCTTGCCATTGGAAAGGGTGGAACATGCATATTGTGAAAACGTGCGACTGTAGTCTGATACATTGATCCAAACGGACATTCCAGAATGATTCCTTTAGGCTGTAATGAAAAGTCATAAAAGGCTTTCATAATAGCTACTGCACCCATCGAGGTGCCGAACAAATAAATATTTTTCTCACCCTGATTTTGAATGTACTTTACACTTTCATATACATCGGCTGCTTCATCAAAGCCAATGGTTGTCTGACTACCTGCTGAACCACCGGAGCCTCTGAAGTCTAGTAGAAAGACGCTATAGCCTAACCTCATAAATTCACTGGCTTTGTCAAGTAGCAGGGATTTAGCTCCGGAATATCCATGAAACAGAAGGACTGTTCCTTTGGATTTTGTTATCTGAATGTACCATCCTTCCAAAGGGACCGTACTTTTTAGCTGAATAGTCCGATAGTGTAAAGGAGGATGTACCTGGTTTTGAGGTCGTGGGTTATCTACTCCAAAGGCCAGTGCATTGAGTTTTTCTGTAACTGATAACTTGCTGGGATCTTTGGTTTTAACAACTGCCCTGTCTGTGAAATGGGTGAATTTATAGGCGTGAATAAAGGCAACCAGATTCATACCTGCAAACACAAATAGAATTGCCCAAAAATACTTTTTAGTAGTTTTCCTACGGATCATATAGAACCGATGTCTTTTTGATTATTGTGTTCATACTATTTTGCTGATGCTTTTTTCCACAGATAGCCCGTCCAGGCAGATAATCCTCCAACCAATCCTCCTATCAAAGCTGTAACTATGAGTAAAAGGGCTGAGTATTTAACGAAAAGCATTTCGGCGATTTTTGCTGACAAGATACTGTCATTCTGGATATCTGTAATAAAAGCCACGCCTAACCACAGAATAAAGATAGCTGCAAATCCTGCCAGAAAGGATTGTCGGGCTGAATTACCTTTCCAGAGTGTAAAGGCAAAAGCAACAGGAGCAATAATCCACCAGGGGAGAAAGAGCTGGAGCAGCAGTGATGCAATCAGAATAAGTACAAACAGAATCATGACAGGTTGAGTATAGTGACGCAGATGCTAAAATACAAGCTTCTTCTTGAAGATAAAAGATAATGTATTTACTGCTTTGCATAAAGTACAGATAACATTTACTTTTTGTCTTTTATGGCTACCGTTAGTCGACTCACACACACCAGTTGATCTTTTTCATTGGTGATACGAATATCCCAAACATGAGTGCTACGTCCAATGTGTATAGGAGTTGTTTTGCCGTACACAAATCCTTCAGATACTGAACGTACGTGGTTGGCATTGATTTCCAGACCTACCGCATATTGTTTGGTGGTATCCAGACAACAGTTAGCCGCTATGCTTCCCAATGTCTCTGCCAGTACAACAGAAGCACCTCCATGTAACAATCCCAGAGGTTGATGAGTCCGAAAGTCAACCGGCATTTTAGCAATGATGTGGTCAGCACCAATCTCTGTAAATTCAATACCCAAATGAGAAGACATGGTTTTTGCTCCCATTTGATTGAGGAACTCTATAGTAAGCTGAGAGGGAAATAGATTAGAGGGAGACTGCATGGTGTATTGGTTTTAATATTTGATAGTCAGTATTTTATGATATGATTTATTGAATATTGACAATGCCTGTGAACACAAGTTTACAGACATATTTGTTAGATCTGAACACAATTTTATTTTTTTCAGAAAAAAGTGTAATTTCGCTGTCAAAATAAGCGAAAAGTAGTACAAAACCAATCCATTGAAAACCAAAGAAATATACTTGATCAGGCACGGTGAAACCGATTATAACCGGAAAGGCATCGTGCAAGGTAGTGGAGTAGATACTGATTTGAACGATTTAGGCCGTAGCCAGGCTCAGGCGTTTTTTGAGAAATATCAACACATTCCCTTTAAAAAGGTTTATACTTCTGTATTAAAGCGTGCCATCCAATCTGTATCCGGATTTCTTTCTTTGGGGCTTCCTCATGAAAAATATGCAGGACTGAATGAGATTTCCTGGGGCCACCGGGAAGGGCAGCGAATCACTCCGGAAGAAGATGCCTATTATCATTCTGTTTTGGCTGCGTGGGCCGATGGCGAAGACTATCTGCGAATTGATGGAGGGGAAAGTCCTGCAGATGTACAGGCTCGTCAAAAGCCTGTTATTGATACGATTATTTCCCGTCCTGAAGAAGATGTTATTCTGATATGTATGCATGGCCGGGCTATGCGTATACTGTTAAGCATGTTAGCTGAAACACCCTTGAAAGACATGGACCAATATGAGCATACTAATCTATGTTTATACAAACTGGAATACGATGGTAAAAAATTTTCGATTGTTGCCCATAATGATATTCAGCATTTGCATAAACTGACACATTTAATGCATTAATTCTATACAGAGTAAATGGGCAGATGAATATATGAGTAAAATGAAAACAATCTTTTGAAAGTTGGATCTGTTATATTTACTCCACTTTTCAGTATTCATCTATTCTTTTTTACTTTGCTTACCAAACGCATTATTCCCTGTCTTGATATCAAAGATGGTCGCACTGTTAAAGGGACCAACTTTGTCAATCTTCGCGATGCGGGTGATCCCGTAGAGCTTGCCCAACGTTATGCCCAGGAGGGAGCCGATGAACTGGTATTTCTGGATATTACGGCTACAGTAGATAACCGTAAAACATTAATTGATCTGGTAACTCGGGTAGCTGCTGTTGTAGATATTCCCTTCACAGTAGGTGGGGGGATTGGCTCTATTGCTGATGTATCAGCTTTATTGCAGGCTGGTGCTGATAAAGTTTCTATTAATTCAGCTGCTGTTCGTACCCCTAACCTTGTCGATGAACTATCAAGAGAATTTGGAAGCCAATGCATTGTGGTCGCTATTGATACCCGTAATGTAGATGGCGAAGAGATTGTTCATACACATGGAGGGCGTAAACCTACTGATAAGTCTACCATTCCTTGGGCTAAAGAGGTAGAATCCCGGGGTGCTGGCGAAATTCTACTTACCTCTATGGATACCGATGGCACCAAAGCCGGATTTGCTTTAGAGGTTACCCGTATCCTTTCCGAAGGCCTTTCCATTCCTGTAATTGCTTCTGGTGGAGCGGGTACAATGGAACATTTTAAAGATATATTTACTGTGGGAAAAGCAGATGCTGCACTTGCTGCCAGTATCTTTCACTTTCAGGAAATTGAAATCCCTGTTTTAAAACACTACCTGCAATCTGCAGGAATCACAATGAGACTGTAGGTAGCCTATTTCCAGAATTTATTCAAATCACTGATTTACTTTATATGACTATAAATTTTGATAAACAGAATGGATTGGTACCTGTAGTTGTGCAGGATTCTGTGACACAAAAAGTTCTGATGCTGGGATATATGAACCAGGAGGCATACGAAAAAACGGTTCAAGAGAAAATAATAACCTTTTTTAGTCGCAGTAAAAACAGGTTATGGACCAAAGGAGAAACATCTGGACATTTTCTGCATGTCAATGAGATCAAAATTGACTGTGATCAGGATACTATTCTGATTCGGGCAACTCCTGACGGACCTACCTGTCACACAGGGGCAGACACATGCTTTAATGAGGAAAATAAGCAGAAGGGCTTATTTCTGAATCACCTTCAATCCATTATCAGGCAGCGTAAAGGAACATCACCTGAAGAATCCTACACTGCCAAGCTGTTTTCCAGAGGAATTAATAAAATAGCTCAGAAAGTAGGAGAGGAGGCTGTAGAGATTGTAATTGAGGCGAAGGATGATAATCTGGATCTGTTTAAAAATGAGGCTGCTGATTTGCTATTTCATTTTCTGGTATTGCTTGAGGCTAAAAACGTAGATTTGGATGAAGTAGTAGATGTATTGCAGCAAAGACATGCTGCTAAGAAATAAAAGCCTATTTTATGCATTTTTAAAAAAGGCCTTTATGCTTGTAAAGCATGAAGGCCTTTTTTGTTTGAAGTGTAGACTTTTATCGTGATAGATATTTCTGAACCTGAGACTTAAAATAGGATGTATATCGGAGTGCATCTGCACTATTGAAATGTAATCCATCAGTAGTCTGATAATCTGCACAGGAAGGCTGGGTAATATAGTAATATTTTTTTTTGCTGAAATATTGGTAAAAACTTGATCTTACTACATTTGATACAGGTGAATGGCATAAACGTTCGTGAATAGGCATTTCAAAAAATACAATGTCCACTTTTTTTGAATTCAAGTAGTTAATAATAGTATTTAATTTTTCAAATCTTTCTTGGATAAGTTTTTCCTGAGGTATCACAGAATAATTCTGTATTTCATTACTCAACATCTTTTCGAATAATGCTGGTGATAAAGCGGAAACTAACGGTTTATCTGTTGAATTTTTGATGCTTTCAAATTTGGTAAGGATATTCTGGGTTACATTTTTTTCCAGATAATGTCCAAAGACAGCCATAGGCTGTTGTCCATCTCGAAAAGCAGGTATAAGCTTCTTTGTATAAAAAGGAATTGGAGAGAATAAATCTTCTTTGAATTGAGTGTTTTCTGGGCGCAATACTAGATTCGTTTCGATAAAGACAGTTTTAGGTAGATTGCCTTTTTCTAGTATAAGATTTAGGCCATCAAATATACTTAAGCCAGAAAAAGATAAATTATCAAAATGTGAGAGGCTATCCATCAAAAGTTTGGCAGATAAAGAAGATCCAACTATTACATTTGCTTCAGTACTTGTTTTATACACGTAATTCTGTGCTTTAATAATATTTTCTTGCCAGATATGCTGAACTATATGCGGCTCTTTAAAAAGTTTTATACTTAATATATATATGATGAGCAGAAACAAGGTGAAAAGTAAAGTTTTTCTTTTCATATAGAAACAATTAAATTATTTATGTAAGAGTGCAAGCTTATTTACGGATAATTAAAACTGAAAGTATATGAATGCACCGGGGGAGCCACTATTTATTAGAATGAAAAATAACATAATTCCATAAAAAATGTAATCATATTTTTGGGTTGTTATTTTCTGCCATTTTAGTAAATAAAAAATATGATAGAAGACAACAGGTGAAGAATACAGAATTATATATGTAATGATTTGAGCATTGTCTCTATATGCATAATTTGATGCTACATTCTTAAGAAACTCTGCTACATGATGTATGTTGGAAAGTTTAAAAAATAACCAGCCAAGGCTAACTAGACTAAATACAAATATTCCGCATATAACATTTGTGAATTTGGTAGACTTAACTCTTAAATTGTCTTTATAAAGTCGTTCTATTGCTAGAGCAACTCCATGAAAAGTTCCCCATATAGCATAAGACCAGGCTGCACCATGCCATAACCCTCCTAAAAACATAGTTATTAATAGGTTAATATATGTTCTCAATTTTCCTTTTCGGTTTCCCCCTAAAGGAATATAAAGATATTCTTTTAAAAAAGATGAAAGTGATATATGCCATCTTCGCCAGAATTCAGAGAAAGACGTAGAGATATACGGAAAGTTGAAATTTGCTATAAAATCATATCCAAACAGTTTGGCCATGCCTATAGCTATTATAGAATAACCCGCAAAGTCAGCGAAAATCTGGCAGGAGTAGCCAAATAACATGGTAAGGAGGGATAGAGAAGAAAATGCCTGAAATGATGGATAGCGCATCCAAAACGTAAAATCTTTTAAATTATCTGCAACAACCATTTTTAAAAAATAACCCAATATAAGATTTTTAAAACAGAAGTCCCAATCAATATCCTTTAAGTGTTTTTGCTTGATTTGCGGTAAAAAGTCATGAGCTTTGAGAATGGGGCCGGAAATAAGATGGGGGAAGAAAGAGATAAAGAAAATAGTTCGTTTTGCATGTCTTACTAATGAAACTGGAATCTGACTTGTTTCCTTAAAAAATTTCTCCTTGTATGCATCTATTACCAAGCTTATACCTTCAAATGTAAAAAAAGAAATTCCTATGGGAAGAGGTATTTTCAATAGAAGGTTAGCAATTGAACCCTCATTATTTAAAAGAGTCCTTGCAAATAAAGGACTATATTTAAAGAAACTAAGAATGCAAATATTGAAAATGACACCAGCTAAAGCTATTATTTTCTTTTTGTCAGCAGGGCCATAAATTACATAATAACTTGTTACAATATTTATTGTTGCTGAAAATAGTAACAACAACAATAAAATGGGTTGTTCATAAGCATAAAAGATTAAACTGGCAATGATAAGCAAATGAATCTGAAGCCGAGAAAAAAAAGGAAGATAATATAAGATAAATGTTACTAATAAAAGGATAAAGAAGCTTGCACTCGTAAATAACATATTTACATTTCTTAAAATAATAAATAAACCTCAATTTTAGCACTCTTGAAAACAATAGTCAGATCAATTGTCCCACCCCAAACAGAATCACAAACAATAAAGTTGTTAGTGCCATTTGTTTCAGGTAAGGGTCTATGTGGCTGTCTTTAGATACTCCACGACCAATTTTGATAAGAAGGGGAGTGACAAGGAGAAACAAAAACTGCCATGGACTATGGTAAGTTGCTATCACATATATAATGGCACAGAGCATAGCCAGAGATAATAATAACCAGTGATAAATGACAGCCTTACTACGTCCGATCCGAACAGGAATTGAAAACTTGCCTGCATTACGATCTGATTCAATATCTCTGATATTGTTTACATTCAATACCCCTACTGAAAGAAAACCCGTTGCTGTGGCAGGTAGCAGATTAATCCAATCGATTGTGTGTGTGTATAAATAAAACGTACCTAACGTAGCTACATACCCAAAGAAAATCAAAACGGAGATATCACCCAATCCTGCATAACCGTAAGGTTTTTTACCAGCTGTGTACGTAATAGCAGCGATAATAGATAAGATTCCTAGTCCAAAGAAGGTTACGAAGGTTTGTACCGGTGCATCTTTAAGAGCTACATAGAGAAGCCCAAGCCCGGTAAGAAGTGAGAGTACCGAGAATAAAATTACTGCATTACGCATGGCGTGGGATGAAATATGACCTGCCTGCACTGCCCGCAGGGGACCTTTCCGTTCTACACTATCCGCTCCGTGAATGGAGTCACCGTAGTCGTTTGCAAGATTAGATAATACCTGAAGCAGTATGGTAGTCAATGCACATAAACCAAATACTACTCCATTAAATTGATGAACAGATGCTGCCAGAAAACTTCCCATTCCGATACTTGCCAGGGCTAAGGGAAGTGTACGTAAACGAAAAGCTGAAACCCAGGTACTTAATGATGCTGCCACGACTATATAAAGTTGAAAATATCTTCTACAAAAAGTTACTGAAGGAGGGCTTTGTATTAAATATTTACCTCCTGTTTAAGAATGCAAATTTGGGGACTTTTTTATCCGGATACAAATATTGCAGAATAGATACTGGAAACAATAGATGCTTGATAACTATATGTAATTGATTCTCTGGGATTAAGCTGATTTTTGAATGGTTAGGTTACTTATTTGTACTTTTCTCATTAACAATATACCTGTTAAATACTATTCACTATGATCGAGCTCCTTGTCTTATGTGTGCTGTATGTTGTTATCTGGGGAATTCTGATTCCTGTACTGAAATACGCTTGTATAGGACTTCTGTATGTTTTGTTGGTTGGTGTATTTGTCTATGAAACCATCACCAAGAAAGATTGTACCTGGTTCAAAGAAAAGAGTTTAAGATTGTTTTATAAGTTGCGTTATCGAGCATAAAAAAACCTCCTGTGATGGGAGGTTTTCTTTTATAAAGTTGATTCTTTCTATGCACCTATGGCAGATAATAAATCCTTATCCAGAGGTTCTACTTTAGATGGATAGAATTTAACTAATTCACCATTCTCATTAATCAGATATTTACAGAAGTTCCAGCTTGGTGCCTGATCATTCCAGCCATTCAAATCTTTTTTGGAAAGCCATTGATACAAAGGATGTTGGTCTTCTCCTGTTACAGAGATTTTTTCAAACATCTGAAATTTAACACCATAATTCTTTTTGCAGAACTCCTGGATTTCTCCATTTGAACCTGGTTCCTGTCCTCCAAAGTTATTAGCAGGAAAGCCAAGGATTACTACTTTGTCGCCATATTTTTCATGCAATTGCTCTAATGCTTCATATTGTTTGGTAAAACCACATTTCGAAGCTGTGTTCACAATCAATAACTTCTTGCCTTTATATTTTTTGAAGTCAATTTCTTTGCCATCAATGGCTTTCATCTTGAAATCATAAAATGATTTGGCTGGAGCCGATGCTGCCTCCGGGCGGGATTTTTGCTCCGTAAACATAAAACAGGAAGATAATGTGATAAATGTGACTACTAAAAGAAGTGCTTTCATAAGTGTTTTTGATTTTAGAGTAAGTAGGTATATAACTTATAAGTAATCAAAAGGTTTCGTGGAGAGGCTTCGTTTGCAAAATAATACTTTTTTGGTAATAAAAGTTTCTTATTGTAGACTGCTTATTACTAATCTTTTCAAAAGTACATCAGGATTTCTTTTTCCATGCAATAGACAAACCCAAAATAACCAAGCCTGTTCCTATAAAAGTATACACCGTAATGGGTTCGTTAAGCAGCCAAGAAGCATATACAAAACCGAAAATAGGACATAGGAATAGCCATAAAGAAGCTTTGACAGGATCTACTCTAAGTAGATAAAGCCATAGCTGAACGGCGCCAATTGAAACTACCACTGCCAGCCAGGCAATAGAACCCCAGAATGCTGTGTTATATTGATTGGTTGACCAGTTGGTCACTAGTAAGGTTACAGGTAATATCCACAAACCTCCAAATAAGACCTGCCAACCATTAATGGCAATGAGTGAAAGACTCCATTGGCGGCTGGAATAATAGATGGTTCCAATGGCATAAGAGAGCATACTTACAGCCAAAATCACAATTCCTTCCCACCGGGCATAGCTATTCTGTAGTAATGGATAGACAGCACACGATACACCTATCATTCCCAACAGCAATCCGAGGGCTTCTTGCCAGCGAATAGGTCGACGTAGCCATAAAGCAGACAGTATGCTGATTAATAATGGACTGGTTGCTGTAGATAGACTACCAATTCCGGCTGAGGCATACTGCATAGCCCATGAAAAACAGCCCAGGTAAATCGCTACATTGAGAAGACCATAGATGGCGAGTTGTTTCCATTCACGAATGGTTGGTAACTTGTTTTTCTGGATACCATAGGCAATGGATAATAGGAGTGCTCCTGCCAAAAAAAAACGCACATTGCTTAAAAACAGAGGATGTACTGACTGAATACCAAATTTAGTTGCAGCAGAAGCAGATGCCCACAGTGCCGCAAAAAGAAGACCTGCAAAAAGATTTTTCATAGCGTGTATGGAATGCTCCACAAGAGTTGAGTCTCTTGTGGAGATTTGTAGGTATCCAGCTTTCGTAACTACATACGGTCTGGCACCTGAATACCCAGAAGATTCATACCTTTCTTAATTACTTTACCTACTTCCGCAGACAAAGCTACCCGAAAACTCATTTGTTCTGGAGTATCGGCTTTGAATATAGAACAAAGATCAAAGAACCTGTTGTAGCTTTTTGCCATTTCATAGCAATAGTTTGCAATAGTAGACGGCGCATATTTATTACCCGCATCTTTTATCACATTTGGAAATTCACCAAGTAAGATAACAAGATCCGTTTCCGCTTCATGCAGTGTATAAAATGTTGGAACGTCTACTAATGTAAATTCCTGAGATTTACGTACAATAGTTGAGATACGGGCATGGGTATATTGAATGAAAGTAGCAGTATTGCCATGCAAATCAATGGATTTATCCGGATTGAAGAGCATCCTTTTTACTGGATCTACCTTTAGTAGAAAGTATTTTAATGCCCCAATACCTACCATATTGAATAATTGAGTTCTTTCTTCCTCTGGAAATTCTTCTACTTTACTTAAATCTTTAGAACGTTCTTCTGCTGTTTCTACCATTTCATTCATTAGATCATCTGCATCCACAACAGTCCCTTCCCGTGACTTCATTTTACCTGAAGGCAAATCTACCATACCATAAGAAAGATGATATAATCCTTCTGCATAAGGACGACCTAATTTCTGTAAAATGGAGAATAATACTTTAAAGTGATAGTCTTGTTCGTTGCCTACTACATAAACAGACTTATCCATTGGAAAATCTGTATGCTTTAAGTCTGCTAAGCCCAAGTCTTGAGTCATGTATACAGATGTTCCATCACCGCGTAGCAGAAGTTTTTCATCCAAACCAACTTCTGTCAGATCAATCCATACAGAACCATTTTCTTTCTTGAAGAAAATTCCTTTCTCTAGTCCTTCATTTACAATCTCTTTCCCTAGAAGATATGTATTTGACTCATAATAAAACTTATCAAAATCAACTCCCATACGCTTATAGGTGACATCAAATCCTACATATACCCAACCATTCATTTTTTTCCATAAAGCAACTGTTTCCGGATCTCCCTGTTCCCACTTCAAAAGCATTTGCTGAGCTTCTTTCATTATCTCAGTTTTATTCTGAGCTATTCCTTTTATCTCATCCTTCTCATCATTTATTTCTCCTTCCAATTTATTGATTTTCCGTAAAGTAGCTAACAGTTCCTTTTCAGCACCTTTCAGACCTTCAACAGTTTCTAGTTCTTTGATTATAGATGAGGTTTTTTCTAACCCGGTTTCCCATTCTGTTATTAGTTCTGCCAACTCAGTATTTAATTGAGTCTTATCAATTTTTGCTTTTAGAGGAGGAACAAATCCTTCTAATTTCTCAATTTTCTCCAGTGATTTCTTTATTACAGTCTGTTCTGCTTCACTATAAGATGTAAATGTTTGATTATATGCCTCTTGTAAAAATGGCTGGGTTTGATTTTTAAGTTGTTTATCAAACTCAACATAGTATTTTCCAACCAGTTTATCTCCTTTCATATTAGAGCTTTCTGGTGTTTCACCATTGCCAAACTTCTGATACGCTAACATAGACTTACAAATATGAATCCCTCTGTCATTGACGATATTGGTTTTCATTACCTCGTATCCATTAGCCTTTAGTATCTGAGCAATAGAATAACCCAAAAAGTTATTACGCAAATGTCCCAGGTGTAATGGCTTATTCGTATTCGGAGACGAATACTCAACCATTACCTTCTGTCCATTTGCGGGTTGAAATCCATAAGATGTATTTGCCTGTATAGATTTGAATAACTCAATCCATACAGCATCGGATAGTACCAGATTTAGAAAACCTTGTACTACATTGAAGCGGCTTACTGCAGTTCCTTTCTGCTGAAGATAGTCTCCTAGTTGCTGACCTACTTCTACTGGGCTTTTTCGAACTTGTTTGGCAATTTGAAAGGTGACAAATGTATGTGAACCTTCAAAGTCTTTCCGGGTTGCCTGTAGCAACACTTCTTCGGAAGGGACATGAATGGAAAAAAGCTCACTAAGAGCCTGACTAATCTGTGTTTGTAAGGTTTGTTCGAGAGCCATGTCTGTTACTTTTCGAATCTCATACTCTACGAAATGTTTCTGGAGTATGTACTAATCGGGATAGTGTGTTTGCAAAGTCCTTTGATTAAGCAAAAGACCTATTTGGAGTGCAAAGATGATAATTTTATATGGATTTATCATGTAGTTGAACCTTTTGCGGTAAAAAATGAGCCTTTGGTCAGGTATTATACCATAATCTTATTTAGGTTTTGGTAAAAGGTATAAGTAAATGACTATACCTATTAGTGGAAATATCCTGTAATTTGTTTAAAAAGTTGTATTAGTTTGGATACAACTGCCCGTTTTTAGTAATATTGATTGTTTGATTGATTTCCTCTTATCTATGTTTATTATTTCCTTGCAACTTTTCCAATCTCTATGAAAAAACTCTCAGTGGTCGTATACTTGTTTTGCTTGACTCAGTTTGTGGCTGGTCAAAATGCTATTGATGTTAAAAAGCAATTTACGCTGGCTGCTCAGCAATATGAATTGTTGTTAAAGAGCCATCCTGATATTACTAAGTTCCCCCAGTCGTCCAATGCCGATGGCTCACCTCGGGATATGGCTTCTTCCTGGTGGTGTAGCGGATTCTTTGGTGGTTCCCTCTGGTATTTATATGAATACACCAAAGATCCCAAATGGAAAGATGCAGCTCACAAATGGTCGATGGCTGTAGAAAAGGAAAAGAATAACACAACTACTCATGACCTGGGATTTATGTTGTATTGCCCCTTTGGAAATGGCTACCGACTGACTAAAAATGAGACATATAAAGATATCATGCTGACTGGAGCAAAATCACTGGCAACCCGTTTTCATCCGGAATATGGTGTGATCAAATCATGGGAGAAGTTTGCCAATTATGATTATCCAGTCATTATTGATAATATGATGAATCTGGAGTTCCTTTTCTGGGCTGCGAAAGAATCTGGTAATAAAGAGTTTTACAACATATGTCTTTCACATGCAGATAGTACTATTAAAAACCATTACCGGAAAGATAATAGCAGCTACCATGTAGTATGTTACGACAAAGGAGGAAAAGTACTGGCTAAAAAAACGGCTCAGGGTTATGCAGATGAGTCTGCTTGGGGACGTGGTCAATCATGGGGGTTGTATGGATATGTGGTCATGTATAGAGAGACCAAAAATCCGGTTTATCTGAAAGAAGCGGAAAATATTGCTGACTTTATTCTCAATCATCCAAACCTGCCAAAAGATAAGGTTCCTTACTGGGATTATAATGCTCCCAATATCCCCAATGAAGAACGGGATGCGTCTGCGGCTGCCATTGCTTCTTCTGCGTTGTTTGAACTGGCAGAGTATTCCAAAAAAGGAGATACGTATGTAAAAAATGCCATAGAAATGCTGAAAAGTCTGTCTTCTCCTGCTTACCTGGCTCCTATAGGGAAGAATAATAACTTTATTTTGATGCATAGTGTTGGACATAAACCACAACACAGTGAGGTAGATGTACCATTAGTATATGCCGATTATTATTATCTGGAAGGTTTATTACGCTATAATGCATGGCTTCAGAAGAAAAAAGGTAAAAAGTCATAATCAGCTTGTTAGCTGATCGAGTAAAATAAATCCGGGTGAAAAGCATTACTTCTTATCCGGATTGTTGCATATTGTGTGTATATGACACAAATCTATTTTGATCGACCATTTTGATTCTATTGCTTATCAATGACTACTTTTTCAAATCGCCTCTTTTTGTTTTTGAGTATCTTGTTTCTGCACATTCAATATAGTAATGCACAGAATGAAATCTATTTATTCTCCTATTTTGTTGATAATGGACAAGATGGATTACACTTTGCCTATAGCCAGGATGGACTAACCTGGCAAAAACTGAATGATGGCAAATCGTTTCTACAACCTACTATAGGAAAAGATAAACTAATGCGTGATCCTTGTATTACTCAGGGAGCAGATGGAACCTATCATATGGTATGGACAAGTGGATGGAATGATCAGATTATTGGGTATGCATCTTCCAAAGATCTGATGCATTGGTCCGAACAGAAAGCAATTCCTGTTATGGAACACGAGCCCACAGCTAAAAACAGCTGGGCTCCTGAAGTATTTTATGATAAAAAAACTAAGCAGTTTCTGATTTTCTGGGCTACAACCATTCCTGGTCGGCATTCAGATATAGCTGATTCTGAAAATGAAAAAGGTTTAAACCATCGGATTTATTATGTGACCACAAAGGATTTTAAAACTTTCAGTAAAACCGAAATGTTTTTCAATCCGGACTTTAGTGCAATTGATGCCACAATCTTCCAGAAAGGCAAATGGTACTATATGTTTGTCAAGAATGAAAACCCCAATCCACCTCAGAAAAATATCCGCATCACCCGTTCCCGAAATGCAGCTGGACCTTATCCAGTAGAAGTGTCAGGACCGATTACAGGTAAATATTGGGCTGAAGGCCCTTCCCCCTTACAAGTAGGAGAGTATACGTATTTGTATTTTGATAAATATACACAACATGCTTATGGGGCTGTTAGATCAACAGATATGGAAAACTGGGAGGATGTATCTGATAAAGTTAGATTTCCTGAAGGTGTACGTCATGGTACTATGTTTACAGTGACTAAGTCTACTTTTGACCAGATGAATGCTTCTATTACTAAATAGGAACTTTATTTTATAAGAGGGGTCAATCTCAGTCAGATAGAAGAAAAGACATAAGCTATTCAAATGTTAAGGGAAGTAAGTTACTGCAATTTGGGAATATTTTTTGCGCATAGCTTACTGCAAATTATTTTTTAGTAAGTGCAGGATTGTATCACTGATTAGCTGAAAGATTGCTTTTTAATCACAATAGTTTTGTTTCCGTGCATTATTCACCGTAATTTCTATTTTGACCAGAACTCCGATTACTTTTCCTATTACGCTTTATTCACGGCAAAATATTTTTCAAACGGAATTCTCGGCAAAACATCTGACTGTTATAGACTATACACACAAGATTTGTCTAACATCAGTTGTAGGGAAAGAATAGTCAATCGCATTCATTGAGCAATTGTTTTAGTGTTTTTAACTTTAAACAATTGCTCAGGCGAGTTCAGAGTGTAACTTGAAATTGTATAATAATGAAGATAAAGACTCTAAGGAACGATAAATTAATGCACGGGTAGATTTTATTTTTCCTATCTGCATTATATCTGTGATCTCCTGATAACTGAGATTTTCGTAAAAGTAGAGTATTACAGCTTCCCGCTGTTTCGTAGGTAATTTATTAAATGCGTTTTCGAGGGTATGCTTTGTTTCAAAATTGAAGTATTCAGCAAACGCCTCATTTTGGACTAGAAACTCTACTCCAAATCCATTACCATCCTCAATCCCATCCAGATAGGAATGCTTTTCATCTTTTTTAATGGCTCTGGTTAGTTTATTACGAATACAGGCCAGCAAATAGAACTTTATAGAAGTGGTTTGTCCAAGGTTTTTACGGTTTTGAATTAATTCACAGAATAAATCCTGTATACAATCTCTTACCAGTTCACCATTGGAGGTGAACTGCCGACCATAGGTATATAATTTACCCACATATTGACTATATATAGTAGTCAATGCTTCATTACTGCCCATTCTAAACTCTTTCCAGAGTTGCTCCTCATCGTGTAAAGGTACTATCATATGCAGTAGGATTGTGTCATTTTTACACATTTTTATGTATAAAAAATAGCCGAAAAGGCTTACTACAAACCTATGGAATATTTTTTAAAAAAACTATGAATAGTCCTAGAAAAATAATTCCCTTGCTGACCAACGCTATGTAAATAGTTTTATTTCACCTTGTTAAAGGTCAAATTATTGAACTAGAAATACCCTAAATAAAATTATTTCCTTATACGATAAAATTTTTTTGAGTTTTGGTATGGGCATTTGAACACCTTGTGTCTTTCTATATATGAAACCGAGAAACTATGTATGTAAATCAGCTAAAAATTGACGAGTTGCTTGTTGATGAATCTTTTGTAAAGTGGGTAAAAAATCCGGATGAACAAACGACTGTTTTTTGGGAGCATTGGTGTCTGAAGCATCCCGAATATGAGAAAGAAGTATCAATTGCCAGAAATATAGTTTGTGGAATAACCTATGAGAAAACCTATGAACTGACAAAGTATGAATCAGATACTATGCTGGCCAATATTCTTCAGTTCGAGAGGCAAATGAGAATACCGGAAGCTTCAGAAGACAAAGAAAATAATAACATCTTAAGATTTAGACCTTCTATTTGGGTAGCTGCAGCTTCTATAGTAATTCTGATTGGTTCTGGAGTGAGTTGGTGGATGTGGTCTATAAGAGATTTGCAGGAACTGACCAGCAAGATTCAGCAAAAGAAAGTACGATTACCTGATGGTTCTGTAGTCACAATGAACTCTCAAAGTAAGCTGATCTATCCAGCTCGATTCTGGGGAAAGAGACGAGAAGTAAAGATTGAAGGCGAGGCTTTTTTTGAAGTGGAAAAAGATGCAGAACATCCTTTTGTTATTCATACAAACCATACAGAGACTACTGTGTTAGGAACTTCCTTTAATGTTCGGGCAAGAAAGAATGAATATTCAGTGGCCGTGATGACAGGTAAAGTACAGTTTCGAAGTAAACAACAAAAAGTAATTCTACTACCAGGGGAAATTGGTATGGCAGATAATACTATTCGGAAAACCATTTTCAACTCCAAAAAGGTAATTGGCTGGAAAGATGGAATTCTACTTTTTGAACAAGATAATTTTGAGTATGTATTCAAAACTCTCGAAGAACGATATGGTGTACATATAGTTGTGGCACCTAATACCTTATTGAAAGGGCGTTACAGTGGAGAGTTTAAAAATGAAAGTCTGGAAAATGTATTGACAGGAATTGCTTATACTTCCCGCTTTCAGTTCAAGATTGATAAAGACAAAGTCATTATTTCTAATTAAACCCTAGTTTATTCATATCCAGTCTATGCACTATTCCTACTCTTCTGATTCGAGTTAAAAAAAGGAGCTAACACAAGTGTGTTAACTCCTGATGTATGTCATCTGTAAAGGATTGGCGTCTGATTTATAGATGACAAGTCAAGTGAGATCTACCTATCAGTAAACCAAACTCAAAACAAATTTATGAAAAGTTTTATCATATCCCGTCCCTTGTCTCAAAAAGGGTCGGTACTGAGTCTTTTTGCCCTGTTTTTTTTGTTTTTAGGTCTCTTACAAGCCCAGAGTAAGGATTTAAATGATACCCGACTGACAATAAAGGTTGAAAATGCAACCTTAGGTGAGGTATTTAAGATTATCGAAGATAAGACCAGCTATCACTTTACGTATAATGATGCTTATCTGAATATTAAGCAACTGGTATCTGTCAATGCAGAAAATAAAACCTTGACAGAAATTCTGAACATACTGGCTAAAAGTGCCAATTTTCAGTTTAAACAGGTCAACACTTATATTCATGTAACCTCTCAAAACGAATCCAGAAAAACGGAGACTGGTAACAGAGTCTCAAAACCAGAGGCAACCGTCATCACAGGAACTATTGTAGATGATAATAACCAGGCTTTACCAGGAGTAAGTGTAGTCCTGAAAGGTACATCAACAGGTACTACTACAGATGCTCAGGGAAAATATTCAATCTCTGTACCTGATAATACAGGCAGTGTTGTGTTAGTATTTACTTTTATCGGATATGTAACAGAAGAAGTAACTATTGGAAACAGAACGCAAATAGATGTGCAACTGATGCCTGATATCAAGGCATTGTCAGAAGTGGTTGTGATTGGATATGGTACACAAAAGAAATCAGATCTGACAGGTTCCATTGCAGTAGTGAAAGCAGATGAAATAAAGAAGTTCTCTACCAATGATGTGGCTCAGTTACTTCAGGGACGTGCACCAGGCGTCGCAGTTAGTAGTGATGGACAGCCTGGTGCAGCACCAAGTGTCAGAATTCGAGGTGTTGGTACTTTTGGTGATGCAGAACCACTATATGTAATAGATGGTGTACCTGTAGGAACATCACCTAGGGATTTTAATCCAAATGACGTAGAGTCTGTTCAGGTGTTGAAAGATGCCTCTGCCGGAGCTATATATGGTTCTCGGGCTGCTAATGGAGTGGTTATCATTACAACCAAAAGAGGAAAAAGAGATACTCCATTAAAAGTAGAATACAGTGGTTACTTTGGTCTTGATAAAGTATGGCAGATTGTTCCGGTGACACAACGGGAACAATACCAAATGCTGAACAATGAATCTCAAACCAATGGAGGACAACCTTTAGCACCAGGCAATAATCCGAATGATCCAGCCTACATTTCCAATATTGATACAGATTGGCAAAAGGAGGGTTTGAAAACAGGTGTTAGACAGAATCACAGCCTGAACTTTTCCGGTGGTAGTAAAACAACCATTTACAGTTTTTCGGCAGATTATTTTTCGAGTAACGGAACATTAGTCGGAAAAGGCCCAACCTATGATCGATACTCTATTCGTGCTAATTCAGAATCTGAAAAAGGTATATTCAAAATTGGTGAGTCACTATACTACACTCATTCGCATGAAAATGCACTCACGAATTCTGCTAATTTTTTAGCAGGTGGTCGTCCTCCTTTGATTGGTGATTTGGTAATTGCGATCCCAACAATGCCTGTGTATGATTCCAATCGTAAGGGTGGATATGGGGGAACCTCCTCCATTGTTGAGAAAGCAATTTCTTTGAACGTGATAGGCTTAAATAAGTTAGTTAACAACTTTGTGGATGTAGACCGGACATTTGCTAATGTCTACTCAGAAGTGAAGCTCCTGAAAAACAATGGTCATAGTTTAAAATATAAGCTGAATCTGAGCTATGATCGTACTATTACACGTGATTATATATTTCAACCAACTTTTGACTTAGGCTATTTCTTTCAGTCAGCAGTGGCCAAAATGGATGATGGCTCTCGTATTTTCACAACAGGTTTGGTAGAGAATACATTAAATTATGAGAAAAATTTTGGAAAACATTCGATAGCTGTTTTAGCTGGGCAAATGTTCCAGAAAGGAGATTACTTATACAGAAACGGTCATGCAGAAGGATTCACCGAACCTTACTTCCCTTCTCTGTCTAATGGAACAACTCAAACAGTAGCTGAATACATGTCACAGAATACTTTGTATTCTTTTTTGGGTAGATTGAACTATGGTTATGATGATCGGTATTTACTAACAGCTACTATTCGTAGAGATGGTTCTTCCCGTTTTGCTCCTGCATATAGATACGGAAATTTTCCTTCGGTTGCTTTAGCTTGGAAGTTGCATAATGAGAAGTTCTTCCAGAATCTTAATCTGTCTTTTATTTCAGAATTAAAACTGAGAGGTAGTTATGGCCAGCTAGGAAATCAAAATATTGGTGAATACTTATATGCAAGTAGTATCAATTCCAATGTGGTTTATAACTTCGGTGGCACTAAAACAACAGGAGCTACTCAGACACAATTGGTTTCTGAAACAATTAAATGGGAAACCAAAACTTCCAGTAACATCGGATTGGATGCTGTTTTTCTAAACGGCAAATTTGATCTGACGGTAGAATACTATCGAAACAAAACGACAGATTTGTTGGTAGGCGTACCTATTCCTGCTTCTACGGGAGCCAATAACACCCCAACTGTTAATGCAGGGAGTCTACAGAATTCAGGATTAGAATTCGCTTTAACCTATCATAAAACATCAGGTGAATTCACATTTGATGTTTCTGCCAATGCCTATACATTGAAAAATAAAGTGTTAGCTCTGGGTGGAAATAATGAACCTGTCTATGGCGTGGGTTCTAAAACACAGGTAGGAGGGGAAGTTGGAAAGCACTTTGGGTATCAAGTAGAAGGTATTTTCCAGAATCAGGATGAAGTGACTAATCATGCCAGACAAGAGGCTGGTACTGCACCTGGAGATCTGAAATATAAGGATCTGAATAACGATGGAGTAATAGATGAAAATGATAGAACATATTTGGGAAGTGCATTACCTCATATTTATTATGGATTTAACTTTAATGCCCGTTATAAAAACTTTGATTTGTCACTCTTTGCTTCTGGAAGTGGCGGTAACCTGATTAATAGTCGTTTGTATCGTGATTTGATGCATACCACTGATTATATAAACTACCATAAAGATGCCGTAAACCGTTGGACCGCATCTAATCCAAATAATGAATATCCTCGTTTAGTTGCTGGTGATCCAAATAATAATCAGAGAGATTCCGACCGAAAAGGTTGGTTACAGAATGGTACTTATCTACGTATCAATACGGTATCTTTAGGCTACAAGCTACCTGATAATCTGATAAAGGGTATCACTAATGCCCGGGTATATCTTACAGGACAGAATCTATACACTTTTCAGGCATATAAAGGATACAATCCTGACTTTACTGCCGGAACATGGAATCCTGGATTTGATTATGGTTCTTTTCCAAAACCTAGAACTCTTATGCTTGGAGTGCAAGTAGGTTTTTAATTTGATCTTCATACTATTCATTCTTTATTAGAAATCATATGAATAAGATAAAATATTCTTTGTTGCTTTTGTTGGTAATGATGGGTTGTAATGATCGGTTAGATTTGACCAATCCCAATAGCCAGACAACCGGAACATTCTGGCAAACTGAAAGTCAAGCAATAGCTGGTTGTGATGCGATCTATAACAGTATGATTATTGATGGTAGCTATATGCGTATGACACCTGCACTTTCAGATGCCCGTGGAGATGATATGAGTGGAGATAGCCCATGGGTTGATTATGTTCAGGTTTCTAACTTTACGATTCCTACAACTTCCGCACCTGTACAATGGGTATGGGGTGCATGGTATCAGCTAATCTGGAGAGCTAACCAGGTACTTGAAAATGTACCTGGAATAACTATGGATGAAGATCTTAAAAAACGTATTCTGGGGCAAGCTTATTTTTTACGTGGACTGGCTTATTTTAATCTGGCTAATACATACAAAGTGGTGCCTATTATTACTTCTACACCTAAGAGTTCAACCGATTACTATCCTGCATCTGCTACCGAAGAGGAAATATGGGCTCAGATATTTTCTGATTTTCAGAATGCAAAAGATAGATTGCCAGTGTCTTATGGTAATGTTTCTGGAGCAGATATGGGGCAGATTGGCCGTGCAACCAAAGGCGCCGCAACAGGAATGCTGGGAAAAGCCTACCTGTATAGGAAACAATGGCAGAATGCCGCAGATCAGTTTAATCTGCTAATTAACGGACCTGAATTAAATATATATAGTCTGGTCTCTAATTATAGAGATAATTTCACTGCCAGCAATGAAAACAACTCTGAGTCATTATTTGAAGTTCAGTTTGCTGGTCCGAATGAGGTAGGAGGTTCAGTACCAAATTGGGGTGGAGATCCAAGCTCCAGTTGGAAACAGGTTTCCGGTCAGGCTTGTACATATGCTGCAGATGGCTATGGTTGGTCAGACTTTTTACCCACCACCTGGATTTACAACGAATACAAACAGGAGAAGACTAAGGATGGTAAAACAGATCCAAGGTTACTGGCAACTATTGCTTCTTATGAGCCAGATGACAATTCTACCACTGTATATGGAAATCCATGGCCCTATGCTACCAATAAAATTTACCCAAGAAAATATACCAATGATGGATTGGGGGTGGCTAATGAGTATGATTTGAATTCAGGCATTAACTATCGTGTACTGCGTTATGCAGATATTCTTCTGATGTATGCAGAAGCTTTGAACGAGTTGGGCCAAACTGCTGCTGCCTATCCATATATTCAGCAAGTGAGAGACAGAGTAAATCTACCTGATCTGGTTGCTTCAAAACCTAATCTGGCACAAGTACAGATGAGAGATCAGATTGCACATGAGAGAGCACTTGAGTTTGCCAGTGAAGGACAACGTATCAACGATATCATTCGTTGGGGATGGTTGTATGATGCAGACAAACTGGCTATGTTAAAAACTCATGATCCGGATTTTAATACATGGACAGCTGGTAATGAATACTTGCCTATTCCTCAAACAGAGCTGGATGTGAATAAAAACCTATTGCCTAATCCTGCAAATTAAGATCTGTCTTTCAAAATTTAGCTCCTGACCAGAATATGCACTTGTACTCTGGTCAGATTGTCCTTCAACTCAGAAAGGATAGGTGGTTCTTTGCTTCTTCTCTCAGTACTTATTGAATTGATAAACCAGCTAATCAGCTATCCTACATAAACCTATTCAAAGCGTATGAAAAATATACTACTAAAGCAGCTTCTGCTTGTATGGCTTTTGGTTTATAGTTGTTTGTATTCCTGTAAAAAAGAAGCCGACGTAACGCCTGGTGGCAAAGATACTACAACTACAACTAACCCAGTCTTTAATATAGACCAGCTTACAGATACCTATGCCAGTATATCTGCCTATGAATACCGATATAAGTGGGGACCATACAATACGCATGATCCATCCATTATAAAAGAAGGAGATTATTATTACTGTTATAGTACAGACGCAGGATATGGCATCACTGTTCCTGCTGGAATTCAGGTCAGACGTTCGAAGGATTTGGTTGACTGGCAGTTTGTAGGCTGGGCGTTTGATGGATTACCTGCCAAAGGATCTGCCTTTATCTCACAGAACGGAGGAACTCCTTTTCAATCTCTCTGGGCTCCGTATACTATAAAAGTGGGCAGCGAGTTCAGATTGTATTACTCTCTTTCCTCTGCTGTTCCCAGATTGAGTGTGATTGGTCTGGCAACTGCTACCTCTCCTACAGGCCCATGGACGGAAAAAGGATTGGTTGTAACATCACTGAACACTACTACTATACAAACTAATGCGATTGATCCTACTGTATTAATTGATCAGCAGGGGCAACACTGGATGTATTATGGGTCTGCCTGGGATGGTATTTATATCCTGAAACTCAATGCCACAACAGGATTAGCGACCAACACGAGTTCGAAAGGTACCCGGGTGGCTCAACGTGGTTTTACAGGAGGAGTGGTGAATGGAAATATTGAAGGGCCTGAGATTATTTATAACAGTACCTTCAAAAAATATTATTTGTTTATCGCATACGACTGGCTGGAAACCAAGTACAATGTACGAGTCGGTCGAGCAGATTCTCCTGAAGGTCCTTTCTTTGATTTCAATGGCAATGACATGAATCTGGAACAGGATAATATCCCAATGATTGTAGCCCCCTATAAGTTCAATGGACATAGTGGCTGGCAGGGAACTTCCCATTGTTCCGTTTTTCAAACTGGTGATCAGTTTTATATGGCACATCAGGGACGACCTGGCATTGATAAGTACTTTATGGTGCTGCATGTGCGGAAAATGTTCTGGACAGAAGATGGATGGCCGATAGTTTCCCCTGAACGATATGCTGCTACTGAACAGACAACCATTGCTAATTCAGAATTAGCAGGAGAATGGGAGCAGATTACGTTAAATTATCAGGTTGTTCCTGGTTATTCAACTGAACAAGTCTCTCCAGATTTTCAGACTTCTATTTCATTAAAATTAAATGCCGATGGTACCATCAATGATACTTCTGATAACAAATGGGCATACACAGCTCCCTGGCTTTCACTAACTCAGAATAGTGTAACTACCAAAGTATATGTGGAACGTGGAAGAGATTGGGAAAACAAAAAAGCTTGCCTCGTATTTACCGGATTAGATGCCAATGGAAAAGCAATCTGGGGAAAGAAGTAAAATTCTTTCTCCACTTGCATTAATCTCTACCTAAAATGACTCTAAAAATTCGAATCATATTTTTATTCTGGTTAGTGGGATCTTTCATAACAGGCTTTGCACAAACACAAACCTTAGATCCTCAGATAAAAGACGATTATACAGACATTGCCGGATTGGATCATTATAAAGAATGGGCAGGGTATAATGTCCATGATCCTTCCTGTATCAAAGTGGGAGAGTACTATTATGTATACTCTACGGATGCTATTTATTTTCCCAGAAATGCTGAACGAAAAAATCCGGAAGTAAAGCAGGGAAATATTCAAGTGCGTCGTTCCAAAGATCTGGTACACTGGGAATTTCTGGGATGGGCATTGGATAAGATTCCCGATGAGGCTGTACAGCATATACGATCTGTTAGTGGAGGTAAAGAGCCTCAGAATGTTTGGGCTCCTTATGTATTGAAACAAGGCAATACTTTCCGGATGTACTATGCTGTATCTCTTTTCGGAAAAAAGACTTCTTATATCGGATTAGCTACCAGTACATCACCTATCGGCCCCTGGACTCAGGCAGGAGATGTAGTAAAAACAGATTCGACAAGCCTGATGAATGCTATAGATCCAACCATTGTCAATGATGTTGTAAATGGTAAACAGTGGATGCTGTATGGTTCTTATTTTGGTGGGCTATACTGTGTCGAACTCAATCCTGTTACCGGACTTCTGGTCAAGGAAGGTGATCAGGGGCATCTGGTTGTGAATAGGGCAGAAGCGAAGAGTCGGGTTGTGGAGGCTCCTGAAGTGATATACAATTCTCAGTTTAAAAAGTATTACTTGTTTGTTTCCTATGATGCCCTATTTACTCATTACAATGTAAGGGTAGGAAGGGCCGATAAACCGGAAGGACCATATTTTGATATGAATGGCAAAAATATGGCTGATACTACCAATAACTATCCTATCCTAACCTATGCGTATCGTTTTCAAAATCATGCAGGCTGGGCTGGAGTAGGACATTGTAGTGTAATTAATGATAACGGAGCCTTTTACATGCTTCACCAGGGACGTCTGGCACCAACCAATCAACCGATGGTATTGCATGTACGCAAAATGAACTGGACACAAGATGGCTGGCCTGTGGTTTCTCCTGAACGATATGCAAATGTGCCACAAAGTAAAATAGAAAAGAATGAACTCATTGGAAAGTGGGAACAGATTGAGTTAACAGAAATCGCTGATAAGACTCAACTCTGGCAGGGACAAATACGTGGTGGATGGAAATATGATACAACCCTATTTAATAACTCAAAATCATTGGAATTATTGGCCAATGGAAATGTGAAGAATCAAAAAGATTTGCATTGGAAATTAATCGGGCAATCGCTGGAACTTGTTAACGCCGCTACAAAAGCGAAACTGGAATTATTGATCTGGCGAGAATGGGATTGGGAAAATAAACGTCCAACCATTGTTTTTTCTGGTATCAATAAACAAGGACTAGGTGTGTGGGGTAAGAAGACCTTATAAATACGAGTTATACTTACCTGGATTTCTTCATACAAATGAAGGAAGAAAGGGTTAGTAAGTTTTTAGCATACTATCCATTGCCATACAAAACAGGAAGTAAGGGAATAGTTGAGACAAACAATCTATTCCCTTACTTCCATCCTGCAAACCTCGCTGTAGGTTACTGTTTTACTTCAATTCAGTAAAGTGCTATGTCACACAAATACTTTTTTAACACCTTATTGAGTGTTAGCCTTATCTTAATAACCTTAGTACATGTACACACTGCCTCTGCACAGTTGCTGAAAGGATCTATAGGTATACATGATCCCAGTACAATTGTCAAAAGTGGAAGTACGTATTGGATATTTATGACAGGAAGTAAAATTCCGTCACGCTACTCAACAGACCTGATTACCTGGACGGATGCATCTGTGGCTATGCCAACACGTCCATCTTGGATAGACACGGCTGTACCTAATTTTAAGAATAATAATGA